>JAHEOA010000146.1 GCA_018609825.1 Candidatus Bipolaricaulota bacterium | reverse complement strand
GAAGTTCGGAAACTTGACGACCCCGTAGACGAGCGACAGGCCGATGGCGCTGACGGCGATGATGCTGCCGAGCATGATCCCGCGGATGGTGAGCGCGAGGAAACTGGTCAGCGAGACCGATGGGGACTCCCACCAGAGCGCGATCAGCAGCGCGGCGAACGCCAATATCGCCACGACGCGCCCGTACTTCCCGACGAGGCCCCGCAAGCCGCTCGGCGTCGCCGGCGGCGCGGCCGTGCTGGCCAGGGTGACCTCCGAGGAGGGCCCTGACCGGGCGGTGTCCGACGAACTCGACTCTGGCCTGTCGGGCGGGGAAGGTTGGCGCTCCGGATCGTCGCTCATGCGTTAGCCTCCCAGGTAGAGCCGGGCGACCTCCGGGTCGTTCAGCAGGTCCTCGCCCGTGCCCTCGAAGCGGTTTTCGCCGTTGGCTAGGACATACCCCTGATTCGCCATCTGCAGGGATTTTTGGGCGTTCTGTTCGACCATCATGATGGCCACGCCCGTCGCGTTGATGTCGGTGATGCGCTCGAAGATCATGTCGACCAGCTTGGGCGCCAGCGCCGCCGACGGCTCGTCCAAGAGCAACAACCGGGGATTGAGCATTAAGGCGCGGCCCATGGCGACCATCTGGCGCTCGCCGCCGCTCATCTTGCCGGCCCGCTGGCCGCGTCGTTCCTTCAACAGGGGGAACAGCTCGTAGACGTGGTCCTTGCGCGCCTGAAGATCACCGTCCCGGAGGATGAACGCCCCCATCTCCAGGTTCTCTTCGACCGTCAGCGTGGTGAACACGTTGGCCACCTGGGGGACGTAGCACATCCCCTCGCGCACGATCTGATCGGGCGCGAGCCCGCCGATCTCCTTGTCGTGAAAACGAATGGAGCCCTCCCAGGGCTTCAGCAGCCCGAACAGCGTCTTCATGAACGTCGACTTGCCCGCGCCGTTGGGGCCGATGATGGAGACGATTTCCCCCTCGTCGATCGACATCGAGACCTCGCCCAGGACCTGCATGTCGCCGTAGCCGCTGGTGACGCCCTCAGCCCTCAGCAACGGCATACTGGCCTCCCAGATAAGCGTCGAGCACGCGCTGGTCGTTGCGGACGTCCTCGGGGGTGCCTTCCATGAGCACCCGCCCCTCGCTCATGACGATGACGGGGTTGCACAGGGACATGACCAGATCCATGTCGTGTTCGATCAGCAAGAACGTGATGCCGCTATCGCGCCGGAGTTCTTCGATATTGGCGCTGAGTTTTTTCATCAGCGTCCGGTTGACGCCGGCGCCCGGCTCGTCGAGCAGCACCAGATCCGGATCGGCCATGAGGGTCCGCGCCAGCTCCAACAGCTTCTTCTGGCCCCCCGAGAGATTGGCCGCCAGCTCGTCCTTCAGGTGGATCAGATCGACGAACTCCAAGACGTCGTGGGCCTTGTCCCGGATCTCCATCTCCTGGCGACGCACCGCCAGCGGCCGAAGGATGGGGTTCCACAACGTCTCCCCGAGCTGGTTGGGCGGCACCAACATGAGGTTTTCCAAGACGGTCATGCCCTGTTGCTCATGCGGAATCTGAAACGTCCGGCAGAGGCCGAGGTGGAATACGCGATGTGGCGACAGCCCCGTGATGTCGTGGTTTTTGAAGACGACGCGTCCCTGATCGGGGTTGTGGAAGCCCGTGATCAGGTTGAATAGGGTCGATTTGCCCGCCCCGTTCGGGCCGATCAGCCCGGTGATCGTGCCCGGCTGCACGCCGAGGCTGCAGCGATCGACGGCCCGCAGGCCGCCGAAGTCCTTGACGACGTCGCGCACGCTGAGCAACGCGTGCGTCGGGTCCATTGGCGTCGTGGGTGCCTCCTCGCCCGCCATGCTGGTGCACTTGCCCTTATGCGTTCGTTTTGAATGGCTGACCGGTGATCCAGGTCAGACGTGCGGGCGATTATAGCCCGGATGTCGCCGAAGGGCAACAGGTCGCCGGGGTGGGACGGACGCGCCTAGAACGGGGGTTGCGCGGACGGGCCGGCTGTCGCCGTCTCGCCGAAGGGATGGAGCTCGTGGAAGGTGGCGTAGACCTTGTGGAAGCCGACTTGGAAGGCGCCGACGGGCCCGTTGCGCTGCTTGCCGATGATGACCTCCGTCGGACTGATCGTCGACTCCGAATCGTCAGTGTGATCGTCGTCGTCGCCGTTCTCGCTCGGGGCCTTGTCCTCGTAATACTCTTCCCGGTAGAGGAACAGCACGACGTCGGCGGTCTGTTCGATCTCGCCGGACTCCCGGAGGTCGGAGAGTCGAGGTCGCTTGGAGTCGCGACGCTCGAGGGCACGCGAGAGCTGGGACAGCGCCATGACGGGGCAGTCCAGCTCGCGGGCCAGTCCCTTGAGCGAGCGGGTGATGTAGGAGATCTCCTGTTCGCGCATCTCCACGCGCGTGCCGCCCTCGACCAACTGGAGGTAGTCAATCAGGAGCAGATCGAGCCCGTGCTCGGCCTTCATGCGACGGGCTTTGGCCTTGATCTCCATCACGGAGATGGCCGGGGTATCGTCGATCAGGATGTTGGTGCTCTGCAGGCGGTTGGCCGCCATCATGATCCGTCGCCACGCGTCGCTGTCGGCGCCTAAGTAGCCGCTGCGCAGGCGGAGCAGATTGACTTGTGCCTCGGCGCAGAGCAGCCGCTCGATCAGCTGTTCCTTGGTCATCTCCAGGCTGAAGAGGCCGACGGATTTTCCCTCTTTGAGGGCCACGTGGCGCGCAATGGAGAACGCGAAGCTTGACTTGCCCATGGAGGGACGCCCGGCCAGGATAAGCAAGTCGGACGGGTGGAAGCCCGCGGTCCGCTTGTCGTACTCCTTGAAGCCCGACGACAGGCCCGTGACGCTGCTGCGCTGTGGGCTCTGCAGCTTCTCCAGGTGATCCAGATGACTGTGGAGGATCTCGCCGAGGGCGTGATAGCTCTCCTTGAGCGTCTGTCGAGATATCTCGAAGACTTTCTCTTCGGCCGTGTCGAGCAGCTCGTCGATCTCCTCGTCCTCGTGGTAGCCGAGCTCGGTGATCTCTTGCCCCACTTGAGCCAGCCCGCGCAGAAGCGCTTTCTTGGCGATGATGTCGGCGTAGTAGCTCACCGACGTCGTCGTCGTGACCGCCGAGACGAGCTCGCTCAGGTAAGCCCGTCCGCCGACCTCGGGGAGCACGTTCTTCTCCTCCAGGCGGTTGCCGACGGTGATGGGGTCGATCGGCTGGCCCGTCTCGAATAGCTCGATCAGCGTCTGGTAGATCACCCGATGGGCGCGGAAGTAGAAGTGAATGGGCTGGAGTTTCTCCGTGACCGGCGGCATGACCGTCTCGGCCTCGATCAGCGTACTGCCGAGAACGACCTGCTCTGCTTCGCGATTCTTCGGAAGGGAACGGGCTTGTTCGGCCACTTAGATCACGTTCCCATTATAGGTGCCCCGCCAGACCCTGTAAAGGCGATGGCGGGACGGTCGTGACGTGCGTGCGTCGCTACCTCACGCCGTCGCGGGTGGGAGACGCCGCGGCAAGCTGGGGCCATTCCCACGGCCTCGAGTGCCGCCGGCTCCGTCGGCGAACGGCTCAGGTCACGACCTTCGGGTCGAGCGCGTCGCGGAGCCCGTCGCCGAGGTAGTTGATGCACATGACGCTCGTGAAGATGAACAGCCCCGGGAAGAGGGTGAACCAGATGTTGCTGCTGATGTAGGGCTTGCCCTGCTGGAGCATGTTCCCCCAGCTCGGCGTGGGCGGCTGCACGCCGAGGCCCAGATAACTCAACCCGGCCTCCGCGATGATGGCGATCCCGACTTGGAGCGTGGCGTAGACGATCAGCGGGGCGATCGTGTTCGGCAGGATGTGGCGAACGATAATGCGCCGTGCGGACGCGCCCAGCGAGTGCGCGGCCAGCACGAACTCCCGTTCGCGCAGCGACAGGATGTTCGCCCGGACGATACGGGCGATGCTCGTCCACGACAACAGCCCAATGGCCCAGACGATGTTCCAGAAGTTCGGCTCCAAGATCGTCACGATCGTGATGGCGAAGAACAGGAACGGGAAGTTCAAGACGATGTCGGTGAAGCGCATGATCAGGCTGTCCAGCCAGCCGCCGAAGTAGCCGGCCAATGATCCCAGAATGGTTCCGATGCTGACACTGAGCAAGGCGACGATGATGCCGATGTTGAGCGAGATCTGTGAGCCGACGACGACGCGACTGAACAGGTCGCGCCCCAGGTGATCCGTCCCGAACCAGTGGTCCTCGCTCGGGCCCTCGAGCCGCGGCCCCACAAACGGCTCGCTCGGGTCGTACGGCGGGAAGTCCTCGATCAGGAAGGAGGTGGCCATCATCGTGTACAGCAACGCGAGAACGACCAGCGCCGCGATCACCAGAGGATTGCGCTTCAGCTGGCGCCAGAAGAGCTTGGCGAAGCTGCGGCTCTCGGCCACCTGGATGTCTTGCATCTCGCTCTGGCCGGTCACGGTCGTGTGCGCTTGTGCCATTGCCTCGGGTGACCTCGCAATCGTGTCGGGTTACCGATGCCGGTCTGCGCCGTCCCGTTCCGGTGGCACGGCCCCCGGCTGGGAACGTGTGCACGCCAACGGGCACCGGGGTTCGAGGGAGGCGTCAGTCATATTGGATCCGGGGGTCCAAGAACCCGTAGGCCAGATCGGCCAGAAAGTTGCCGAGCAGCGTCAGGAACGACGTCATGGTCAACACCGCCATGATGACCGGATAGTCTCGCTGGGTGACGGAGCGCCAAAAGAACTGGCCCAGGCCGGGCCAGCTGAACACTTGTTCCACGATGAGCGATCCGCTCAGGAAAAACGGCAGCGACAGCCCGATGATGGTCACGATCG
>JAHEOA010000145.1 GCA_018609825.1 Candidatus Bipolaricaulota bacterium | reverse complement strand
TCCGGCGTGTCAGCCCTCGTCATAGGACGCGTCGTCGGCGAGTCCCTGGCAGAACGCGTGGATGTCCAGGCCGAGTCGCTCGGGATCGTAGCCGCCCTCAAGCACGGCGAACCTCGGCAGCCCGAGCTCGGCGATGCGCCCGCCAATCCTGCGATAGCTGTCGATGGCGAGCCCGAGCGATGCGAGCGGATCGCGCTCGTCGGTGTCAAACCCCGCTGAGACCGCCACTTGCTCCACGTCGCTGAGGTCAATCCCGTCGAGGGCCTCCTCCAACGTCTCCAGATAGAGGTCTTCCCCGCAGTCGAACGACAGCGGATAGTTGTGGCAGTTGCCGTGGGACCAGAGGCCCGTCCCGGGAAAGTTGGGCGAGCTGTGCAGCGACACGAACGTCACCTGAGGGTCGTTCTGGAACACGATCTGCGTGCCGTCGCCGTGGTGGCCGTCGATATCCACAATAAGCGTCCGTCGCTCCGTTGCGCGAACGGCGATCGCGAGGTTGTTCAGATAGCAGAATCCGGCGATCTGCCCGTCCGCGGCGTGATGGCCGGGCGGGCGCATCAGCGAGAATCCTCCGACGCGAGCGGCTTGGATGGCCGCCCCCGCCGAGAGCCGGGCGTAGGCCTCGATCCCCTCGTATCTCGGGTTGTCCGGGCTCATGAACCGACCTGTGCGCAACTGCTCCAGATGCGACTCGGAATGCACCCGGCGAATGGCCTCATCGGTCGCCGACTCGGGGGCCCGGAACGCGTAGCCCGACTGCTCCCTGAGGTACGCCACGGCCCGCCGCAGCCGCTCGGGATTCTCTGGATGGCCGGCTTGCCCGTACTCGAGGCAGCGCTCGTCGTGCAGCAGAATCATGAGGTCACAGCCCTTCGTCGTTGTCGGTCCAACGCCTCACGACCGCGACAGGTATTCCAGGGCTTGACGGATGAGCGCTTCCGGCGGCAGATCCCCGTCCTCGTGCTCGCGGGCCTGCGCGATCGCCCGACGGGCCTCCCGTTCGCCGAAGCCGAGCGAAGCGGTCAATGCGCCCAGCGCCACCTCGTCGCGCTGGCTCATCGTCGGGACCGTCTCGCCGCCCAACGGCAACTCCGCGACCGCGTCGCGCAGCTCGATGATCAAGCGTTCGGCCGTCTTCTTCCCTACGCCCTTGACTTGCGAAAACCCTTCGACCTGCTCACTCATGATGGCTTCCTGGAGCCGACCGGGCGTGGTCGCGGACAGAATCGAAATTGCCAGGCGCGGTCCGATGCCCGACACGCTCAACAGCAGCTCGAAGAGCTGGCGCTCTTCGGGCGAGCTGAACCCGTACAGCGCCACGGCGTCCTCGCGCAAATGGAGATACGTGTAGAACTTGACGGGATCGGTCCGCCCGTGGAACGCCTCGCGGGTCGCCCGCGAGGTGTGGACGCGGTATCCGACGCCGCCGACGTCGACGACCATATAGTCCTCGTGATGCTCGACGATCGGCCCCTCGACGTGGTGGATCATGGTCGGTGCTCAGCATAGGGCAGCTCGCGAGACCGAGCAAGCGTTCGGTGGAGCGAGCGTCCTGTGTCGATATAATGGCCCAGATCGTCAAGGAGGGAGCGCTCATGGATCGCAAACTGACCGTCTGGGCTCTGGCCGCCGTGGTGCTGGTCGTCGCGGCGATATGGGCCCAGGGCGTCTTGCAGCCGTCCGACGCCGTCAACATGAAGCCGGGCACGCCATCGGAGTCAGCCTCCGCCAGCAACCAGCCATCGGACGCCTCCTCATCGTCATCCGAGGGCGACAACGGCTCCAACTCGTCCACGACGACGTCAAACGCCACCGGGAGCCCCTCATCGGGTGACGCCTCGTTCGACCGGCTCCAGGAGGCCTATGAGACGATCCAAGGCAACTTCTACCAGCCGGGCCGGATCAGCCACCAGACCATGGAGACCGAGGCGATCCGCGGCATGATCTCCACGCTGGACGATCCCTACAGCCGCTACAATACGCCCGAGCAGTACGAGCGCTTCCAGTCCGGGCTGAGCGGCGAATACGAGGGCATCGGCGCCTGGATCGGCATCCGTGAGGAGCGGATCGTCATCATCTCGCCCATTGAAGGCGGCCCGGCAAAGGCCGCCGGCCTCCGGACGGGCGACGCGATCCTGACGATCGACGGCACGAGCACCGAGGGGTTCTCCGTCGACGAGGCGGCCCAAATGCTGCGCGGTCCGGCGGGCACGGAGGTCGACGTTAAGGTCGAGCACCAGGACGGCACGGTGGAGACGATCACCATCACGCGCGACCACATTAAAGTCCCGTCCACCGAACATGAGCTGCTCTCCGACGACACGGCATATTTGCGCATCAACCGCTTCGCCCAGAGCACGCCGAACGAAGTCCGACAAGCACTGAGCGACATTCGCGACCGAACCTCGTCGATCAACGGCTTGATCCTCGACCTGCGCGGCAACGGCGGCGGCTATCTGCAGGCGGCCATCCAGATCGCCAGTCTCTTCGTCGACGGCGGCAAGCCGATCGTCGAAGTCCGAGAACGGAAACAGGGCACCCAGACCTCAAGCAGCTACGGCAACGACGTGCCCAACTGGCCCATCGCCGTTTTGGTGGACGGCGGCACCGCCAGCGCTGCGGAGATCCTCGCCGGCGCGATCCGCGACCATCAGATGGGCATGTTGATCGGTCGAACCACGTTCGGCAAGGGCGTCGTGCAGAGCGGCTTCAACATGTCAGGGGGCGGCATGCTCTTCTTGACCACCGCGCAGTACTTCACGCCCGACGGCCACAAGGTCCACAACGTCGGGTTGACGCCGACCGAGGACTTCGTGATCGACGACTGGTTCGCGTCGCTGCAGGCCGTCCGGCAGGAGATCGTGCGGCTGCGCGACTCGCTGCCCGAGTTCGCCGACGCCGCCCGTGGCGTGCTCGACCGCTACAACGACGCGCTCACCGACGTTCAGCTCGCGGCCTCCGAGGACGAGTACGTCGACGCGTTGGATGCCTTGGACGCGTTCCGCGAGCTTCTCGACCGGGATCCCGAAACGCTCTTGGAGGACAACGGCGCCGCATCCGAGGATCCGGAGGCGGTTCTGTTGCCGCCCCTGCTGGAGGAGCTTCGCTCGTCCCTGTCATCAAAGCTGGAAGAGCTCGAGACCCGCTTGAGAAACAACCCGATGGACGCGGCCAAGACGTGGCTGACGTCAGAGGACGTGAGCGGCACGACGTGCCCCTGCGAGTTCATCCCCGAGCCGCCGTCGACGAACTGATCCCCCGTCGGGATCGTTGACGATGGACATCGGTGTGGTCGGCGCGGGCAGCTGGGGCACGGCCATCGCCCGCCTCCTCGCACGGAAGGGGCACCGCGTCACGCTTTGGGCGCGCAGTCCCGACGCCGTCGAGGCGCTGTCGAGCCGACGCGAGAACCCGACGTATCTGCCGGGCGTTGCCTTGCCCGCGGCGATGCAGTTCACGGCCGATCTTGCCCGTCTTGCGGATGCCGAGGTTCAAGTCCTGGCGGTTCCGTCGTTCGCGATGCGCGAGATCACCCGGCAACTCCGGGACGTGATGGGCGCGGACGGGCAGCGGACCACCTGGGTCAGCCTCACCAAGGGCCTCGAGTTTCAATCCTCAGCGAAAACCCTCACCACGATGTCCGAGGTGATCCGGGAGGAGCTGGCCAGCGAGCGCGTCCTCGCCCTCTCCGGCCCCAACTTTGCCGTCGAAGTGGCCCAGGAGCAGCCGACCACAGCGGTACTGGCCGGCCTCGATCTTGACCTGGCTGCGTCGATCCAGACGGCGTTCATGACCGAGCGGTTCCGCGTCTACACGAGCTCCGATCTCCGCGGGGTCGAGCTCGGGGCGGCGACGAAGAACGTCATCGCTCTGGCGGCCGGCATTTCCGATGGGCTTGACCACGGCGACAACGCCAAGGGGGCGCTCGTCTCGCGCGGGCTCGTGGAGATGACGCGGCTCGGCGAGTCGCTCGGCGCGCGGAAGGAGACGTTCTTCGGGTTGGCGGGGTTGGGCGATCTCGTCATTACCTGCATGTCGGGCAAGAGCCGCAATCATACCGTGGGCGAGCGCCTCGGACGAGGCGAGTCGTTGGAGGGGATTCAGCATGAGATGCGCATGGTGGCCGAGGGCGTCCACGCGGTCCGGGCGATCCACGCGTTCGCTGAAGCTCGGGGGCTTGACTTGCCCATCACAAGCGCGGTCCACGCGGTCCTCTACGAGGGCGCCCATCCCCGCATCAAGCTGGACGAGCTCATGACGCGCGAGCCCAAGCGTGAGCGGATCTGAGGCGGTGAGATCCGCCCGTGGCAGCAGTGGCGGGCCTTGTCCTGGGTTCGGCATCCTCCTATAATGCGCCCATCGGGCCTGGAGGTGGCGTGCACGGGGGCTGCTGTGCCGAGCCCGCAAACCCATAAAGGGGGCCACGTAATGACGACGTTCCAGCGATCATCACTGCTCGTCCTGACGGTTGCCGTTCTGCTCGTCGGGGTGGCTGCACCGACGGCCCATGGGCAGTCGCCGCTCGAACAATGGGCGGAGAACCAGATCAGCGACAAGACCGGCATCGATCCGGAACTGCTTGCGACGCTTTTCGTCGACTCCAATAACAACCAGTTCATCCTCTCGTTCGTCTTTATCAACGAGGAGGTCATGCAGAGCAACCTGCGCGACGACCTCAAGGACTCGATCCGGCCTTATGTGGGCCAGAAGGCGATGATGGCGCTGATCGTGCCGACGAAGCGGTCCACGTTCGAGCCGACCAAGATTTCCTTTGCCCAGAACGGCGCCAGTTTCCTGCTGAATTCCTCGGCGATTGAGCCGATCACCGACGGCTTCAAGTCGGGCCAAGTTCCCTCCCAGGAGGTCAACGCGGCCGTCTTGAAGCTGCCACAGGGGATCGATCTGGATCAGGCGTTTACCATCCAGTACGGCAGCGAGTTCCAGACCTCGTTCGCGCTTGAAGCGGCCAACGAGGGCGGAAACGGCGGAAGCCAAGGCCGGCAGCCCGTGGACACGGGCGAGATCCGCAACGTCCTACTCTTCCTCTTGCAGATGGTCCTGGCGTTCTTCCTCTTCCCGTTTCTGATCTGACGCCAGTGCGTCAAGGATCTTCGTCGTGCCCCGCGGCAGCGGGTAGTCGCGCAGTCGATCAAACGGGACCCAAGCCCAATCGTTGACGGCAAGGTTCGTCGGCTCGCCCGAGAGCCAGCGACATTGGAACGCGTGCAGCGTCACGCTGAAGTGGGAGTAGCCGTGTTCCACCGTGACGAGATGCCGATCGACGGCGACGTCGATGCCGAGTTCTTCAGCTATCTCCCGCCTAAGACCGCCCTCGAGCGATTCATCGGTCTCCTGCTTGCCGCCCGGCAGTTCCCACAAGCCGCCCAACAGCCCCTCAGAGGGGCGACGACTGATCAGGAGTCGGTTCTCGTGCCAAATGAGGCCCACGGCCACGTGATGGTGCGGCCGCGATGAGCGCTTCGGCGTCACGGGCACGTCAAACTGGCGTCCGGCGGCCTGAGCCTGACAGTGCTCGAGCACTGGGCAGATGAGACAGCGCGGCGACTTGGCCACACAGATCGTCGCGCCGAGCTCCATGAGCGCCTGATTGAAATCGGCCGGGGCATCTGTCGAGATCAGCTCGCGCAGCTCGTCGAGGATCGCTCGTTCGACCGCCGGACGCCGCGGGTCCTCTTCGATCAACAGCAGGCGACTCATCACCCGCCGCACGTTGCCGTCGAGCGCCGGCTCAGGCTGCCCGAACGCGATGCTCAGGATCGCCCCGACCGTGTACGGTCCGATCCCGGGGAGTTGCAGCAGCTCGTCGCGAGACGCGGGCAACTGCCCGTCATACGCCTCGACGATCGTCTGCGCCGCCCGATGGAGGTTGCGGGCCCGCGCATAGTAACCGAGCCCTTCCCAAAGCTTCAGGACATCGTCAATGGGGGCGGCTGCCAGATCGTGGACGGTGGGATAGGCGGCGATGAAGCGCTCGTAGTAGGGCTGGGCGGTCGCCACCTGGGTCTGCTGGAGCATAATCTCCGAGACCCAGATCTTGTACGGGTCGTCGGTCTGGCGCCAGGGCAACTGGCGGCGCTGGCGCTCGTACCAACCCCGCAACGCCTCCCGGAAGCGCTGGCGTTGTTCCGAGGTCCACTCCGTGCCCATAGCAAAGAGGGGGGACTGCCGGGCTCAGCTGGCGATCAGCGCGAACAGTTCCTCACGCCGAAGCGCGTCCCAGGAGCGCCGGAGGCGATAGCGCGTCGTTCGCGCGAGCATCGCTTCGATGTGATGCCGGGTGGCGCGCGTCAGGCAGTAGATCGGGTCGCTGGCAGGGTCGTCTTGCGAGCCCCGAATGAACGGGAAGACGTAGCCGCCGGCGATGAGATCGTCAAGGGCACGGTCGATCTGCGGAAGGGATCGCTGAAGGACGTCGCTCAAGCCAAGCGGGGTCGCGTGACCCGCATGCCAGAGCTGGCGCAGGACGTCGGCCTGCACGTCAAGTCGCTCCTCGTATGTCAGTGACTCGGCCATTGGCAGCCTCCACGGCACAACTCTTGTACCCGGGCTCGCGAAAGGCGTCAACGGCATACGTCACACGCGGAATCGTCGGGCCCGATCGTTACGAGCGGTGGCGCCAGGTGATGCGGCCCTTTTCGAGATCGTAGGGGCTCATCTCCACCGTGACGCGGTCGCCGGCCAGGATCCGAATACGGAATCGACGGATCTTGCCCGTGGTGTAGCAGAGGATCTCCGGCCCGTCGTCGATCTGGACCTTGTACATCATGTTGTTGAGCACCGAGGTGACGGTGCCGTCTCGTTCGAGCAGCTCTTCCTTGCTGGACATGGCGATTCCTCCGTTTCGGCCATGGGCAATTGACGAACCCCGGCAGGACCGAACGGTCGCCGCCGGGGTCGACTCAGGGTCGTCGTCGATGCTTAGAACGGGTTGACGTTGGCGGCGCGGGGGCCCTTCTCGGCCTGCTCGATGTCGAACGACACGGTCTGGCCTTCGCGCAGCGTCTTGTAGCCCTCTTCGTTCACGGCGGAAAAGTGCACGAAGACGTCGTCTTCACCGTTGTCTTGCTCGATGAAGCCGAAGCCCTTGGCGTCGTTGAACCACTTGACGGTTCCGGTGGCCATCGATAAACCCTCCTACTTATCTGCGTGGGATTTGACTCGGGCGCTTCCCCACTTGCAACGGGTTTACCGTGTGACAATGGGACCTCTGCCGTTGAGTCAGAACTTGTCAGGCGGGACGTGTCAGGTCTGCCTTCAAGCTACAGATACTTCAAGATATCAGAGTTTCACCCGGATGTCAAGAAGGTGTGAGCAGGGGAGCCGTATCGCCCGTCTTGCATCACCGGCCGACGGCTGCTATGATCCCCCTCCATCCGGACGGACAAGGAGGTACCGCATGGCAGGTGATCGACTTTGTCGAGCTTGACCGGATTCGGCGATCGCGCCCGATAGTCCATCTTCCTGATGAGCCCGCTCCCGCGTCGGGCCTTCCTCCCTGTCGAAGCCGCTCCATGCATATCTGTACCAAGGGGCTTGCCAACGGATCATCCCCCGGCTGATCCGCATGCCCCCAATCCCGACTGTTTCGACGACGCCGTCTCGGTCGACCACGACCGACCGATCTTCAATCACGAAATGGGAGGAATGCATCCATGCATCCACACACGCTAGTTCGAACGACGCTGTTGACCACGCTCCTGGCCGCCCTCGTCTTGGTCGGTGGGGTGCTGCCGAACGCTCAAGCCCAGCAGTCGCAGGGCATCACGATCGTCTCGCCCCAGGAGCCGAAGACGCTCTTGCCACACTTCGACCAGTTGACGCTCGCCCAGGAGATCCAGAGCCTCGCCTACGACTGCCTGCTGACCCTCAATGCTGAAGGCGAGTATGTCCCTGAACTGGCGACCAACGTCCCGTCGTTGGCCAACGGCGGCATCTCCGAGGACGGCACGACCTACACGTTCCGGCTTCGCGAGGGCGTCCGGTGGGCCGACGGCGAGCCGTTCACGGCCGAGGACGTCCGCTTCACCTGGCAGCTGCTTAATGACCCTGATGTGGCCGTCCCGAGCCGCGGGCTCTGGGACGACATCGAGGACGTGGCGATCGTGGATGATCACGAGGTCGAGATCCGCTTTCCCGACACGAACGTCAGCTTCCTCGGCGCCGCGGCGACCGAGAACTGCTTCATCCTGCCCGAACATCGGCTGGCCGGCACCGACATCGCCAGCTCTGACTTGAATCGAACGTCGCTCGGCACGGGCCCGTTCGTCGTCGAGGAGTGGCAGTCCGGGGGCTTCATTCGATTGTCCCGAAATCCGAACTACTGGAAGGACGGGCTGCCGAAGCTCGAGCAGATCCGCGTTCGATTCGTCCCCGGCACGGCCGGGCAGCGCGCCTCCCTGGAGCGCGGCGAGACCGACCTCCAGCTCGACCTCACCACGGCCGACTTTCGCTTCGTGAAGGACTTGTCCAACTACACCGTCGAACAGACGCCGATCCACGCCTGGTGGATGTTCTGGATCAACAACGACGATCCGATCCTCCGGGATCGCGAGGTCCGTCGGGCGCTGGCGTACGCCGTGGATAAATCGCTCATCACCGAGACCGTGATGGGCGACATCGTCGACCCGCAGTACGCCGCGCTTCCGCCGTCTCACTGGGCGCACAATCCGGATGTCAACAAGTACGATTTCAATCCCGAGCGGGCCCGAGAGCTGCTCGAGAGCGCGGGCTGGACGCTCGGCTCGAACGGCGTCCGCACCAAGGACGGCGAACGGTTGTCGGTGGAAATCCTGAACATCGCGGGCCAGGCCGAGCGCCGTCAGGTGATCCAGATCGTGCAGAGCCAGTGGCGCGAGGTCGGCGCCGAGGCGTCCATCCGCGAGATCGACGCGGCCAACTTTCCGCCGACGATGTCGGAGGGCGACTACCAAATCGCCTACGGCTGGTTCAGCGAGAAGCAGGAGCCCGTGTTCAACCTGTGGCTCGGCACCAACTGGCAGCGCTACGAGAACGACGAGGCGTTTGAGCTGCTGGAGCAAGTCCCCGAGACGATCGACCGAGCAGAGCGTAGGGACCTCATCCAGCGCTTCCAGGCGATCGTCGCCGAGGACGTGGCGATCCTGCCGCTGGCGCCGCGCGCGGTGCTCAACGCCGTCCACGATCGACTCCAAGGCTACGATCCCGGCCTCTCCGGCAGCCTCTGGAACGCGGAGACGTGGTCGGTGGAGCAGTAGACTCCCTCCATGCTCACGTACCTGATCGGGAGACTGGCGGGGGCGATCCCCCGCCTGCTCCTGATCTCGCTCGTCCTGTTTCTCGTCGTCCACCTGCCCTCGGGCGGCCCGGCCGACATCTACGCCGCCGACCCGTCGGCGTCGCCCCAAGACATGGAGCGCCTGCGCGAGGTATGGGGACTCAATCAGCCATTGCACGCCCAATACGTCCAGTGGCTCGGCAACGTGGTCACCGGCAGTTGGGGGCGATCGTTCTCCGAACGACGACCGGCCCGCGCGGTCGTGAGCGAGCGGATCGTCAACACGGTCTATCTCACGGGCGGGGCGCTGCTGTTTGCGCTGATTGTGGGGATCCCGCTCGGGATCTTCGGCGCGACGAGCCGCCGGACGATCAGTCGCTATCTGTTCCAAGCGATCTCGGTCACGGGCATCAGCGTGCCGACGTTTTGGAGCGGGACGCTCGTTATCCTCGTCTTCTCCGTCTATCTGCGCTGGATTCCCACCGGCGGCGTGGGAGCCTCCGGCGCGCCCTCGTCCGTCAGTGACTTGCTTGTCCATCTGGCCGCCCCGGCGATCGTGTTGGGCTCGGTCTACGTGGCGCAGTGGTCGCGCTACGTCCAAGCGGGCCTGACGGAGGCGCTCAAGGAGGACTACGTCCGCACGGCAAGAGCTAAAGGGGCAGCATCGGCGACCGTCGTCCTGAGGCACGCGCTGCCGAACATCGCGATTCCCTTTGTGACCGTCTTGGGACTGGAGGTGCCGCACATGCTCTCCGGGGCCATGGTCACCGAAGTCGTCTTCTCTTGGCCGGGATTAGGTCGCCTGATCACGGACTCGCTGCTCGCACGTGACTACCCCGTCGTCATGGGCGCGTTGATGGTGTTTGCCGTGGCCGTCGTGTTGGCGAATCTGTTGACGGATCTGCTCTACGGCTGGCTCGACCCGCGCATCCGCTATGACTGATCGTCTTGCTGACGGACTCCGACGGTTCGCGCGGCATCGACTGGCGTTGATGGGGCTGGTCACCCTCGTGATCCTCGGGCTAGGCGCGGGTTTCGCTCCACAGGTGGCGCCCTACGAACCCGATGCCATCGATCCGCGCAACATGCTCGACGGCCCCTCCGCCCAACACTGGCTCGGCACCGATGACATCGGACGCGACGTGCTGAGCCGTCTGCTCCACGCCGGCCGGATCTCGCTGACGCTGGCGCTGGGCGTGGCGATCTTGGCGGTGGGAATAGGGATGATCCTGGGCGGCCTGGCCGGGTTCTTCCGCGGCTGGGTCGACACGGTCGTCTCGACGCTGATCGACACGATGCTCTCCATTCCCGTCTTGGCACTGGCCATGGTCGCCAGCGCCTTCATCGAGCTCACCACGTGGCGCCTGATCGTGATCCTCTCGCTCGTGTCCTGGCCGACGATCGCTCGTATCACCAGGGGGCAGGTGCTGTCGATCTCGGAGTGGGCCTTCGTCGAAGCGGCCAAGGTCCTGGGATTGTCCAACGGGCGCATCCTCTTTCGGCACATTCTCCCGAACACGCTGACGCCGATCATCGTCGCGGGATCGCTATTGGTCGCCTATGCGATCCTGATCGAGTCGGCCCTCAGCTTCCTCGGCTTCGGCCTGCCGCCGCCGACGGCGACGTGGGGCGGGATGCTGAACGACGCCCAGCCCTACTACCAGGACGCGCCATGGCTGGCGGTCTTCCCCGGCATCGTCATCACGCTGGCGGTGGCGAGCATCAACTTCGTCGGCGACGGGCTGCGCGAGGCGTTCAATCCGCGCGGCTAGATGCTTCCTGCTTCGTCGAATCAATACGCTGTCGGAGCCAGTTCCCCCAAGCGCCGACGCCCTCGCCCGTGCGCGATGAGACGTCAAAGACGGTCACGTCCGAGTTGAGCGCTTTCAGGGCCTCGTCGAACTGACTGCGGTCGAAGTCCAGGTGGTCCATGAGATCGACCTTGTTGAGCACGACGACGTCGCTGACGGCAAAAAGCTCGGGGTACTTGATCGGCTTGTCCGAGCCTTCCGGCGTGCTCGCTAGGCAGACTTTCAAATCCTCGCCCAGATCCCAACTCGTGGGGCAAATCAGGTTGCCGACGTTCTCAACGAAGATGACGTCCAGCGCATTCAGATCGAGATCGTCGAGCGCCCGCTCGATCATGGCGGCTTCCAGGTGACATCCGCCCCCGGTGTTGATCTGCACGGCATCGTGCGCGCCCCCGTCCAGGACCGTCTCGGTGTCGACACTGCCCGCCACGTCGCCCTCAATGACACCCACGTTGGCCCGATCCCCGAGCGCGGCGACCGTGGCCAGGATGAAGCTCGTCTTGCCCGCGCCCGGCGAGGCCATGAGGTTGATCGCGAACAGGCCGGCGTCTTGGAAGCGCCGGCGATTGGCGTCGGCCACCGTGTCGTTGTTCGCTAAGACGCTCTTGACGACGTCGATCTGTCGCGCCAAGTCTCCATCACTCCTGAGATTTCCTCATTCGTCTCCCGCATCGGTTGTCCATCAAGACTGGACCAAGAACCGGACCGACGGATCGATTACGGCTCCACCTCGATCGCCTCCAGGACGAGGTCGTCGCCCACGTCCTGCAATTGTCCAACCTCACCGCAGGCGGGACAACGGTAGTCGGCCCCCTCCGGCGTGTAGTCCACCTCGCAGGTCGCGCATCGCAGCCGCATCGGCACGCGACGCACGCGGATCTCGGCGCCTTCGGCGAGACTGCCGTTGCCCTGAGTGAGCAGCTCGAAGTGAAATCGCAAACTGTCGTCGTCGACGTGGGACTGCGAGCCCAGGTTCAAATCGACGGCCACCACCCGGTCGGCCTCGGCTTCGCGGGCGTGCGACTCGACGACCTGGACCAGGTGCTGGGCGATCGCCAGTTCATGCATCGGGCTTACCCGCTGGCGTTAGCTCGTGAATGTCGGATTCCACCCGGCGCACGACCTCGTCAATCGTACCTTGGACGGTCGCTGAAAGGCCCTCGCCCATGCGGAAGTCCTCCCCAACGATCCCGTAGACGATCAGCCGCCGCGGCAGCTCGTCCAAGACGCGGGCCAGCTCGACCGCCTGCGGCAGGCTGAACAGGTGCGTGGACTGCGGGAAAACCTTCGCGGGCAGCGGCGCGTCGTGCGCCTCCCAGCGGTAGATCGTGCCCATCGGCTCCTCATCGGACGCGACCGCGTCGATCACGATGACGTCGGCGGCGTTGCGCCAGCGCTCCAACAGGTCGGTCCCCTCGCCGCTCGCGGTCATGACCTCTATTGTCGAGCGATCGAAGGACGCGCGCAACCGCTCGGCGACGACGAGGCCGACCGCGTCGTCACAACGGTAGCGCTCGCCGACGCCGATCACACGGATCATCGGGTCACTCCCGGTCGATGTGGAGCTTCAGGAAGTGACAGGAGCACGAGATACAGGGGTCGTAGTTGCGCACGGCCTGCTCGCACTGCCACTGCAGTTCCTCGTGCGGCAGATCCAGCCGCGCGTCGACGAACGCCCGGAGATCCTCCTCCATCATGCGCTGGTTCTGCGCAGTGGGCGGCACGATGTTGGCGTCCTGAATGACGCCCTCGTAGTCGATCGTGTAGCGGTGGAAGAGGACGCCGCGCGGGGCCTCCGTGCAGCCGTAGCCGGTGCCCGCCTTGGGATCCACATCGACGTGCGGCGGGGACGGCTCCTCGTAATCGTCGATGATGCGCAGCGCCTCGTCGTAGGCGTAGAGCGTCTCGACCCCCCGCACGACGATGCTCTGGAACGGGTTATAGCCTTCACGCCCGAGCCCCGCTTCCTGGGCAGCTTCCTGGGCGATCGGCGAGAGTTCGTC
>JAHEOA010000144.1 GCA_018609825.1 Candidatus Bipolaricaulota bacterium | reverse complement strand
CCGTCTCCCTCCAGATCCCCGAGCGCCACATCGCGGCTGTCACGCGGTTGAGGGCCGATCGATTCGCACGGACGCTCGGGATCGAACGATCCGTCTTGGTTGCCACAGACGGTGTTGGGCAGTTGGCTGAAGCCGCCGTTGGCGAAGACCGCGTCGAGGTCCCCGTCGTCATCGACGTCGCCGAGCGCCACGCGGAAGCTCTGATTGTTGTTCGGACCGATGGGCTCGCACGGTTCGCGCTCCGCGAAGCCGCCGTCGTTGAGGCAGACCGTATTGGTCCAGTTCGGCTCGCCGTTGGCAAAGACCGCATCGATATCGCCATCTTTGTCGATGTCTCCGAGCGCGATTCCGCGGCTGCCGTTCTCGGCCGAGGCGATCTTTCGGCAGGGTTTATCGCGCTCGAAACCGTCATCGTTGAAGCAGACGGCGTTGTGCTCGGTCCGATTGGCGAAGACGGCGTCGAGATCGCCGTCCCCGTCGACATCGCCTAGGGCCGCGCCGATCGTCTCCTGGGTGTCGCTGCTGATGGGCTGGCACTCGACGTCATCGCCCGACTGTCGATTGAGACAGACGATGTTGGCAGCACCTCCGCCTGAAATCGCCTCCTCATCGGAGTTGGCGAACACGACGTCCAGATCCCCATCACCGTCGAGATCACCAAGCGCCGCATCCAGTGTGGCCTTCGGCTCGGTGACATCGGTGCAGGCCTCGTCCTTCGGGAAGCCGTCGTCGTTAAAACAGACCTGGTTGGGTGCGCCGCGGCTCGTCTCACCGTTGTTGGCGATCACGGCATCCAGATCGTCATCGCCGTCGACGTCGCCTAGCTCCACCTCGCCGCTCAGGAAGCGATCCGAACTGAGTTGCGTGCAGGTCGGAAAGAGTCGATCATTGGATTGATTGAGACAGACGTTGTTGGGAAACCCGCCGGCCGCGACGCCGTGGGCGAAGAGGGCGTCCGGGCGGTCGTCGCCGTCCACGTCGCCCAACACGACGCCAAAGGTGCGTTGAGGCGAGGATTGGTTTACGTGGACCGGCAGTTCAGCTTGATTGGAAGCGCCCCCGGTGGCGAGGATAATGACTGAACATGCCAAAGCAAGGGTTGCGACCGCTTGCCATCCCTGGTCGAACAGTCCATTGAGCCGAGTTGCCAACATGGGCCTCCATCCCCAGGTTTTCGGGCTCGGCAACGGCCAATAGGGTTCCTAACAGGACGAGACGTTATTCAGCCCGAATGCCAGCGCATCCGATGAACCGTTGCGGAACTGCCAGTTTGTCACGGCCGAGCCTTAGGGCATAGCCTACCATTGCGCCGGGCAGGGCTCCAAGGACCCGTTATGGTTGGAGCGGTTTGGGGTGACAACGAGTGACGGCCCGCCCGCGGAGCCTCGCTATCTGTCGGGGGAGAGCTGCTGGGGAAAAATCCCGCCGGTAAGGAGGCAAAACCGCACGGGCAAAACCCTGGCAGCCGATGGAGTCGCGGCTCCATGCTTCGAGGGCTCCGCGGACGGCCGGGTAAGGGGGTGGGGTATATTATCCATAAATGCAGTCATTCTTGGTGCCTCCGCGTCCTTACCTTCGGTCCCTTTGCGTCGCCATAATCTAAGCCAAGCCGGGCGCCTGTGCCATGATCCATATCATGCCGCGTCTTGCGAATCGTGAGCGCGAGATCCATGGTCAATTGACGCCTCCATGGCACGAGGGCTAGTATAGGCCCTCCGGCGGAGGTTCGGATACTCGCTCGGCCACAACGGCCCTGGAGGCAAGCAATGGCGCAGCGCATCCACAACTTCAACCCCGGTCCGGCGGCGCTTCCCGCGTCCGCGCTGGAGCAGGCACAAGCCGAACTTCTCGACCACGCCGGCACCGGCCTCTCGGTCCTGGAGACGAGCCACCGCAGCGACGCCTACGAGCGCATCCATGAACGCGTCCGAACCAACTTGGCCAAGCTTCTCGGGCTCGGCGATGAGCACGCCGTGCTGCTGATGGCGGGCGGCGCCCGGACCCAATTCGCCGCCGTCCCTATGAACCTTCGTCCATCCGGCCAATCCGCCGATTACCTGTTGACGGGCCGCTGGAGTCACATGGCCTACGATGAGGCCGCCAAGGACGGCTCGGCCCGCGCAGCGTGGACGCTGGAGGACAAGCGCCCCAATCGGCTTCCCGGCCCGTCCGAGTACGAGATCGATCCGACTGCCGCCTACGTCCACATGACGTGCAACAACACCGTCGTTGGCACCCAGTTTTCCGATCTGCCGGACACGGGCGAGGTGCCCCTGGTGAGCGACATCTCCTCGGAGATCGCCAGCCGCCAACTGGACTACACGCGATTCGGGTTGGCGTATGCGGGCGCGCAGAAGAACCTCGGCCCGGCGGGCGTGACGATCGTGATCGTCCGAAACGATCTGTTGGAGCGCACCAGCGACGACCTCCCGGACATGCTCCACTATCGCAAGATGGCCGGCAAACGGTCGCTCTTGAACACCCCGCCCGTCTTCGCCGTCTATCTCGTCGATTTGATCGTGCAGAAGGCGCTGGACGAAGGCGGACTGGCGACCCTCGAAGAGCGCAACCGCCGCAAGGCCCAGCTCATCTACGACGCCATCGACACCTCCGATGGCTTCTATCGGCCGCACGCCGCCCGGGACAGTCGCTCGCTCGTGAACGTCACGTTCGGCCTGCCCAACCCCGAGCTCGACGCCCGGTTCATCGAGGAGAGCGAGTCGCAGGGCCTGATCGGCCTGAAGGGGCATCGCTCGGTCGGCGGGCTCCGGGCCTCGCTCTACAACTGGGTACCGACCGAAAGCGCCCAAGCCCTCGCCGACTTCATGGGCGAGTTCCAGCGTCGCCACGGCTGATCCCGCATGCCCGAGGAAGGATTCCGGCTCTCCCGCGGGTCCGTGCAGTGGGCCGGCCTGATCGTCGGGCCCATCGCCGCGCTGGCCATCTATCTCGGCCTGCCCGAGAGCTTCGTGAATGCCTCCGGCGACGAGGTGGCGTTTCCCGTCGCCGGGCGCGCCACCGCCGCGGTCGGCGCCTGGATGGCGATCTGGTGGCTCACCGAGGCGATCCACGTCTCGGCCACGGCGCTGCTTCCGATCGTCCTGCTGCCGGTCACGGGAGCGACCAGCATTGAGGAGGCCACAGTGCCCTACGCCAACCCGCTCATCTATCTGTTCATGGGCGGGTTTCTCTTGTCGCTGTCCATGCAGCGGTGGGACCTCCATCGACGGATCGCGCTGATCACCCTGCGGCTCGTCGGGACCGAGCCGAACCGGATGATCGCCGGCTTCATGGTCGTCACCGCCGTGCTCAGCATGTGGGTCTCCAACACGGCCACGACGGTTATGATGCTGCCTATTGCGCTCAGCGTCATCGACCTCGTGCTGCGCCAGAAGGCCGGCCAGTCGCTCGGGTCGACGTTGCCGCAGACGGGACGCAACTTCGCCATCGCGCTCTTGTTGGGGATCGCCTACGCGGCGTCCGTGGGCGGGGTGGGCACGATCATCGGCACGCCGCCCAACCTCGTCTTGGTCTCGTTCATTCGGGAGACATTAGGTCGGGAGATCAGCTTCGCCCGCTGGATGCTGGTCGGGCTGCCGTTCGTGATCCTGCTCCTGCCGCTCACGTGGGTGCTTCTGACGCGCGTGTTGTATCCCGTCCGCATCGAGCGCATCGAAGGGGGCCGTCGCTTGACGCGCTCGGCCTACGAGGAGCTCGGCCCCGTCAAACGGGGCGAGTGGGTCACCGCCAGCGTCTTCCTGCTTACGGCGGGGGCGTGGATCCTGCGCCCCCTGCTTGTGGGGATCGAGGTCGGCGACGTCGCGCCGTTGGCCGGGCTCACCGACGCGGGCATCGCCATGATGGCCGGCCTGTTGCTGTTCGTGATCCCCGTCGACGTGCCCGAGCGCGTCTTCGTCATGGACTGGGACGGCGCGCGCCAGCTGCCGTGGGGGATTTTGATCCTCTTTGGCGGCGGGCTGAGCCTGGCCGACGCCATTCAAGCCAACGGCGTCGGCGCGTTCATGGGCGCGCAGGTAGCCGACTTGGGCCGGACGTCGGCGCTGCTCATCGTGCTGGCCGTCGTCGCGCTCGTGGCGGTGCTGACCAACCTGACGAGCAACACCGCGACCGCGGCCACGCTCATTCCCATCATGTCGAGCATCGCTCCGGGGTTGGGCCTGAGCTCCTACGTGCTGATCGTCCCCGTTGCCCTGGCCGCCAGCTGCGCGTTCGTCATGCCCGTGGCGACGCCGCCCAACGCCATCGTCTTCGGGTCCGGGTATCTGTCGATCCCCGAGATGGCGCGGGCCGGCATCTGGCTCAACCTCGCCAGCGTCGTGCTGATCGCGGCCTTGTCGTTGGTCCTTGTGCCCCTCATCCTGGGAAGCTGAGCGCATTATAGAAAGGAGTTCTCATGCTACGACGGATTCTGATCGTTGGCCTGGCGATGCTCGTCGTCGGTGGAGCGGGGGCGTCCGCCCAGGAGCCGACGGCCTCGACCGTGCCCGTGTCGATCACGCCGGCCCAGCTCGGCTGGATGGCCTACGGCGCGCCGATCCAGACGTTCGAGGCCATGGGCTGTGACGAGCCCGCCCGCGACGTGGCACAGGGATTCAAGATCGCCGACTCGGTCAGCGTTGTCGGCAACGTCCTGGGGCTGGCCTCCGTGGCGGCGATCGGGACCAACGCGCTCGACCTCGAGGTCAAGATCGGCCCGATCGTGGTGAACGCGCAGGTGGGTGCGATGCTCGTGTCCCTGGCGATGTCGGGCGTGTCCCAGTATCTGAAGTGGAAGGAGCGCCAGGGCGCGCGAGCCCGCGCCACGGAGATAGGCCGGCTCCACCTCGAGGGCGAGTCGACCTGCTTCCAGCCAGCCACCGCCCTCAAGCTGCGAGCGGCTCATCGTTGAGCCCACGGAGCCACGCCTCGGTCAATCGGGGGGAGCGCAGGCGGATCGTTCGCAGGTGCGCGTGCTCGGGATGGCCAATCAACTGGGCATACTCGCGGCGTCGGGCTCGATAGGTTTGGAGGGCGTAGAGGACGATCGAGTCGCGCGAGAGCTGATCGCGCCAGCGCTCACGGTTGCCGTTCCAGAGCTCCTCGCGAGTGACGACCCGTCGGATCGTCCGGCGGATCAGGCGAGTCAGGATGACGCGGAGCGGGTAGTCGAGCCAGATGAGCGTGTCGGCGCGGGCCCAGACGATGTCGCGGACCTGGGTGTAGTTGCCATCCACCACCCAATGCGAGCCATTCAGGGCCTCGGCGACGCGCTTCCGGAAGACGTCCGCCGGAGCCGCTTGCCAGTTCGGCTCCCAGTGGAGCGCGTCGAGTTCCACATGGGGTCGATCCCATGACGTGGCCAGCGCTCGGGCCAGCGTCGTCTTGCCCGAGCCCGTCGTGCCGACCACGACAACCCGATTCCCCAGCTCATGTGCAATGCTCGGCATGAGGCCCTTACTCTAGAGGGTGGGCACCGCGATGGCAACGACCGGGAGTCACGCGTCATGGAACTGAGCGATATCGGGCGATGGATCCTGTTGGCCGGGTTGGGGCTGGCGGCCCTGGGCGGGGTGCTCATGCTCGCCGAGCGCGTGCCGTGGCTCGGTCGGCTGCCGGGCGACGTCGTCTGGCAATGGGGCAACACGACCGTCTACGTGCCGCTCGGCACGATGATCGTGCTGAGCCTGGTGCTGACGATCGTGGTGAACCTGGTCGGTCGGCTGTTCCGTTGACAGGCGCTGAGCCAGCGCCCGGTCCGGCGACCGATAGGGCGGTTGAGCTCTCGCGCGTTTCTACGCTTCAAAGAGCATGTCGAGCAGGATGGTTTCGAAGCGTTGCGCGTCCAGTGATCTCACCACGCGGGTGCGCGGCTCGCCGGGCGTGGCGCCCAGTTCGTCCACCGAGCTGTAGCCGCGGGTCAGCCCCTCCCGATCGTCGACGAGGACGGGCCACGTGGCGGTCTCGGTGATGAGGCTCGGCTCGACCAGTGCCGCGACGAGCGCCGAGTCGGGATGCATGGTCACGTCGCGACCCCACACCCGCTGGTTGAAGACCCGCTCCTGTTTGGTGACTTGTTCATAGAAGCGCGCCCGCTCCGTCTGCGGGGACGCTCCAATGCGCTCCAGCGTCTCGGCGTCGATGACGGTGTCTCGAACGGTCAAACCCCAGTCGAACAGCACCACGTCCAGCTCAGACAGCACGACCCGGGCGGCGTCCGGGTCGACCCAGAAGTTGTACTCGGCGGCCGGGGTGACGTTGCCCAGACAGTTGACGTTGCCGCCCATGACCCAGACCTCGTCCACGAGCTCGCCGAGACGCGGCTCCATCCGCAGCGCCAGGGCAACATTGGTCAGCGGCGCGATGCAGGCGAGCGTCACCTCGCCCGGATCCTGACGGACGGCCTCGAGCAGATAATCGACGGCGTGGCGTCGGCCGGAGGGGATGCCCGCGTTCGCGACCAGGTCGCCGCCGAGGCCGCCCTCGCCATGGACCTCCTCGGCGAAGGCGTGGGTCTTGACCAAGGGTTGGCGGGCGCCCTCGTAGACCGTCGCATCACTGCCGGCCAACTGGAGGGCGTGTTTGGCGTTGGCCACCTGGGCATCGAATGCGACGTTGCCCGCGGCGACGGTGACGCCCTCAAGCTGAAGCCTTTGCGAGGTTGCTGCCAGCATCAGGGCCTGCGTGTCGTCGCCGGCTGTGTCGCTGTCGACGATAACGCGGCGCGGTCGAGCGGCTAACGTCCCCGCCTCGTTCACTTTTGTGGGCATTGCCGACTGGGGGTCAGCAGGCGTGAATCACCCATCACTGGCTCAGCTCAAACAGCAGATCAATGCCCGCGGAGACTCGGACCGACGTGCCGCCATGACAGCAGTCGGCGCCGTCAGTGGTCTGCACGATCGGCCCCATCCAGATCTCGAGGAAGGGCCACGGCGAGTGTGACCCGACCACGCCCGCATACGGGCCGGTCCAGTCCAGATCCGGCAGCAGGGCCATGCCGCCGATGGCGGTGATCTGGACGCTTTCCGTCTTCCGCATGATCCATCGGGCGGAGACGTCAAACGAGGACAGCACCGAGGTCTGGAACGTCTTGAGGTCCAAGAGGCTCATGCCCGCGCTGATGGCGAACTGCCGGTACGTGATGCCCAGGCTCAGGCCGAGCCCGCGGGTGTTCTCACTGAACGCCGGCGGCTCCGACTGCCACAGGCCGAGCGACTGCGACGCGCTGACCGAGAGCATGGCCTCCTGAGCATCGCCGTTGGCCCCACTAACGACCAGGACGAGCACGACGAGCAGCGGAATCGCCGTCCAGCGCTTCAGCATGGATCGGAAAGCCGTCATAGCAGCTCCGCGTACGCGACGGCGTGCTTGGGCACCCAGTAGCGTTTGCCGCCCTCACTCTCGAAGATGAGGTTGAACTTGTCGAACAGCCTGATCTTGCCCTGCAAGGACTCGCCGTTGTCCAGGTGCAACGATAGGTGTTGCTCGTTGACCTTCAGGTCGCGAACGATGTCGACGTTCGGCTTGTTGGCCTGATCCGGCTTGTTGGTTTGATCCTGCTTGGTTGGCTCTGCCATCGCGTTATCACCCACCGCCAGGGTAGAGCACTGGGCTCCCGGGGACCAGCATGGACACGGCTCCGGTCTCGTGGTAAGCTCGCGGCCCCACAGTCGACTCACGTGGACGGGTGAGAGGAGGATCGCTTGCCCCATTTAAAAGCCTCATGGCCCGACCGCCGAAGGTCGGGGACCGAGTGATCTGTGCTTACGCGCAGAACACGAACCTGACGGAAGGGGCCAGCTACACGATCCACGACTTCCGCCGCTGCTACGAGGCCCACGAGCCGCCGTATCTCTACGTCCTCGTCAACGACGACGGCGTCCGCCACGGCTACGCCCCCGAGCGGTTCCAGTTGCTCGGCCAGCCCAAGTAAGGCCCGTCAGTCCTCCGGCGCGCGACCGAGGCGGCCGCCCCGGACTTGATGGCCTTCGCCAATGACGACGAAAGCGGATGGGTCGGCCTCGGCGACGATCCACTTGATGGTGTTGACGTCCGGGCGGCTGATGGTGCAAAAGAGCACGGTCCGCTCGCGCTCGGTAAACATGCCGCGGGCCTCCCATGCCGTGACGCCGACGCCCATGCGCTCGAACAGATGAGTGGCGACCGCCTTCGGTCGCTCCGTGACGATGAACGCCGTGCGGACCAGGCCCGGCCCTTCCAGGACGTAGTCGGTCACGATGCCCCAGAGAAACAGCATCACCAGCGCGTAGAGCGACTTTTCCCAGCCCAGGAACAGCCCGAGCGCCAGGATGACGGTCCCGTCGATGGCGATGTAGAGCTGGCTGATGGGAATCCCCGTCTTGCGCTGCAGGATGCGGCTGATCACGCCCGTCCCGCCCGGCGTGCCGCGTCCCCGATAGATCAGCCCCGATCCGACGCCGCCGACCACGGCCCCGTAGAGCGTGTTGAGCAGAATGTCGTCCGTGATGCCCTCGGGCGGCAACACGGCGGGCAGCACGTCGACGCCCACGTTGAAGACGAGCACGGCGAAAAACGTCCGCACCAGGAAGCGGAACCGGCCCAAGTGGAAGAACCCGGGAATCAACAGCGGCAGGTTGAGCACGAGCATCGTCAGCCCGGCTGGCAGTCCCGTGAAGCGGTTGATGATGATGGCCACGCCGGGGACGCCGCCGGGCGCGACTTCGGCGGGAGCGAGGAAGATGTCGAAGGCCAGCGCCATCAGGACCCCGCCGGCGAACAGCAGGGCGTAATCCCGGGCGATGCCCCGCCAGTTGAGGGTCTGCATCTGGGCCATCGCGTCGTCCACGAGCCCCATGGCGAGAGCATCATGGCACAGCCCGATCGTCGGGTCAAGGACGCGAAGCTGGCGTCTTGATGCAAGCTTTGACTCAGCGGGTTGGCTAAAAACGCCCTTGGAGGGACTCGGCGTAGCCGGTCAGCTCGGCGTAGCCTTCGCCCGCGATCCGACTGCCGTCGATTCGGCCCGTCACGCGGATCGCGCCTTCCCAATAGAGGAAGGACCCGCTCAGCTCTTGGTCGCGCAGCTTCGGCTCGATGGCCAATACCGCGTCGAGCGAGGGCACCGCGATCCGCCAGGCGATGGGATAGGTCGCGCCCGAGCGGGGGCTGGTCCACTCGTCGGTCGGCGTCAGCTCGAAGTCGTCGCTGGCCAGTTGACGAGTGTCGCCGTTCTGGGCGACGAACGTCCCGGATGAGAAGGGGCTCTTCGTCCCGTCGGCGCGGCGGAGCCGATAGAGCATCAGCTCCGTCCCGTTGTCCAGTTGCAGTGCAAACCAGTCCCAGCCGACCTGGCTCTCGCTGAGGAAACTGCTGCTGAACTCGCGATCGAGCCAGCTCCGCCCGGTCACGTCGAACTCACGGTTCTGGACGCGCACGGTCCCCTCGGCATGCAGCCGGGTCATGCTGTAGTAGTACGACGCGTTGCCCGCCTCGGGGCCCTTCTGGCTCAGGCCGTTCCCGCCCTGGAAGACGATCGGTTTCACGCGGTTGAGCACGAGGTTGACGGCAAACTCCGGTTGACCGGCCTCAACGGCAATGGATCCGTCATGACGCCAGTCAATGGACCAGTCCTCGAGCCAGACCTTCACCGGCGCGGTCTGCGCACCCGCGATGCCGGCGGCGCCGCGCGTGAACCGCTCGGCGTCGAAGAAGCGGCCGCCGTCCACGTCCGAAAGAGCGAAATGGCCCATGTAGACTTGATTCGTGGCCCAATCGGAGGTCCGGTTGTCGGGCTCATCCGGAGGCCGCAGCCCTTGGCGGAAGAGCGTCAACTGATACCCGAACTCGCGCCCGTCGGCCGTGCGCAGGTTGCCCGTGAAGTACCACCACTCGGAGCGATAGGCCGGATGCGGACCATGATCCGCCGGGAAGCGGAACGACCGCGGTTCGTCGGCCTGGGCGAAGCCCGTGATCTCGGGGGCGCCGCCCGCCGTGAGCGTGGGCGCCTGTCGTGTTGTGTCGTCGCTCAACACGGCGTTGAGCCCGACAAAGGCCGCTGCCAATACACCGATCGCCAAGACAGCCATGGCTAGCCGTTGGAAACGTTTCATCGGGTGATCACTCGTTCCTCAGTGCGGCCGCCGTGAGCGTCCGACCCATGCGGTAGGCCGGATAGAGGCCCGCGATGAGCGCCGCGCCGATCGCCACGCCGAGCGCTTGGAGAAACGTCGCGACGTCCAGCTGCAACATCAGCGTCCAGCCGAAGGCCCGTCGGTTGATGATGTAGACGAGAATCAGGGCCAGGCCGAGCCCCGTCGGCATGGCCAAAAGACCTGCCGAGGTGCCGATGAGCCCGGTCTCCAGCGTAATGAGCCCCCAGATCTCGCGCACCGTGAACCCCAATGCCCGCAAGATCCCGAGCTGACGCGTCTTTTCCAACTGAAGCGACAACAGTGCGCTCAAGACACCGATGAAGGCCACGACGACGGCGAGCAACTGGAGCGCGCCCGTGATGGCGAAGGTCTGATCGAAGATGGACAGCACTTCCGTGCGCAGCTCGCGGTTCGCCTGCACTTGGACGCTCTGAATGTCCGTCAGCGTCGACTGGAGTTCGCGCGTGACCCGATCCGCGTCTGCGTTGGGCGCGAGGATCACCGACAGCGCCGTCCACGACGGATCGTTCCAGTATCGTCGGTAGGTCTCGTGCCACATCGTGGCGATGCCTTGGCTGGAGCCGTAGTCATAATAGACGCCGACCACGTCGAACGTCTGGCGGCCGTCGTCCGTGAAGAGGGTCAGCTCGTCGTTCTCGCGGGTCAAGCCGACGCGCTCGGCGAGCGGCTCCGAGGCGATGACGGCCTTGCCGGTGCGGACCTCACGCCAGATCTCCGCCACGGGACCATCGGTCCAGAGATAGGTGTGTTCCGCGCCGTCGCTCGGGTTCTCCACGGCATCGACCTGGAGCGGGCCTTGGGGCGAGTCGACCGTGACGCTGCGCAAGGCGTCGACGCGTCGGGCCTCGTCGAGCGCTCGCACGAGATCCACGACCTCCGGGTCGAGCGTGGCCGCAGTCTGGGCGTTGCCGAACCCCGGCGCCCAGACGTAGACGTCGCCGCTGAGGGACTGATCCAGCCAGTCCACGACGGTGGTGCGGAAGCTCGTGATCATCAGGCCGACGCCGATCGTCACCGACACCGCCACCACCAGGGCCGCCACGGCGATGGACGTCCGGCTGAGCGAGGCGCGCACCTCGCGCGGGGCCATGCGGCCGATCGGCCGCCAGACCCGCGTCAGTGGCCAGCTCAGCGCGCGCATAAAGCCGGCCGTCGCCAGCGGCGTGATCATCGCGGTGCCGACCAG
Source organism: Candidatus Bipolaricaulota bacterium (assembly GCA_018609825.1). The sequence continues at coordinate 5,113 of JAHEOA010000144.1, read as the reverse complement.
CGCCAGCGACGTGCCGATGAAGCTGACCGTCAGGTCGCGGGTCGGCCAGGCCAGCGTCCCCAACCCGAGGGCGATGCCCCCGACGCCCGCCCAGGCGCTCCAGCCGGCCACCCGCCGGGCCTTCGACTCCAGTCCGGCCCGCGACAGCGCCGAGCGCGGCGACGCGGCGGCCGCCTCCCATGCGGGAAACGTCGCGGCCATGAGCGTGGCGAGGAGGCCGAGCAGGCCGCCCTTGACGAGGCTGCCGACCGGCAGGCCGACGTTCTGCACGGTGAGCACGAAGTAGACGTCGTTGATGGTGCGGGTCACCAACTCGACGGCCCCCTGGCCAAGGACGATTCCGAGCCCCACCCCGAGCGCCGAGCTGACGAGGCCGATGGCGCCGGCTTCGATCAGGACAATTTGGAAGATCTGGCGGCGGGTGGCGCCGAGCGAGCGGAGCGTGCCGAACAGCGAGCGGCGTTGGACGACCGCGAACGTCATGGTGTTGTAGATGAGGAAGACGCCGACCACAAGCGCAAGCAGGCTCAGCGCGGTCAGGTTGGTCTGGAACGCGGCGGTCATCTGTTCGATCGCGCCCGTCCGGGTGCCGACCGCCTCCAATTGGGTGTCCTCTGGGAGGAACCCGCGGATGCGCTGCTCGGCTTGGGCGGCCGCGTTCGGGTTGTCGGGGAGAATCAAATCAATACGATCCAGGCGCCCTTCCCGGCCGGTCAGCTCTTGGACCGTGGCGATGTCGGCGATCATGAGCCCTGACAGCGCGCGCCGGCTGAAGGAATCGTTCGGCTCCAGCAGGCCGGCGATCCAGACCTCACGTGGGTAGCCGTTGACGGTGAGCGTGAGCGAGTCGCCAACGGATAGCTCATAGCGCTCGGCGACCTCGCTGGAGATGAGCACGGCGCCGGGCTCGGTCAGAAACGTCGTCAGGTCCTCCACGGACAGGTCCCCGGACGGCACGAGGTAATTCCGAAAGGGCGCGTCCGCGAAGGGGTCAATCCCCAGGAGCTGGAACGCCCGATCCCCGAGTCGTTCTGAGGAGACGTACTGCGTCAGCACGGGGGCGGCCACGGGAGCGACGCCCTCGCGCTTCAGTCGGGCATAAAGGTCGTCGTCGAGGCCATCGGGGCCGCCTCGGATGGCGTGGGTGGCGCGTCCGGCGACGGCCTCGGTGCTCAGTTCAAACGCCCGTGACGCGCTGGCATTGGCGAGGTCAACGGCCACGACGACCGCGACGCCCAGCGCGACGCCGAGGGCCATGAGCACGCCCTGCCAGGGATGGTGCTTGAGGTGGCGCCAGGCGGCCCGTCCGAGCGCGCGCGTCTCAGTCGCCATGGGCCGGTTCCGGGCTCGACGCAGGCACGATGCGGCCGTGCTCGATGCGCAGGACGCGATCGGCGGTGCCGGCGACCTCGAGGCTGTGCGTCGCCAGCAGACACGTCCGGCCGGTCTCGCGCGCGAGGCGCTCCAGCAGCCCCATGACGTGCCGGCCGGTGTCCTCATCCAAGTTGCCCGTGGGCTCGTCGGCCAGGAGGATCTCGGGGTTGTGGGCCAGCGCGCGGGCGAGCGCGATCCGCTGCTGCTCGCCCCCGGAGAGCTGCTCCGGGTGCGCCGTGCGACGGTCCAGCAGCCCCACGTCGTCCAGGAGTGTCTCCACGCGGCCTTGAGCGTCCTCGGTGAGGCCGCCGTTCAGCTCCACGGGCAACGTGACGTTCTCCCAGACCGTCAGCGTAGGGATCAGGTTGAAGAACTGGAAGAGGAAGCCGACCGACTGGCGTCGCAGGAGCGTGCGGGCCCGTTCGCCCAGCCCCGTGACGTCATGCTCGCCGATCCAGACGGAGCCGCTGTCGGGACGATCGATGCCGCTCACCAGGTTGAGCAGCGTGCTCTTGCCGCTGCCGCTGCGGCCGAGAACCGCCACGATCGAGCCGGCCTCGATCTCCAGATTGAGCTGATCCAGGACGGTGTGAAGGGTCTCTCCTTCTCGGTATGCCTTGCTCAGTTGCTCGACGCGAATGAACGGGTTCTGGGTCATCGGATCCTCGGTCCTATCGTGGGGTGGGCCGACCTTAAGTGTAGCCGACTCGGCGAGTCGATGCCCGTACGTCACCCACCCCGAGGATACTGGAACTCGCGCATGACCGTCGTCGCGTACGCGCCTTTGGGCAGCGTAAACCGGAACGACAGGCCCTCCGGATGATCGGTGACGTCGAGGTCGTGGAGGACGATGCGGGCTCGCCGACGCGTGCCCTTGAGTTGCGCTCGGGCCCAATGCCGATCCGTGATGCCCTCTTTGGCGACGACGCGGGCCTCGAGCTCGCCCGGGTCGCCCCCCGCCCACCAGAGTTTATGCCCGTAGATCGGGCCCGTGTACGTGATTTCGTCTCGATCGAAGCGGGGCCGTTCCTGGTCGAGGTCGTCGACGTTGAACAGCCCGCCCGTGGCCGTCTTCTTGGCGACGTCGCCCGGCAGAATCTCCGGAAACCACCCGACGTTGATGCGCTCGGCCAGCCAGCGATTGAACAGCCAGGACTGATACGCCGACATGAGGAAGCGCCGGATCCAGCGGCCGCGCTTCTCACGCTCTCCCAGGAGAATCTCACGTCCGTGTCGGGCGTTCTCGCAGTTCTCGCCGAGGCGCTGGGTCCCGAAGTAGTTGGGCAGCCCCCGCTCGCGCAAGGCTTCCGTAATCCGCTGAGCCTGATCCAGCGGCGAGTCCGCGACATCCGGGTAGAGCAACGTGATGGAGAAACGGTTGCCGATCAGGTGGCCGCGCCGGATCTTATTGACGTGGCGCGTGGTCCAGTCGACCGTGACGCCGAGTTCGGTTTCGATACGCTCGGCGACCTCATCGGGATCCGCTTTGAGCAAATGGAGCGAGAAGGTCTGCGTGGCGCGCGCGTGCTTGTCCTTGAGGCCGGCGCAGCCGATGTGGCTGTTCTTCAGGGTGAACAGATCGGCGATCTCGCGCTGGAGATCGCGGGTCGTCCAGTCCTTCCGAGTGATGCGAACGTAGACGTGTTCGCCCTCGCCCGAAGGCTGGTAGAGCGGAATCTCCTCGACCACAAAGTGCTCGGGCTCGGTCTTGAGGTCGCCGCCGACCCCGGGCAAGTCGTGGGTGATCAGCGGCCAATCCTGCGGATCGTGATAGATCGGATCGGGTTCAACGTGGGAGCGGTTGACCGGCTCGTCCTCGACGGGCATGATGGGCGCATCTTACGATAGACCAGGTTGATCTGCCATGAGCTCGATCCCCCTTGACGACTATCGCGGCTTCATCGTCGACATCGACGGCGTGCTGGTGCGCGGCTCGGAGGTCGTCGCCGGAGCGCCCGACGCGCTCGAATCGCTTGCCGGGCGGGGTCCGCTCGTCTTGCTCTCCAATAACGCGACACGCTCGCGTCGGGGCATCGCCGAGCGGCTCCGGTCGCTCGGCTTCGCCGTCGATCCGGGCAACGTCGTCAACAGCGCGTTCATCGTCGCCCGGCATCTTCAGCATCGATGGGGACCGTCGTCGGTCTTCGTGGTGGGCGAGTCGGGACTGCGCGAGGAACTGGAACTGGCCGGTCACGCCATCGTCGATCCGGAGGCCGCCGACGTCGTGGTCACGGGCATGGATCGGGCGCTGACCTATCAGAAACTGGCCGACGCGCTGCGCGCCCTGGTCGGCGGCGCCGGCTACCTTGCCACCAACGCCGACGCGACGTTTCCCACGCCCGACGGCCCGACGCCTGGGGCGGGCGCGATTGTCGGGGCTCTGCGGGGCATGGGGCATCCGCCTGAAGAGATCGTCGGCAAGCCGTCGCCGACGGCCTTCGAGGTCGCGATCGAGACGTTGGGCGTCGACGGACCGAGCGACTGTCTGGTCATCGGCGACCGGCTGGAGACCGACATCGAGGGCGGGCTCAATGTCGGCTGCGACGCGGCGTTGGTGCTCACGGGTGTGACGCCGCGGACGGCTTTGGACGAGGCTCCAACACGGTCATTCTACGTGCTGGATGACCTCGGCGCGCTTGGCTGATCAACAACCTGTTGCGCATGACCCAGAGCGAGATCGGAACCAGCCCTGGTCACGAACCGACGCCGGACGACTCGGTGATCACCATGACGATGCGGATGGCGATGAGCACCCAACCGACGCCGACGATCACCCAGACCAGCTTGCGTGCCAGGTCGACCGCAACCAGCAGGATCGTCACGAGCGCGAGAATGCCCATTGTCTCCACGATGGAGCCCGGCAAGCTCACGTTCGGGGCGATGAACCGTATCAGCTCGACGATCAGCTGGCCGAGCCATTCCGCGATCGTGTTGAGGAACTCCAGGATCTTGGCGAAGGCGTCACGTTCCGCCTCGCCGATCGCTGGCGGCTGGTCCTGAGCCTGGGCGGAAACCGACCGGCTGGCCAGCAGGAAGCCGGCCAGTGCAGCCCCGAGCTTTGTCTTCATGACAGGTCCTCCTCCCCATTCGGTGATGTGCCGTCAGCGTAGCATACGCCCTGGCGCTTTGGAGACAGTGCCCCACTGTCCTGGCGCAACGCGAGTCTCGACACCTCGCGTTCTCCAGCATCGAAGGCGATACCGACGGGACCCAGTTGTGACCCGGCCCCGTCGGTTCGGCGCTCGATGGGTCGCTAAGACGACAGACTGAGGCTTGCCCTAGTTTCGCGTGTCAATGTGGATCACCCGGTCACAGACGAGGAGTTGATTGCCGGCCGGGATGTCGAACGAGCGCGTCGACCCGTTCAGTTGCGTCACACGGACCTGGCTGCGGTCGTCGCTGTCGTTGGTGTAGACGACGCAGCCGTCCTGGGTCTCGCGCGTCCAGTCGGCGGGCTCCATCAGGAGGAACTCCTCGAACGCCAGCGCCAGGAGCTGGCCTTCCGTTTGCTGTTGCTCTTCGACGATCTGGACGCGTATGGTCCCGGTCGCCGACTGCTGGCCGTCCTCGGCCGAGATCTGCAAGTCCGTCGTGTGCTCGCCCGTCTCCAGTGAGCCGCTATCGACCGTGACCTGGACGGGCTGTGCCTGGTCAGCGCTCAGGTTGCCGCTGTTGGGATCGATCGCCACCCAGGGCTCATCGGCGCTCGCTTCCCAACTGAGCGTTCCGGCGCCGGCGT
>JAHEOA010000143.1 GCA_018609825.1 Candidatus Bipolaricaulota bacterium | reverse complement strand
TGGCCTCGTCGAACCTCGACGAGATTACGAACGCGGGAGCGGATCTCGCGCTCCCGCACCACTTCGAGGACGGGACGCTCTCGCTCCAGGGCCTGTTCGCGGCGGCGGCGCGGCGGAACCAAGCCGACATCCCCGAAGCCGATCGCGACGCGGTCACGCGCCATCTCGGCGATCACTACCGCGAGTTCGATCGCGTGCCGCCCTGGGAGCGCGAGGACGACTGGATCTACGAGGACGAGCGAGACGTCTTCGATCGCTGCGACGTATTGACGGGCGACGAGCGCACGGTTTCCGTCGACGAACCGACGGAGGGCGGCGGCGCCCGTCCCAACGATACGGGACGTTCGCGTCCCCAACAGCGCCCGGATTCGTTCGGGCCGAGGAGGAATCCCATGACCGATTACGTCATCCAAACGGGTGAGACGCAGCTCGACTTGACCGACCTCGTCGAGGCGGCGCAGGACAGCCTCTCGCAGGAGCGGCTGGACGAGCTGCGGAACGGACTGAGCACGGTCAAAGCGACGATCGAGTCAGCCGATGCGAGCGGCAACGCGGCCGACTCGGGCGATGCCTCGACCGGCGGATCTGCCGACCCGGTTGACTCGGGCGAGCTGAAGGATCAGATCGCGACCAACCGCCAGCGGATCGACGAGCTGGAGACCAAGCGGCGCGATCTCCAATCCAAGATCGACAAGACGAAGGACCGGCTAACCGCGCTGACCGGCGACGACGATCCCGATCAGACGTTGGTGACGGTCCTGGAGAACCAGTGCGACCAGCTCGAGACGAAGCTGGACGAAGCGGACTCGGAGTTGACCGAGAAGAAGGCCGAGCTGGATCGCCTCCAGGGTCAACTCGAGTCGACGCAGGACGAGAACCAGCTGCTTCGCGACCGGGTCGAGGAGCTGGAAACGAACGCGCTCACGCACGACGACCTCGCCGAGCATGCGGCCACGATCGGGGAGATCAAGTCGATCTTCCCGCAGTGGGACTGGAACGGCGAGTCGGTCCGCGAGATGAAGACGATGGTCATTCAGGAGACGGAGGGCCTGCTCGGAAAGAGCGAGGACAAGTGCATCGACCCCGAGACGGTCACCGACGAGCGGCTGGACGGCCAGTACCGGGCCACGATCGAGTGGCTCAAGACGCTGTCGCAGAACGCCGGAACGTCGTCGACGAGCGCCGGATCGGGCTCGACGGGACCGCACCGCTCGATGGCCGTCCCGCGCAACGACCACCGCAGCGCGCAGGACGAGGACCAAGCCCGTTTGGATGAGCTGCGCAGGAAGCGCAAGCGGGTGTGGGTCGGCTACGACGACGAGGAAGACCGGGAGGAATAACCGATGGTGGACTATGCACTCACAGCCGGACGCGTTGGTCGGGGCGGCGCCCAACTCCGCGTCTCGGGCGTCGCCGAGGGGGCCATTCCCTTCGGCTCGCCGGTTGAAGACGGCACGGCCGCCGAACAGGTCCTGGTATACGCTGGTGGCACCTTGCTCGGGTTCGCCATCCGCGATCCGTATCGAGCCCACGCTCAGGCCGGTCTGCTGAACGAGCCGACCGAGATCGACGACGGCCAAGTCGTCGGCATCCTCCAGCAGGGTGCGATCGCGGTCTCGATCGCGGCGGACGTCTCGAAGCGCAACAAGGTCGCCATCGTTCAGACGGCTGGAGACAGCGGGTTCAACGTCGGCGACATCGTCGACGACACCGCTAGCTCTGGCTCCGGCGACATCCAAGTGATCGAGAACTCGTGGTTTGAAGAGGGGGGCACGTCCGGCGACGTCGTCGAGGCCCGGATCGACCTGCCTTCCGCCACGACGATCGTCTAGTTAGGGAGTTGATCGTATAATGGGTTATCAACTCGGGCCACCGATCGTTGATCCGAACGTAGCACACGACGACGCGGTCGCCGCCATGCAGCAGTCGTCGTCGGGCGACGCGCTCGGCGCGACGCAGGACGAGGTCATTCATCCTCGCGACGTCATCCACATCCGCGAACAGGTCGTGGAGCCGAGGCTGGAGGATCTGACGGCGCGCCGCATCTTCCCGCCGGGCGAGGAGGCCGACGAGAGCGATCAGGTCTACCTCTACGAGGAGGTCACGCGCGAGGGTTCCGCCCGCATCGGCGGGTACCACGACGATCCGCCCCTCGTCGACGAGCACGTTACGCCGCGCCATCGTATCATCTACCCCATCCTCTCGGGCTTTACGTTCGACATTGACGACGTGCGGGCCGCCCGGGACAAGGGACGCCCGATCCGCCCGCGAAAGGCGAACGAGGCGCGGCGCTTCGTCGCCGAGACGGAGAACGCGCTGGCCTTCAACGGGCACAGCGACTACGGCATCGAGGGCATGTCGAACAAGACGGGCCGCATCAGCAACGCGGTTCCCAACGGCAACTGGAGCGACTCCGCCACGACGGCGGCGGACATCTACGACGACATCCGCGACGTCTGGGGCCGCCAGAGCCAAGAATCGGGCCTCACGCCGCAGGTGCTCGTGGTCTCCGATACGGACTTCCCGGCTCTGCAGAAGCGCAGCGACAACTCGGACCGGACCGTCATGGAGATGGTCCAGGATGCCGGGATGTTCCCGCGAGGCATCTTCATGGATGCGTCGCTCGCTGCGGGTAGCCTCTTCGTTCTCGACAACCGGCCCGAGAACATGGTCCTCGAAATACCGAGGGACATCGACGCCACCGATCCGTTGCAGAAGGGCAACTGGCGGTGGCAGGTCGGCGTCGAGGAGCGCACCACCGGCCTGATCGTCTTCCACGCGACGGCCGTGGCGGAAGGCACCGGCATCTAAGGGGTGACGATCATGGCGAAAGTTCCGGTCCGCAACGACAGCGGCGCGGTCCTCGAGTTCAACAACTTCTCGCCGTCCGGCCAGCCGCTTGTCCTAGAGCGCGGCTGGAACCGGATCGACGAGGCCGTCTACGACCACGTCGTCGCCGAGATGGCGAAGCGGAATCGGCGCGACAGCCCGAGCGCGTACGAGGAGGCGGGCCAGCTCTACGTGGATCGCGGCACCGGCAAGGCGACGTCGGGCAGCCGTTCGCAACGGGCGACGTCGCAGGCGTCGGCCTA
>JAHEOA010000142.1 GCA_018609825.1 Candidatus Bipolaricaulota bacterium | reverse complement strand
TCCGTCCTCCGCCGCCTGAGCCATGGGTCGGGGGCCGCTCGATGCGCTCAACAGCGCCAGCGCGACGATCAACAGCCCTACGATTCGCACGAGCTCGTCGATCCAAGTGGTCACGGTTGCTCCTTATGGCGCGTGGTCTTCGAATAACAGACGACCGCCATTGTCCAGATCGCGGGCCGCTCCGGCAATGGCCGCCGTCGGTCGATCGGGACCCGGACCCGATCTGGAGGCACGGATCGCTCGACTTTCCGAAGCCGGACATCAAGGGGCCTCGTTCTGGCATGACGCACATCAGTGGCCGATTTGATCGACATCATACGAGTCGTGGATGATCAAATCTATAATCGAGGACAGTCGCCACCCTGGACAGAGAAAAGGAGGTGACAAAGATGACCCGACAGCTGATCGCCCCAGCCGCCATCGCCCTGCTACTGCTGGGTGGCGTGGCGCTCGTGGCGCTCGCGCAAGACGCGCCGCCGCAGGAGCAGGTCTCCTTCTGCCTCTCATGCCACGCCAACTTGCACATCCAGTTCAACGAGAACCAGCCGGTGGTTGCTCAGCCGCCCGCGGCGCCGCACCAGATCAACCCCGACTGGACCACCAGCGACTGCTCGGCGTGCCACCGCTTGCAACACAACGGAAAGAACGCGACGCACGGCATTTCTGAATCGCAGCAGGGGGGCCAGTACTGCGCCACGTGCCACGTGACGGGCGAAGTCCCCTTTGACGGTGACGAGCCGGCGAGCTTCTGCGCCTCCTGTCACCCGGTGGAGCAATGACCACGTCCGCGCACGGAGAGTGTGGACGCGCGACGAACCGATGGCCCACGCGCCTCAGCCAGCATGAGATTCGCGAGGCGCGTGGGCTTGCCGCTTTCCGATTGCCAGCTTCCTGACGCGAGATCTCAACCAGGTGCGCCCTGCGCCAGCTTCCCCATCAAGACGGTTCCTCGGTTCCGGTGCGGGCCGGGATAACCGAGCGACGTCAGTCAGTCGGTCGGGGGTCGCTGCAGGAGCCGTTGGTAGTCGGCCGGGGTGTTGACGTTGGTGAGCACGTCGGCCCCCTCGCTTGCTTCCCTGGCCTCGGCGTCGACGACCTCCACATGGCCGGATGGCATCGCGGCCAGCCAGCGCCACAGCGATCGCTCGCCCCGGTCCACCTCTCGCACGAGCGGGCCCCCCAGCGACGTGGCATAGAGCGCGCACGTCACGTGCCATTGGCCCTCGGACTGGGGCACCAGGACGCGGGGACGCGGGTTGCACGCGTCGTAGTGCGCGAGCAGTCCACGCAGAAACTCGGGCGTAAGCAGCGGGTAGTCGACCGCCATCAAGAGCGCCAGCTCGGTGCCTAGATGGGGCAGCACGCCCGCGAGCGCGCTCATGGGCCCGGCGTTCGGAATCCGATCGACGGCCGCATTGACGTCGTCGGCCAACGGCCCTTCGAGACGACGGTATTCTCGGTAGGCGCTGACCAAGAGCCACACGTCGTCGGTGACGGACCGGGCCGTGGCGACGGCTCGGTTGAGGAAGGACTCGTCGCCGAGCGAGAGCGCTCGCTTGTCCGTGCCCATACGACGAGATGATCCGCCCGCGAGCACGAGCGCCGTGACGGTCGGAGATTCTTCCATGATGGATCGACGGACGCTCAGCGATGGCCGAGGTGCCGTTGTGGGAGCCGTTCGCCGGCGTCAGCGGCTGATTATAGGGCGTGCTTGGGGGTGAGCGCTACGCAGCCCGTATCAAAGCTCGATGAGAATGGGTTCGTCAGGAGTCTGGGCAGGCATCAAAAAAGCACGAGCCGAGCGGTGGCTATCACCGCCCGGCTCGCGCACAGAACGTTGGGTGTGAGCTGGTGAAGCGCGTTACTCGCCCTCGCCTCCACCGTTTTCGCCACCCTCTTCGGGCACTTCCTCGGTCCCGGACTTGATGCCCATGGCGCCCGTGGGCGGGTTGGCCGTGTCGGCGTTCATCGTGTGGCATTGGAGACAACGGCCGTCGTAACTGCTGACGAAGTGGTTCTCGCCGCCGCCGGCGAAGTGGTAAGTGTGCAAGGCTTCAGCCAGCGGCATGCTGCCCTGCTCGCCGTGGCAGGTCAGACAGGAATCCGGCATCGGTTGGTCCTGGACGAACTGCGCCACGTCCGGGTGCTTGCCGGTCAGTTCCACGCCCGGCCACGAGGCTTCGGCGATCTCCATGACCTCTTCAGGCGCCCCCTCGGTGGCCCACTCTTCGACGGCCGTGGACATGCGATAGTCTCGATTCTCGCCGGCCACCCGGTGACAGTCGACACAGCCGTTGGGATGGCCGTCCTCGGAGGTGATGCCCGGAATCGCGGGCACCTCTTCCTCCTGCGTGTAGACGGCGATGCCCGTGCCGACCGCCAGCACGAGCGCCAGCACCAAGCTCAGCGCTAATCCTCTCTTCAACATGTCAGGATCCTCCTTTCTTAGATGAGTTCATGATCGGATTATCAGTTATTGGCAACGCCGGGGCCATGACCACGCTCATTTCCCCGGATGATGATCATCATTCCATTGCCTGACGCGGCACACATTGCGACCTCCGGACGGTTCACGGTTCGAGACGCCGTCGATGGCGGCGGGCATGCGTTCGTCCATGGTCGACGTCCCGTGGCGTCACTCGCTCCCATTGGCTTCGCTGCCGGCCTGCTCTCGCCCCGACTTCATCTCGACGTCGCCCGTCGGCGGATAGGGGAAGTCCACGTCCGTGTTCATCGTGTGGCACTGGAGGCAGCGCCCGTCGTAGCCGGAGACGAAGTGGTTCTCGCCGCCGCCGGCGTAGTGGACCGTGTGCAGCAACGGCTTGAGCGGCATGCCGCTGCCCTCGCCGTGACAGTTGTAGCAGCTGTCCGGCAGGGTCCGGCCCGCCACGAATCCGGAGACGCCGGGGTGCTGCCCGCTCAATGAGGCCTCTGGCCAGGCGGCCTCGGACCATTCGATCAGCTCCTCGGGGGCGCCCTCGGTCGCCCACTCCTCGATCGCTGTGGAGAGGCGGTAATCTCGATCTTCACCGGCCTTGCGATGGCAGTCCACGCAGCCGTTGGGATGGGTGTCCTGAGCGGTCACTCCCGGAATCGCCGGCACGCTCTCCTCCTGCGTGTAGACGGCGATCCCGGTGCCGACGGCCAGGAGCACGGCCAACACCAGGCTCCAGGTGAGCGTCTTGCGCAGCATCCAATCTCCTCCATTTCCGATGTTGACGTCTGAAACAGTATGGCGGGCACCGAGCGACGCGAGCGATGATCGTGCTCATAAGCCGAACTGAGCGAGATCATCTCACCCATGGACGAGAACATGGGGGGTCACGACGGCCTGGGAGAGGAGAGACTACGCCAAGGCGACTATGCTCGCTGTCTCTGGCTTGGTCACGGCGCGTTTGATACGGATCAGCTTTGGAGCCGTTAGGGATCATGGGCGAACGGGACCCCGGGCCTTAAGCTGTGAGCGGAAGGCAGGTGAGGCGCATGCGACGCCAATGCGCGTTGGGACTCGGGATCGCGATCGGCATTCTGGCGTTGGGGGTCGTCGGGTGGGCCGGGGCAAACGACGAATGCATGTCCTGTCACAGCCCGGACAACGCCGAGTCGGCGGGCGCGCCCACGGTGGACCGATCGACGCTGGAGAACTCCGTCCACAGCCGCCTGACCTGCGCGTTCTGCCACACCGACGCGACGCCGCTGCCCCATGCGAACGACCTGCAGCCGGTCGATCCGCAGAGCTGCGACCGGTGCCACGCCGATGCCAATCGACAATACCAGAAGAGCGTCCACGGCCAGGCGCTGCGCCACGACGAGCACGGCATGGCCGTGTGCTCGGACTGCCACGGCACCCACGACATCAAGAGCGCCGACAATCCGCAATCGCGCGTCTTTCCGTTCAACCTGCCCCAGACGTGCGGGCAATGCCACGCGGACGCCCAGTTGGCCGCCGAGCACAACATCCCTGTGCCGGACGCCTTTCAGAGCTACATGAGCGGCGTCCACGGGCAGGGGCTGTTGAAGAGCGGCCTGCTGTTCGCCGCCGACTGCACCGACTGCCACGGCAGTCACTTGATCTACGGCGCCTCCAACCCCGAGTCGAAGATCCATCCGGACAACGTCATGGCCACCTGTGGGGACTGCCACAAGGGCGTCATCGATGACTACGAAGAGAGCGTCCACGCCGAGCGGCGCGAACAAGGGAACGCGAACGCGCCGCTGTGCACGGACTGCCACCGCACGCACGGCGTTCCGGACGCGCGGACGTCGACGTTCCACTTGGCCGCCGTGGACGCCTGTGGGACCTGCCACCAAGCGCAATACGACGCCTACCTGACGACGTATCACGGCCAGATCGCCAAGATGGGGTATCCGGACGTCGCGACGTGTGCCGACTGCCACGGCGAGCACGCCACGCCGGCGATCACGGACGCCGCCACGGCCTACCCCGAGGAGGAGATTCTCGCGACGTGCCGGAACTGCCACCCGCGCGCCTCGGCCGACATCGTCAGCCTGACGCCGCACCCCGTGGACGAGCCGGAACCGTTGTTGCTCTTCAGCGAGGTGGACCAATACGCCGGCTGGGCCTTCGGGATCCTCGCGCTCGGGCTGGTCGTGCACCTGGCCGCGTCCTCGCTCTGGGGCCGCCCGCGGCGCCGGGCCAAGGAAGCGAACGCCGAGCCGGACCAAGCGCCCGCGGCGGTCGACCCGGACGCGCCACACGGCAACGGAACGACCGACGATGACGACGAGGAGGCCGGATGATGAGGGGCCTCCAGCGCAAAGCGACGCCGATTCGGGTCGAGCAGCCCGAGGACGGGCCGACACCGACAGACGAGACCTACTACGTTGCCGAGGAGTTCCTCCCGGCGTCGATTCGGGCCATCCACTGGATCAACGTCGGCTGCGTCTTCGTGTTGGCGGGGACGGGTTTTCTGTTGAGCCGCACGTTCCCGCTGGGCGCGGTCAACCCGCAAGCGGAGACGTTCCTCGACGCCAACCGCAAGATTCACATCCTCGCGTCGTTAGTCATCATCCTCTGTGTGCTGGCTCGGATCGTCCTGGCGTTCGTCGGTCCCCGCGTGGCCAGTTGGCGCTACCTGGTCCCGCTCAGCCGCGAACGATGGCGGAACTTCTGGGAAAGCCTGCTCTTCTACACCTTCATCCGCCGGGAGCACCCGCACGGCGACGGCTACAACGCGCTGCAGGGCATCGCCTACGCCGGCTTCTACGCCATGGCCGTCGCCATCGCCGTGACGGGGCTGTTCCTGGTCAGCTCCGGCCAGTACGTCGGCTTCTGGAACCTCGGCTTCGGCTGGATCGGGGACGTCTTCGGCTCCAACGTCATCGAGCAGGCCCGCTGGATCCACCGCGTGCTGACCTGGCTGATCCTGCTCTTTGCGGCCGTGCACGTCTATCTCGTCGTCTGGTACGAGCTCATCCGCCGCAAGGTGACGATCTCCTCGATCATCAGCGGCTTCACCTACGAGCCCGTCTCGTCGCCCGACGACGACGCCGAGGACGATTCCTCAAGCGATCGCTGAGTTGGCGTCTCCGCTCGAGGGCCTGTAGATGGGACAGGCCACGCTGTCTTATCACTGCTGCGGCAGCTGGCGACAATCCCCGATGGCCGGTGGATTGCCCGCAACCGCGTGAGCGCCACTGAGGCGCACTTCGTCGCTATTGGCTTGTCATTGATGCGAACATCGAGATAATCTCAAGCGATGTTCCGTGTCTACATGCTGATCGGACTGATCACGATCGCGCTTCTGTTGGCTGGCTGTGGGGTGCTGAGCAACGAGCCGGAGTTGACCGACTTCAGCCTCCAGGTCGAGCCCCAAAGTCGCGACGCGCCCATGACGGCGACGGCGCAGGTCAGCGTCACCAACGACGGCGGCGCCGAGGGGACGGCCACGCTCTACTTTGACGAGGACCCCCGCGAGGAGATCGCCGTGCCGGCCGGAGAGACGGTGGCGAGGAGCGTCGAGCTGACCGTTCACTACGGCACCCACTCCGTCGCGTTCGGCCCGCAGTCAGCATCCGTCGAAGCTGAGGGGCTAACCTTCGAGCACCCAGGCACGGTCCAGGTTGATAAGCCTTTCGCCCTCACGGTGAAGGGGCTTCCCAACGCTGAGAACCTCACGCTCCGCCTCTCGGCCAAGACCTACGAGGGCGAGACCTGGGCCAACGCGATCCAACTCGACGCCAGCGACCATCAGGCCG
>JAHEOA010000141.1 GCA_018609825.1 Candidatus Bipolaricaulota bacterium | reverse complement strand
TTCACCGCGTCGATGCTGTTGGACGGCAAGCGCGCACTCGTGTTGGGGTACGGGGCCATCGGCCAACGGATTGCCCAAGTCCTGAACGCGCTGGGACTGAGTGTGACTGCCGTCTGCCGACGTCCGGAGCAACACCCGGACGCCGCGGAGGTCGGCGTCGACGTCCGCGGCGTCACCGAACTGGACGGCCTCTGGGCCCATGCCGACGCGGTCCTGATCGCGCTTCCGCAGACGCCAAAGACCGAGGGCCTCGTCGGGGCGTCGGAGCTGGGTCGCATGCCCGACCACGCGGTGCTCGTCAACGTCGGGCGCGGCCCCGTCGTCGATCAGGGCGCGCTCTACGAAGCGCTCCATGACGGCAGGCTGGGCGGCGCGGGTATCGACGTCTGGTACAACTACCCGAGCGAGCCCGAGGAGCGGGCCGCCACGCCGCCGGCGGACTATCCCTTCGGTGAGCTGGACAATGTCGTCATGAGCCCGCACCGGGCGGGCGGCGGCGACACGGTCGAAACGCGCCGCATGGCCGAGCTGGCGGAGCTGCTCAACGCCCTCGCTCGCGGCGAGACCGAGATTCAGCGGGTCGATTTGAGCGCCGGCTACTAGCGACGGGCGGACTGGCCTCAGACCTCGACGGCCTCAGGGCCCAGTAACGCGGTAGATGCCGCCGTCGATGTCCACGGCGTACAGTTCGCCCGCGGCGCCCTTGCCGAACGACGTCAGCCGACGGGCGGTGTTCAACAGCTGATGCATGGCCCAGGCTCCGGATTCGGTCGGGAACGTCGACCAGATCCGGCCGCTGCAGAAGTCGGCGAAGAGATAGTGCCCCACAAGCTCGGGCACCGCCGAGCCGCGATAGACGTAGCCGCCCGTGATCGAGCAGCCCTGATCGTGGCTGTACTCGGCGATGGGCAGCTCGAGGTCGCTCTCGTCGCAGTTGGTCGAGCGGAAGCAGTGGTTGCCCTCCATGACGTTCCAGCCGTAGTTGCCGCCCTTCTCGACGAGATCCACCTCTTCCCACTCGTTCTGGCCCACGTCGGCCAGGAACAGATTGCCCGTGCACCGATCGAAGGAGAACCGCCAGGGGTTGCGCAGGCCATAGGCGTAGATCTCGTCGCGTGCGCCCGCTTGATCGACGAACGGGTTGTCCGTTGGAATGCCGTACGGCCGTCCATTCTGGGGATTGACGTCGATTCGCAGTAGGGACCCGAGAAGCGTGCCGAGGTCCTGGCCGTTGTTCTGCGGATCGCCGCCCGCGCCGCCGTCGCCCATGCCGACGTAGAGATATCCGTCGGGGCCGAACTGGAGCTGGCCCCCGTTGTGGTTGCTGAACGGCTGCTCGATGGTGAGCAGCACGCGCTCCGTGCTCGGGTCGACGCGGTCGGCCCCATCGTCGACCACAAACTCGGAGACGACGGTCGCCCCATCGCTGGCGCGCGTGTAGTCGACGAACAGACGCCCGTTCTCCTCAAAGTCGGGATGGAAGGCGACGCTCAGCAGCCCACGCTCGCCGCCGAAGGCCACCCGATCGCGGATGTCGAGGAACGGCGTCGAGCGGGTTTCGCCATTCTCCAAGATGCGAATGGCGCCCGGTTGTTCGACCACGAACAGACGCACGGACCCGTCGCCGGCATGCGTCAGGTAGGCGGGCGACTCGAATCCGTCGGCCACCGGGTCCAGCGCGATGCTCGGCTGCGCGACCCTGGGGGTCACGACCTCGCAGGGATCGTCGGGCTGAGCGGCCAGTTGCGTGCCGCAGCCCGTCAGGACCCCCACGAGCAAGACCGCGACCAAGAGCGAGCGCAACGACGACATCACTTCCATCACCTCAGGTGGTCAGATGACCGCACGTTATCGGGGGCGCGCGAGCCGCGCAATCACGCCGTTGAAGGCGCGCGGAACCCAAGGCACAATGGCGTTATGAAGCTTCGCGAGCGAGTCGACGCGACGCTTCGCGAGCACGACATGCTGAGCACTGGCGAGCGCGTACTGGTCGCCGTCTCCGGCGGCGTCGACTCCATGACGCTGCTCCATCTCTTGCGGGATCTGGCCGACGATTGGGAGCTCGCGCTCGGCGTCGCCCATCTGGATCACCGAATGCGCCCGGATTCATCCGACGACGCGCGCTTTGTGGCGCATCACGCTCGCTCGCTGGGCTTGCCCGTGTTCCAGGAGGCCGTCGACGTGCCGGCCCACATTGAGCGTGCGGGATGCTCGCCGGAAGCCGGGGCCCGCGAGGTCCGCTATCGCTTCCTGCGCGACGCCGCGCTCGACCTCGCTGCCTCCGCGGTGGCGCTCGGGCACACGCTGGACGACCGCGTGGAGACGTTCTTTCTGAACCTGCTGCGCGGTGCCGGCCTCGACGGCTTGGCCGGGATGCCCGCCGTCCGGACCGAGTGTGACCTGCGTTACGTTCGGCCCTTAATGGACGTCACCCGAGCTGACGTTGAAGCGTACGCTAAGACGTACGCCGTTCCCTATCGCGAGGACCCGAGCAACCGGGAGCCCCGCTATGAGCGAAATCGGGTGCGCCACGAGCTGATGCCCCTGTTGGAGACGTTCAATCCGAGCGTCCGCGACGCCGTGGGCCGGGCCGCCGACGCGCTCGACGACCTGGCAAGCCATCTCAACGCCGAGGCCGACGAGCTCTTGGAGCGTGCCCTGATCGAATCGGACGAGATGGGCGCAGCTGGGGACGCGAGCGTGCTGGGCCGAGCCCATCGCGCGCTCCTGCGTCAGGCCCTGCGACGGGCGATCGTCCACGTCAACGCCGATCTGAACGGAATCACATCGGAGCACCTGGAGGCCCTGTCCGACCTGGTGCACGCAGGCCGCTCCGGCCGCTCCGTTGCGTTGCCCCATTCGTTGACCGGCCGCTATCAGGCCGATCAACTGATCATCGAGCGGGGAACGGATGCTTCGAGTGACGTCGACCCGGTCGCCGTGTCGTTGAATCCGGACGGCCCCACCGACGTGCCCCAGCTCGGCTGGCGCCTTGTCGTCGACGAGATGCGCGGATCCCATCCGCATCCGTCTGGGCGGTTGGAAGCGCGACTCGATGCCGCTACAATGGTCGGACAGCTCTCCGTGCGGAATCGACGACCCGGCGATCGCATTCAGCCGCTCGGACTGGGAGGCACAAAGAAGTTGCAAGATATCCTCGTTGATGCCAAAATTCCACGACGCCAGCGGAACAACGTCCCGTTGGTCTGCGACGACCGAGGCATCCTCTGGGTGACGGGCCTCTGTCTGGATGAACGGGCCCGGGTGACCCCCGACACGCAAACCACGCTGCGCCTTCGGGCCGAACGCGTGAGCGCCGAGGAGGCTCGCTGACCATGGCCGAGATCCTGGATGCCGTCCTCTCGGTCGTCCAAGTCGTGCTCATCTTCGGCGTCACGATCAGCTTCCTCGTCTTCATCCACGAGGGCGGGCACTTCCTCGTGGCCAAGTGGTCCGGCGTCTGGGTGCACGAGTTCGCCATCGGCATGGGCCCGGCCGCTTGGCGTCGCAAGCGCGGCGAGACGGAGTACACCTTCCGCATTCTGCCCATCGGCGGCTACGTTCGGATGGCCGGCGAGGACGGCTTGGGCGACGAGGACACCGAGATTCCCGAGCGCCGCCTGTTCAGCAATAAGTCCGGCTGGACCCGCTCGGCCATCATCTTTGCCGGCCCGTTTGTCAACATCGTCGCCGCGTTTGCGCTGATGATCGCGTTCGTCAGCCTGGCAGGCATGTCGTTCGTCGAAGTGGCCGAGGTGGCGCCCAACTCGCCGGCCCAGGGCGTCTTGGAGAGCGGCGACAAGATCGTCCGCCTCGACGGCGAGGCGATCTACAGCGACCGCCAGATCCCGACGATCGTGCAGAACTCCGAGGGCGAGCCCATCAGCGCCGTCGTGCAGCGCGGCGAGCGAACCTTGGAGGTCCAGCTCGATCCCTACCGCAACGAGGACCAGGGCCGCTATCTCATCGGCGTCTACTTCGCCTACCCGCTCAATCGCGTCGGGCAGGCGCCCGACGAGTCGACGCTCGCGCAACAGGGCTTCCAGGCCAGCGACGAGATTCTCTCCGTGGACGGCACGCCCGTGGGGAGCTGGACTGAGGTCATCGACGCCTTCGAGGACGCTCAACGTGCCGAGGGCGACACGGTGCCGGTCCGCATCCGACGCGACGAGGAGAAACGAACGCTGGACGTCAACGTCGCCCAGCTCGACCTCGCGGCGATCCAGGACTCGAGCATGGCGATGCGCGTGGTCCCCACGTGGTCAACCGTTCGGCGCGTGGAAGCGGGCTCCGTCTGGGCCGAGGCCGGCCTGCAGGCGGGCGATCGGTTGCTGCGCGCCAACGGGCTCGAGATCCACGGTTCGGTCGACCTGGTCAAGGCGATCGAGCGGGCCCGCGGCGACGACCGAACGACGCTGCAACTGGAAGTCGAGCGGGACAATCAACCCCGCTCACTCACGGTCTCGCTGGCCCATGCCTCGCTGGAGAGCGTCATGGGCAACCTTCAGCTCGATCCCGCCCGCCGACAACCCGAGACGCTCTGGGCCGGGGTGCGGATCGGCAGCCAGCAGATCTGGGACATCCTGGCGCTGACGTACTTCGGGCTGAAGCAGGTCTTCACGGGCCAGATGGAGGCCGGCCAGGCCT
>JAHEOA010000140.1 GCA_018609825.1 Candidatus Bipolaricaulota bacterium | reverse complement strand
GGCGGATGTGGACGGCACCGCCCCGCTCGACGAAGTGCCCACGTGCGACGACTTAACCTCAAGCGACGTCAGCAAGATCGCGGAATTGGCGCTTGAGGAAATCGGCCTGGAGTCCTCGGGCGTTGAATCTCCCAAGAGTGACGCTAGATCAAATGCTGACGACTTGTCTTGGTGGGATGGGCTGAAGCGCCTGCTTGGCTGGAAGCCCGATAAGCCTCAACAGCCGACCGAGCTGAGCGTCAACCCGTCTGAGCATGGGTTTGCCATGGAGGCGTCGTCGGTCACTGCAATCGGCGGCATCCAGGGACGCATCCACTATGATCCCGCATCCCTCAGTGTTCAAGACGTTGAGGGGCTGAACGACTACGAGATCGTTGCCTCGAGCGTGGACAAGCATCAGGGCGAAATCCACTTTGTGGCACTGGGACCAGCGGGCCGAGGATCCCAATCCGAGCAGATCTTGGAGCTGATCACCGACGGCCCCTCGGCGAAAGCATCCAGTCCGCGCCTGTCGGTTGATATGCTGGTCGATCCCCAAGGAAACCGGCTAGAGCATCGCGTCGAGACTGCGTCTTCGATGCACGGCTTGCGTGTGCACGCGCTGTCCCTCAGCCAGCCGGAGACCGGCCGTTGGGCGCTCCATGTCCAAGGCCAAGGAATCGAAGGCGTCTCGGTCCAGGGCTACGACCTCGGCGGTCGCCCGCGCTTCCACGAGCGATCCCAGGGTTCCCAACTCGAATGGCGCGCGCTGGACGAGCAGACGGGCCGCGCCTTGGCCAACGGCGTCTATCTGTATCGGGTCACGGTGGCGGGTGTTAACGGGGATGTCTGGCGCAGCGACGTGCGCAAGTTGGTCGTGCTGCGCTAGCAAGCGCTACGTCGATCCACAACAGTGTTTGAATTTGTGCCCGCTGCCGCAGGGGCAGGGGTCGTTGCGCCCGACGGCCGTGGATGTCTCGCGGTGGCCCCCCGGGCGCAGGTCAAAGGCCTCCGCCCACGCCGACCAGCCGAGCCCCAGCGCGATCGCGAGCGGGAACAGCGCCTCGCCGACGGGGCCGACCAGCACCGCGAGCCAGTTGGTGAGATAGGCCAGAAACTCTGAGGTCTGCATCAACCCCAGGTTGATGAACTGGGCCTTCGTCTGGACGACGACGAACCCGACGTGCGCGAGCGCCAGCAGGCCGAGCGCCGCACTCAGTCGGGTTAGGCGCGTGCGCCAGCGCCAGCCGGGCACCGCCAGCATCAGCGCCAGCAGCACGACCGTGTTGTAAAAGAGGCCGACGCGGTCGAAGCGGAAGGCGGGCTGCTCGGTCCCCTGGGTGATCTGATAGACCGTCGGCACGCCGGCCCCGTTCTTGGCGAGCGCGACGTTGAGCGCGGGGTCCAGGCCGAGCGCGGCGTCGCTGACGGCGAAGACGGCGTCGCTGTAGAGCGGTGCCACAAGCCACCAGAACGCGATCAGGGGGATCAGCCATCCGACGAGGCGGAGCGCGAGGCGCTCGATGGGTTGGGGTGTGGCGAGGCTCACGCTAGCCATGGGTGGCCTTTCGGGCCCAGCCGAGCCAGAGCACCGCCGCGATCACGAGCACCGCCGAGCGCCAGACCAAGAGATGGGCGACGTCGAACGCGCTCGGCCAGTAGCCGCCGACCGCGAGCAGCGACACGATCCGCACCCAGTTGACCGCCAGCAGGCCGAGGACGCCCATGACGATCCCGACGAGCGTGTGGCGCCAGGAGGTCGGGTAGGCGATCACGGCGGCCAGGAAGATCGCCGTGGTGAACAGCCCCGTGCACGCGGGGATCACTTGGGCCGAGAAGCCGTTGATCGTCACCGTCGTGGTCCCCACGATCACCGAGGGATCAAGCCAACTGAGGACGGTTCCGGTCGATTGGGCCAGGAGCCGTTCGACGAGGTGCCTGAAGGGCCCGCTCGCCGGGCTGAGCAGATACGTGATCGCCAGCGCCAGCGAGCCGCCGAACAGGGCCGAGGCGTGGACGAACGACCGCCGAGGAGCTCGGGCCTGGGCCATGGGGGAACGGCCTCGTTAGCGGACGTTCGAGGCCTGGGCGTGGCGCCAGAGCTCGCGGCCCATGAGGAACAGCAACCCCGCCCCGAGCAGACCGAGCCACGGCGGCGTCAGTCCGGGCACGCCGGTCGGCGGGCCGCCGTCGTCGCCATCTCGGTCCCCATCGTCGTCGCCGTCGCCGGGCGTCGGGGGCGCCGTCCCCACGCCGATGCCGACGGTCGCGGTGGCCGTGACGCCTTGGGCGTCGCTGATGGTGTAGGTGAAGGTGTCCGTGCCCTGGAAGCCGGCGTCGGGCGTGTAGGTGATGGTGGCCGTCGGGTTGACTGTCACTCGGCCGTTGTTCGGGGTGGAGGCGCTGTCGATGGTGAGCGGGTCGATGTCAGGGTCGAAGTCGTTGTCGAGGACGCGGACGGTCACGGCGGAGCCGACGCCGGTGCGCACGGTATCGTCCTCGGCGACGGGCGGTTGATTGGCTCCGCCGTCGTCGCCGCCGTCGGCGATGCGGCCCGTCTTTTCGCTGATCGCGGGCGGGAACTCCTGGAAGCTGGCGATCTCGAAGTTGCGGGCGCCGCACCCCGCATTGCCCGAGCCGCAGCCGACGATATCTTCAAGAAGGTCGTTGGCCGCGTTCGGGCCGATGCCCAAGGTCCAGAGCTCGATGCCGGCGTCCTTGGCCGCGTTGGCCGCGTCGACGGTGTCCGGGCCCGTGGTCGGGCGACCGTCGGTGGAGAGGTTGATCACGCGACGATCGGCTGAGCTGTTGCTCAAGACGTCGACGCACTGCTCGATCGCGCCGCCCAGGTTCGTCAGGTCGCGGTCCGAGGAGTTGACCACGCTGTCGTAGGCGTCCAGGATCTCGGACCGATTGACCCCGTTGATCTGCCGCAGGTTCAGGAACGTCTGCACGTTGGTGCTGAAGCCGACGACGCCGATGCCGATGGAGCGGCCGGCGTTGACGGCCGGGATGAGCACGGCGTTCAGCGCCGCCTGGAACCCTTGAATCTCCAGTTCGAGCTGGTCGTCGCTGATGCTGCCCGAGGTGTCGACCGCCTCGCAGATGTCGATGGATGCGGCGTCTTGAGCGGCGGCAGGGACGATCCCCACCGCCAGGAGAATCGCCAGCCCTAACGTAATTCGGACGATCATGCCAACCTCCTCGTCTTTTTACAGTGGCGCGCTCCTGCCCTTGCGGAGCTGCGGCCACCGCTGCCACGTTTCGGTGACCATCATGGAGGCGGCTTGACCATCCGAACCGTCATGTCCGTCACGTTCGCCAACGTGATCTACGCTACGTTTGCGAGTTTCCGGCGTTGCTCAGTCGAGCCCCTGCGCCTTCTGCAGCTGCCCGGAGTAGTCGACGTAGACGGCCTGCCAGTCGGAGTACTCGTCGATGGCGGTCTGGCCGGCCTCGATGTCGTCGAGGAAGCGCTGGGCCTCGAAGACGG
>JAHEOA010000139.1 GCA_018609825.1 Candidatus Bipolaricaulota bacterium | reverse complement strand
TCAAATCGGCCACTGATGTGCGTCATGCCAGAACGAGGCCCCTTGATGTCCGGCTTCGGAAAGTCGAGCGATCCGTGCCTCCAGATCAGTCCGGGTCCCGATCGACCGACGGCCCCCATTGCCGGAGCGGCCCGCGATTTGGACAATGGCGGTCGTCTGTTATTCGAAGACCACGCGGCATAAGGAGCAACCATGACCACTTGGATCGACGACCTCGTGCGAATCGTAGGGCTGTTGATCGTCGCGCTGGCGCTGTTGACCGCATCGAGCGGACCCCGACCCATGGCTCAGGCGGCGGAGGACGGACTGACGATCGCCGTGGCGGCGAACTTCACCCGGGCCATGGAGCGACTGGCCGACCGCTTCGAGGCCGAGACGGATCGGGCCACACGGCTCGCCGTGGGCGCCACCGGGACGCTCTACACCCAGATCGCCAACGGCGCGCCGTTCGACGTCTTCTTCGCCGCCGACGCGGAACGCCCCCGACGCCTGGAGGAAGAAGGCCGCATCGTCGAGGGAAGTCGGGTCACCTACGCCATCGGCCAACCGCTCCTCTGGAGCGCCCAAGTCGACGCCCTCGACCCGAACGGAGACGCCTTGGAGGACGGCGACTTCCGCCGCCTCGCCATGGCCGACCCGGAGCTCGCGCCCTACGGGGAGGCGGCGCGTCAGGTGATGATCGAGCGCGGCGTCTGGGACGAACTCCGATCCGAGGCCAAGATCGTCTTTGGGCGAAACGTGGGCCAGGCCCATCAGTTCGTCGCGAGCGGCAGCGCCGAGCTCGGCTTCGTCGCGCTCTCCCAAGTGATCGATCCCGCCACGGGCGAGACGGAGGGCTCACGCTGGCTTCCCCCCCAGCAGATGCACGATCCCGTGCGGCAACAGGCCGTGATCCTGACGCGGACCGAGCAGCGCTCGCTGGCGCAGGCGTTCGTCGACTTCGTCCGCAGCGACGAGGGCGCGGAGGTCCTCCGCCGGTTCGGCTACGCGATCGCCGGCCCTGCCGACGACGCGTCGGAGTGACGCCCATGCTCGCCGACGCGGACGTCCAGGCCATCTGGACCACGCTCAAGCTGGCGCTGATCACGACGGGCGTGTTGATCGTGCTGGGAACGCCTTTGGCGTGGTGGCTGGCGCGCAGCCGTCGGGCCGTCAAGACCGTGATCGAGGCCGTTGTCGCCCTGCCGCTGGTGCTGCCCCCCACGGTTCTGGGCTTCTATCTGCTCGTCGCGCTCGGCCCGCGCGGCCCCATCGGCGGAGCCCTGGAGGCCCTCGGCGGCGAGCCGCTCGTCTTCTCCTTTCCGGGGCTCGTCGTCGGGTCGGTGGTCTACTCGCTGCCGTTCATGGTGCAGCCCTTGCAGGTCGCCTTCAGCTCCGTCGGGACGTTGCCCCTGGAGGCGGCCGCCACGCTGCGCGCCTCGCCGCTGGATCGCTTCCTCACGGTGGCCGTTCCGTTGGCGCGACGGGGATTCTTGATGGGCGCCACGCTCAGCTTCGCCCACACAATCGGGGAGTTCGGCGTCGTCTTGATGATCGGCGGCAGCATTCCGGGGCGAACGCAGGTGCTGTCGGTGGCCATCTACAACCACGTGGAGCGGCTGGAGTACGCGCAGGCCCACGTCCTGGCGGGCGGCCTGCTCATCTTCTCGCTGCTGTTGCTGGTGGCGATCTACGCCATCGCGCGGCGCTTCCGGCTCTGGACGGTATGAGCATCCGAGCCCGTTTCGCCGTCCCATTGGACGCGTTCGCGCTCGACGTGGACACCTGCATGGCGTCGAACGGCGTGACGGCACTGTTCGGTCCGTCGGGCGCGGGCAAGACGACCCTTTTGCGCTGCATGGCCGGGCTGGAGCGCCCGCAGGGTGGGGTTTTCCGCGTGGATGACGCGACCTGGCACGACGAGTCCAACGACGTGTTTGTGCCGCCCCATCAGCGGGCGATCGGCGTCGTCTTTCAGGACGTCGGCCTCTTCCCGCACCTGACGGTGGCGCGCAACCTCCACTACGGCCGCCGGCGCGCGCGCCGCGGCCGTCGTCCCGAGCCGTCCGGCGTGGATGCCGATGAGGTCATCGACCTGCTGGAGATCGGCCGATTGCTGGAGCGCTATCCCGCGCGCCTCTCCGGCGGCGAGGCGCATCGCGTCGCCATCGCGCGGAGCCTGCTGAGCGACCCGCGACTCCTCCTGCTCGATGAACCCCTCACCGGCCTCGATGCCCAAAGCAAGTCGCAGATCATGGATTACCTGGAGCGGCTCTTTCGGGCGTTGGCCCTGCCCGTCGTCTACGTCAGCCACTCGCTGGATGAGGTGGCCCGTCTCGCCGACGACATGCGGATTCTGGAGAGTGGACGCATCACCGCAAGCGGATCACCCCAAGAGCTTCTGGCGCGCCTCGACCTGCCCGTGGCCCATGCCGACGCCGCGGGCGCGGTTATCGAGGCGACCGTGGCGGGACCCGACCTCGACTACGGGCTGACGCATCTCGACTTCGCCGGCGGCCGACTGATCATTCCGTATCGGAACCTTGAGCCGAGCACGCCGGTTCGCGTGCGCATCCAGGCCCGCGACGTCAGCATCGCGCTCCACCGACCGACCGCGACGAGCATCCTGAACGTGCTGCCGGCCGAGGTGGATGCGTTGTCAGCCGAGTCGTCGGGCCAAGTGCTCGTGCGGCTGTCCATGGGCGGTGCCGTGCTTTTGGCGCGCGTCACCCGCAAGTCCGCAGAGGCCTTGGGGCTTCGGCCGGGCCAGCCCGTATACGCCCAGGTGAAAGGCGTGGGTCTGATACGATGACGACCAGGAGGGAGCATTGGAAATGCGCGTTCAGGTCAACTTCTACGGCGTCCTGAAGGAGGACGTCGGGGCCCCACAAGCTGAGATCGAACTGACCGGCGACCGGCCGACGATCGAGGACCTCATCGCTCGTCTCATCCATGACCATCCCGCGATCGAAGCGCGCCTGGCATCGACGGCCTTCGCCGTGGACAATCGGGTCGTCGATCGAGCGTTCGTGCTTGACGACGGCGTCCAGGTGGACCTGTTGCCGCCGGTGAGCGGAGGTGGACATTGACGGCGACCGCCCTCCAGACCCTGGATGACCTGATTGCGCGAGCCCGGCACGACGGCCGCAGTCGCGTCGCCCTGGCCGGGGCCGAAAACGACGTCGCGCTCGGCGCATTGGCCGAGGCGGCACGCCGAGGCGTGGCTGAGGCCGTGCTGGTCGGCGACGAATCAAGGACGCACGAACTCATCGGCCAACTCCCCGACAACGGCGATGTCCTTCTGGAACGCGCTCGATTCGTGCCCGCCCAGACCCCGGACGAGGCGGCACAGGCCGCCGTGAGGGCCGTCCGCGACGGCGTCGCCGACCTGCTGATGAAGGGGGCGCTGCGCACCGATCAGCTCCTGCGGGCCGTCTTGGACCGTGACGAGGGCCTGCGCACGGAGCGACTGCTGAGCGACGTGCTCGTCTATGAGGACGCGCTCTCGGGGACGACCCGTCTGGTCGGGATCACCGACGGCGGCGTCAACGTCGCCCCGGATATGGACGCCAAAGCGCAGATCGTCGACAACGCCGTCGAGGTGTTCCATCGGCTCAGCGTCTCGAATCCCCGGGTCGCGCTCATGAGCGCGACCGAAGCCGTCACGGACGCCATCCCGTCGACCGTCGATGCCCGAGAGCTGACCGAACGGGCCGAGCATGGGGCGTTCGGCCGATGTCGCGTCTACGGCCCCTTGGCGCTCGACAACGCGCTCTTGGCCTGGGCCGCCGAAGCGAAGGGCATCCAGTCGCCCGTTGCCGGTCAGGCGGACGTCATGGTCGTGCCGAGCATCGAGGCGGGCAACCTGCTCGGGAAAGCCGTCAAGTACGTCGGGGGCTCCACCTGTGCCCACGTGATTATGGGCGCCCGCGCGCCCGTCTTGATTCCCTCGCGGGTGGAGAGCGTCGCGGACAAGCTCTGCTCCGTGGCGCTCGGCTCGCTCATGAGCTCATGACGGAGGATGCCGCATGAAGATTCTGGCCATCAATCCCGGCTCGACCTCCACGAAGGTCGCCCTCTATGACGACGATCGCGAGCTCCTCGCGGAGACGCTGCGCCACTCGGACGAGGAGCTGGCGGCGTTCAGCGAGCGCCCCGTCTGGGATCAGCGGGCCTTCCGCAAGCGGGCCATTCTGGACGCGCTGTCCCACCGACGTGTCGGCATCGACGACCTGGACGCCGTCGTGGCGCGGGGCGGACTCCTCAAGCCGCTCGCCAGCGGGACGTATCGCGTCAACGCTTCCATGCTGCGAGACTTGGAGCGGGCGGACCGCGGCGAGCACGCCTCCAACCTGGGTGCCCCGCTCGCCTATGAGTTGGCTCAGGACGCGGGCGAGGGCCGCCCGGCGTTCATCGTCGATCCCGTCAGCGTCGACGAGTGGCCGCCGGTGGCGCGACTGTCGGGCTTAGCGGGCCTCGATCGCGAGTGCCTTTCCCATGCACTCAACACCAAGGCCGTCGCCAAACGCCACGCGGCCACCGCGGGCCGTCCCTACGACGAGCTCCGCTTGATCGTGGCCCATCTCGGCAGCGGCATCTCCGTATCAGCCCATGAGAACGGCCGCATGGTCGACGTGACCAACTCCCGCGAGGAGGGGGCGTTCTCCACGGAGCGGGCGGGATCGGTTCCCGTCATGAAGCTCGTCGACCTGTGTTTGTCCGGCCCATATACCCGCGACGAGCTTGAGCGGATGATCTTCCGCGAGGGCGGGCTCTATTCCTATCTGGGGACGAAGAACCTGCAAGAGGCGCTCGATAGGGTCGAGGCGGGCGACGACCAAGCTCGGCTCGTCGTGGACGCGATGGGCTATCAGATCGCCAAGGAGATCGGCGCGATGGCGTCGGTGCTGACGGGCCAGATCGACGCCGTGCTCATCACCGGCGGCATGGCACACGCTGAACCGTTCGTCGACGATCTGCGCGCGCGCGTGGACTGGATCGCGCCCGTCGAGGTCTATCCGGGCGAGGATGAACTCCAGGCGTTGGCGGAAGGGGCATTGCGCGTGCTGGAGGGAACCGAGGCCGCGCAGGAGTACGCGTAGCGACCGCCCCCCCACTTAGGGCGGATAGGCCTCGCCGCGCTCGGTGGTGAGGAACGCCAGCGCCGACGGACATACCGCCCCGAACGCGTTGCCGTCGGCCTCACGGCGTTTGGGAATGGTGTTGGCGCGTCCGGCGATCTCGCCGTGGAATTGCTCTTCGGGGGCCTCGCTGCCGAAGCAAGCCCAGATGTGCAGCGCCACGCCGAACGTCCCGTTGTTCCGGATGGCGTTGCGCTCCAGGGTCAGCTCGGCGGAGTTGGCAAGTTCCACGCCCTCCGCCTCGTTGCCCGCCACCGTCGAGTTGAGCAGCGAGCCATTCGTAAACTGGCCCATCTCCAGGCCCGTGTCGCCGTTGTTGGCGAGCTCGATGTCGGCCAGGTCGACGCTCGCGCCGTCGGTGGCGCCGATGCCGTCGCGCCCGTTCTCGCTGATGGATGAGCGCAGGACGGTCGCTCGGGCCCGTTCGGTCAGCTGGATCCCGTTGACCCGATTCTCTGCAATGACGGCGTTACTGAGCTTGGCCCAGGCGCGGTCCTGCAGGCGGAGCCCATGGAACCCGCTATCGGCGACCCGCGCGTCGGCGATCCGCACGCCGGCCCGGTCGGTCACGCGCACGCCGTCCGCGCACAGGTCCGAGGTGTAGTCGGCACAGCCTCGGTCGGGGTGACCTCGGATCGTGAGCTGCTCCAGCGTCACCGACGGCGTCTGGGCGTCCGGCGTCGGCGAGCGAACCCAGACCGTCGGCTCGCCCGGCTGGGCGCCCTTGACGACGGACCGGGCCCGCGCCACGCCCCGCAGGGTCACCGACGTCTCCACGACGACCGAGCCGGCCCACTCGCCCTCGCCCAGGCACAGCACATCGCCGGCCTCGGCCTCGTCCAGCATCGCCTGGAGGTCGTCGCTCGGCGTAATGACGGTCGTGCAGCGGGACGCCGCGAAATCCAGCGGCAGGGCCAGATCGTCGATCCAGGCCCGATCGGCGCCCTCGGAGTTGGAGTCGTCCTTGCGGTACGCCCAGCGGAGCCGATGCGGCCCGGCATCGAGGACATAGCGGGCCCGTTGCCAACCGGTGTCGCCCGACCACTTGCCGGCCAGTTGGCCGTCAATGGTGAAGCGCAGCGCGTCGAAGCGCTCCGAGGAGACCCGATACCAGAAGCTCAGCGGGCCGTCGGTGGTGACAACGCTCAGCTCCAGCCAACTGGAGCTGGCGTGGCCGATGTCCCCCGAGCGAGCGGCGAACTCGCCGCCATGGCTCTGTTCGCCGGTGACCGTCCAGGGCGCCAGCCCGCCGGTGACCCAGAGGCGCTCCGAGAAATCCCCCGACTCGAAATTCTCCACGATCGGGGCCCCCGACTGCACGGCGGCCAGGCTGAGCGACAACGCCATCAGGCCCACGCCCAGGAGCGCGAGCGCGGTCCGACCGCGACGTTGAGATGATCCGCTCGTCATCGCCATGGGTGGTTCCCGCAATCGTCCTCCCTCGTATCTTAGAGGCGTGGACGCTGCGCACAAGGGCGTCGATCACGTTGGCCGGGGCCTGACCGAGATCAGTGACACATCTCCCGTCGTTGCTGGCGCGTCCGTGCCTATGGGGGGATCGACGACGGCGTCATGAGCCGGATCAGACCGTCGACTGCGCGGCCTCATGGGCGCCGACCTTGGATCCGTCTAGGCTGAGATCACGGAGGGAGGCCAGGAAGATGCTTCATCCTTGGAAACAAGTCAGCTGTCGTCTTGCCCTGAGCTTGATGCTCGTCGGGGCGTTGAGTCTGTTGATCGTGGGCAATGGCCCCTCATCCAGCCGGGCCGTGGCCCAGAGCAACGACGGCGTCCCCATCAGCGAAGCGACCGAGCGCTGCCTCAGCTGCCACCGGACGGCCACGCCCGGCATCGTCGGAGACTGGCACAGCAGTCGGCACGCGCACCGAACGCCCGCAAAGGCCGCGCAGGTCGAGGCTCGCGCGCGGCGGATATCCACCCCGTTGATCGAGGTGCCCGACGAGGCACGCCAGGTCGCGGTGGGCTGCTACGAGTGCCACGCCCAGCGGACAGAGCAACACGCGGACGCCTTCGATCACAACGGCTACCGGATCAACGTGGTCGTCTCCCCCGACGACTGCGCCACCTGTCATCGGGTCGAGCGCCAAGAGTACGCCGGCACCAAAAAGGCCCATGCGTATGGGATCTTGAAGAACAACCCCGTCTACAACCGCCTCATGGAGACGACGACCCGCACAATGACGATCGAGGACGGCGAGTTGCAGCCGGGCCCGTCGTCCGACTCGACCCAGCACGAGACCTGTCTCGGCTGCCACGGCACCGACGTCCAAGTGCAGGGCATGAAGACGGTGTCGTCGCCGTTCGGCCCCCAGCAGGTCCCCGAGCTGACGGGCTGGCCCAACCAGGGCGTCGGGCGGCTCAATCCCGACGACAGCCGCGGCAGCTGTGCGGCCTGCCACCCGCGGCACGGCTTCTCCATCAAGGTCGCCCGCAAGCCCTACAACTGCGCCCAGTGTCATCTGGACCCCGACGTGCCGGCTTGGAACGTCTACAAGGAGAGCAAGCACGGCAACATCGCGCTCTCGGAGGGCGAGGACTACGACTGGACCGCCGTGCCCTGGACCGTCGGCGAGGACTTTAACGCCCCCACGTGCGCGACGTGTCACAACAGCCAGTTGGTCAGTGGACGAGGTTCCCCGGTCGCCGAACGCACGCACGACTTCGGCGCCCGGCTCTGGACGCGCATCTTCGGGCTCATCTACACGCACCCACAACCCAAGAGCGGCAAGACCTTCGAGATCGAAAACGCCGACGGGCTGCCGCTGCCGACGACGTTCAGCGGTACAGAAGCCAGCGACTTTCTCATCTCGCCCGAGGAGCAGGCCGCCCGACAGGACGTCATGGAAGGCGTCTGCCTCACCTGTCACAGCACGGACTGGGTGGACAAGCACTTCGCCAAGCTGGACCAGACTCTGGAAGAGACCGACGCCATGACGCTCGCGTCCACGCAGCTTCTGCTGGAGGCCTGGGATGCCGGGATGGCGGAGGGGCTTCCATCGGGCGCCAACCCGTTCGACGAGGAGATCGAGCAGCTCTGGATCGAACAGTGGCTGTTCTTCGGCAACTCCATCCGCTACGCCTCGGCCATGAGCGGCGCGCCGGACTACGCCACGTTCAAGAACGGCTGGTGGGACCTCAACACCAACCTGCAGAAGATGAGGGAGTGGATCGAGCTGCGCCGCTGAGATCGAGCCTCATCAGGTGCTATCGATTCCCATCGCGTG
>JAHEOA010000138.1 GCA_018609825.1 Candidatus Bipolaricaulota bacterium | reverse complement strand
GATCAGCATTCATGTGACAACCTTTCGGTCCCCGTTGTCAGCGATTATCGGCCATGACGCCCAGCGCTTCCAGAACCAATCGTGCCGCGGCGACGCTCGTGGCGTTCGAGCGATCCAGGAGCGGATTGACCTCCACGAGGTCCATGCCGACGATCTCGATATCCAGGCGCTGGATCAGATCGATCAGTTGCCGTGAGCTCAACCCGCCCGGCACGGGGTTCCCGACCCCCGGCGCGAACGCCGGGTCCAGGACATCCATATCCAGGCTGAGATAGACGGGTTTGGAGGTCTCGTACGCGAACCGATCCATCTCCCACGCGGAGAACGTCTGGATCTCATGCGCCGCGGCCGTCTCGAGCTGCTCCGGCGTCCAGGCCCGCAGTCCGGCCTGGGTGATGCGATCGCCCGACATGCCCTCGATCTCCAGAACTCGAGCGGCAACACAAGCGTGCGAGTGTCGATCGCCTTGGAAGTTTTCGTAGAGATCGGGATGGGCGTCCATATAGAGCAATCGGACGTCGGGATAGCGCTTCAGCAGTGCCTGGAAGCAGGGGACGGTGATGCTGTGATCCCCGCCGAGCACGACCGGCACGGCGTGGCCGTCCAGAATCCCAGCGACGGCGTTCTCGATCTGTCTGTGGGCTTGCCCGGCATCGCGCGCGAGCGCCAGATCGCCGTGATCGACGGCGTTCAGATGGCACAGCTGGACACCGCGCTCCGTGCAGGGGTTGAGCGACTCGGCCATCTCGCGGATCACTCGCGGCCCGTGATGAGCGCCGGCCCGAAACGAACTGGCCCGGTCGAAGGGAACCCCGATCAGCACATACGGGGCGGAGCCGTCGGTTGCTGGCTCGAAAATGCTGCTGAATGACGCGGAGGCCATGGCATCGCAACGATACTCGCCAAACGTCGTTCGGCACAAGCCCCTGGATTTGAGAAGGACTGGCCAGTGTGCTAACAATGGAGGCCATGGAACTGACCATCCTGGGCACCGGCGGGGCGCTGGCGCCGTCGGGCCGCGCCCAGAGCGGCCTGCTTGTCGAAGACGACGACCACGAGCTGCTGGTCGACTGCGGCAGCGGCATTCTGATGCGCCTCGATCAGGCCGAGGTCGACATCGCCAGGCTTGACACCGTCCTGTTGACGCACTGCCATCTCGACCACATGAGCGACCTGCTCCCGCTCATCACCGCTCGATGGCTGTCGGGCCATACCGAGACGACGATCTACGGCCCGCGCAACACCGAGGCGACGATCCGACAAGTCTTGACACACTACGACTATGTCGACGAGCACGTGTCGTTGACGATTGTCGAGGTCCAAGGCGGGGAAACGTTCCAAGTGAACGGCTTCGAGGTGCAGACGCTGCGCACCGAGCATGGCGTCCCCTCTCGAGCGTATAAGATCGACGGCCGCTTGGTAATCTCGGGCGACACGATGCCGATCGGCGACATGTCGGCGTTCATCCGGAACTGCGACCTGCTCGTGCACGAGTGTTCCTTCCCCGACGGCCACGATCCCGGCCATCATACGACGCCGGCGGATCTCGGCCCGTTGCTGACGGGAAGCGCCCTCCAGCGGGTGGTGCTGACGCACTTCTATCCTGCGGTGGTCGGCCGCGAGGCCGAAATGACCGCATCCGTCAAGTCGTTCTACCATGGCGAGGTCGAGCTCGCTGAGGATCTCGAACGCTGGTCCATCTGAGCCCACGGAGGGAGGGGCCAACTTGCTTGGACGAACGCTGCGCTGGGTATTGGTCAGCCTGCTTGGCTTCATCACGTCGTTGTCTGTGGTCTCGTCGACGTTCGCCCAGACGGACGAGACGCATCGCGTTCGGGCCCAGACCGACATCGCCTACCACCAAGGCGAGGACTTCGACCCGCAACGCCATCTCCTGGACGTCTACCGGCCCGTTGATCTGGCCAACGCGCCGGTGCTGATCTTCGTCCACGGGGGCGGCTGGTCGACGGGCAACAAGCGGATCTTCAGCTACATCGGGCGCACGTTCGCCGAGCAGGGCTACGTCACGGTCGTCCCGAACTACCGACTGAGCCCGGCCGTTCAGCACCCGGCGCACGTGCGTGACGTCGCGCGTGCCTACGCCTGGACGGTCGCGAACGTCGCGCAGTACGGCGGCGATCCCTCGTGCATCGTGCTGTCGGGACACTCGGCCGGCGGCCATCTCGTCTCCCTCCTGGTGGCCAACGAACGCTATCTCGACGAACAGACCCTCGATGGGGACGCCGTTCAGGGCGTCATCAGCATCAGCGGCATCTACGACGTCACGTCGATTCCGCCCGGGATCCTGTCCACCCCCGTCTTCACCTCCAGCAGTGAAGCCCGTCGTGACGCCTCGCCCATCTTCCACGTCGACGACGACGAGCCGCCGTTCCGACTGCTGTTCGCCCGGTTCGACATCCCGACGTTGGACAGCCAGGCCCAGCGGTTCCACAATCGCCTGGTGGACTCGGGGGTCGAATCCGAGATCAGCGAGATCGGCGGACGGACGCATGCGACGATCGTGCTGCAAATCGGGAACCCCGGCGATCCGACAACCGCCGAGATGCTGGCGTTCCTCGAGGCGAGGACGCGTCAGCCGGCCGTCATGGGGAGTGAAGGCGAATGAGTCAACAGCGAATCGATCTCGAGGACTTCGACCAGTTCCGCGAGCGGATGCACGAGCGCATCCAGACCGAGGGCAACCTGCAGATCAACCGCTTCTTCAGCCTCGACAACCAGGCCTATCGCGAGGGCGCGCTCGACGTGAAGACGAAGGAGCTACTGGGGTTGGCCTCGTCGATGGTGCTGCGCTGCGACGACTGCATCACGTTCCATCTCATGAACGCGGTACAACAAGGCGCCACGAACGAAGAGCTGTTCGAGACGTTCAACGTCGCGCTCGTCATCGGCGGGTCGATCGTCATCCCCCATCTGCGCCGGGCGGTGGACACGCTCGACCGGCTGCAGGACCCGCAAGCGCAGGTCGACTGACTAAGTCTGGACGTTCGCCTTGATGAACTCGATAATCTCGCCCGTGGACACGCCGGGCCCGAACAGGGCCTGGACGCCGATCTCCTTCAGCTTGGCTTCGTCCGCTTCGGGTATGATGCCCCCGCCCAACAACACCACGTCGTCCATGCCGTACTGCTCCATCTGCTCCACAATGCGCGGGAAGAGCGTCATGTGCGCGCCCGAGAGGATCGACACGCCGATGACGTCGACGTCCTCCTGCAGCGCCGCTTGAACGACCTGTTCCGGGGTGTTGTGCAGGCCCGTGTAGATGACTTCCATGCCGGCGTCGCGCAGCGCGCGTGCGACGACCTTGACGCCTCGGTCGTGTCCGTCGAGGCCGGCTTTGGCCAT
>JAHEOA010000137.1 GCA_018609825.1 Candidatus Bipolaricaulota bacterium | reverse complement strand
GCTGCCGTAGGTCCACCAGGGATGGGTCGACATGGCCTGCTTGATCCGGGCATAGGTGTCCTCGCCGTACTCGGCCTCCAGAAACCGCACGAACCAGGGGCCGATGTCGTGCGAGATCGAGCCCGGCGCCGGCCACTCGTCGCGATCGTAGTAGAAGCTGGCTTCCTGATAACTCGGGAAACTGTCCGCCAGCACCATCGTCCGGAGCATCATGCCGACGCGCGGCTCGTTGGCCCGCGACGCCCCCCGGATCTTGTATTCGCCGTAGGTCGGAACCCCTTCCACCAGCAACGTCGGCTCCTGCATGCCCGGCTGGATGACGCGCCCGAAGACCTTGCGGAAGTTGGCCGCCATGCCCTTGACGTAGTCGAGATCGGCGATGTGCCCGTACTCATGGAACGTGACGGTTTCTTCCCAGGACGTGGCTTCCGAGTTGGCGAACCCGCTGGCGAACCTGGCGTACGAGGCGAAGTTGACGATCTGTTTGTTGGGCAAGAGGCTGGCGAATCCGTTCGGCCCGTCCTGATAGTCCACGACGACGAGATTCGTCTTGGTGCTCGGCTCGTAGCCGAGCTTGTCGGTCCACCAGGTGTAGGCCTCCTCGGCCGCTTGGGCCGTCAGCTGGGCCATGCCTTCGGTGCCGGGGTGGAACGTCACCCGGAAGTGGGGCGTGTCGATGGTCTTCCACGACAGCGCCGGATCGAGGAACTGGGCCGATGCCGGCGGATTGAATGCGAGAACGGCCAGCAGCGCGATCGCCGCGGCCACGACGCCAACGCGCATGGGGCGACCTCCTTCAAGTCGATGATTGCGTGGCGCAAATTGTAGACGACGATCGCCACACGGCACAAGCGGACCGCGTTACGAGGTCGAGGACGCTTCCAGCGTCAGATGGATCTCGAAGATGGTGCGCTCGTCGTTGAATTGGACGATGACGCGGTACTGACCCGGAGAGAGGGCCTCGGTATCCAGCATGTAACCGTGCGTGGCGTGCTCGGGATCAAATTGCAGGGTCCCGACGCCGTCGTCGTCCAAGTAGATGATCTCGTGCGTCTCGGCGTCCAGGACGCTGACCGTGCCGTTGGCGATCTCCACCGGCCGATCGAAGAAGTCCCGCACGGTGAAGTCCAACGGGATCTGGGTACCGACGGGCAGGGTCATCGTCGGCGGCTCCTCGCCGTCAAAGGCCGAGGGGGCAAGCGGCTTCTCGATCGTGACATCGTAGAGCGCC
This sequence comes from Candidatus Bipolaricaulota bacterium, assembly GCA_018609825.1. The sequence goes on along the minus strand of JAHEOA010000137.1, from coordinate 1,857 downwards.
CAATAGCGCGCTCGTTTCTGGGCCCGGTTGCCCGCGCGATCCTCGGCTTCGACCGTCAACACGTGGCTGCCGGCCGTGCCGGTGTTCAGCTCCTCGCCGTCGGCTTGGGTCGCTCGCGTGAACGCCACCCCGGATCCCGGCAGGGGGTCCCGAACCGACCACGACACGGTCACGGGCTCGTTGAGCAGATATTCCGCGCCGTCTTGCGGCGTCTCGATCTGGATCTCCGGCGGCTGCGTGTCGCTGGCCCCGAGCCCGACGACGAGCCCCATCGAGAGCAGCAACAAGGCTCCCGTAACCTTGATCGGTCGCATGATCTGTGCCCTCCTTGGTGTTTCAAGTTGGTTCCACGATACGGCGAGACCGTCTCTCGGACAACCCCGCGTTGACACTCGGCGTCGCTGCCGAGTACGCTTCCATCGACCCTAAGGCGAAGGAGCCCCGCAATGACAGACCGAGCGCTGGAATACGCCCGCGATCAGCGAGAGACGTCCCGCCAGCAACTGACCGAGCTGCTGCGCATCCCGAGTGTCAGTACCCTTCCCGAACACACGGGCGAGGTTCGGCGCGCGGCCGAGTGGCTGGCCGACTACGCGCGACGGATCGGCCTGGAGAACGTCGAGCTGATCGAGACGGAGCGTCACCCGATCGTCTACGCGGACTGGCTCCACGCGGAGGGCAGACCGACGGTGCTCGTCTACGGCCACTACGACGTGCAGCCGCCGGACCCGCTGGAGGAATGGGAGACGCCGCCCTTCGAGCCGACGGTGCGGGACGGGAAGCTCTACGCCCGGGGCAGCTCCGACGACAAGGGCCAAGTCTTCGCGCAACTGAAGGCGCTCGAATCCTACCTGAAGACGGACGGGGCGCTGCCCGTGAACGTGAAGCTCTGCATCGAAGGCGAGGAGGAGATCGGCAGCCAGCACCTGCCCGACGCGCTCCGGGCGCACCACGATCGCTTCCGCGCCGACGTCTGCGCCATCTCGGACTCACAGATGCAGGGGCCGCAGCGCCCGACGATCGTCTACGGCCTGCGCGGCATGGTCTACGGCGAGATCGAGGTGACGGGGCCGAGCCACGATCTGCATTCGGGGGCCTACGGCGGGGCCGTTCACAATCCGCTGCAGGCGATGTCCGAGATCCTGGCCGGGCTGCACGACGAGCAAGGCCGGGTCGCCATCCCCGGCTTCTACGACGCGGTCCGCGAACTGAGCGAGGCGGAACGCGCCGAGGTCATCGAGGCCGGGATCGACGCATCCGACGTTCTTAAAGAGAGCGGCGCGCCGGCGGTCTGGGGCGAATCCGCCTACAGCGTGGCCGAACGTCTCGGCGCCCGACCGACGTTGGAGATCCACGGCATCCGCGGCGGCTTCACTGGCGAAGGGGCCAAGACCGTCATTCCGGCCAAGGCGCTCGCGAAAGTGAGCATGCGGCTGGCGGCCCATCAGAAGGCCGAGGTGATCGCCGAGCTGTTCGAACGCCACGTCGAGTCCCTGGCGCCCGAGACCGTTCACGTGTCCGCCCACGCGTTCTTCAAGGCGGACCCGGCGCTGGTGGAGCGCGATCACCCCGTCATGGAGGCGGCGGCTCAGGCGTTTGCGTCAAGCTTCGGCGCACGGCCCGTCTTCACGCTGGAGGGCGGGTCGATCCCCGTGGTCAGCACCCTGCAAAGCCAGTATGGCATCCCCGTGGTGCTCATGGGCTTCGGGCTTCCCGATGACCGCCTCCACTCGCCCAACGAGAAGTTCGACCTGGCCAACTTCGAGCGCGGGGTCGAGTGTGCGATCGACTTCCTGAGCAACGTGGCCACGCGTCATGGCTGACGAGGGCCCGCTGGCGATCCTGTTCAGTGACATT
>JAHEOA010000136.1 GCA_018609825.1 Candidatus Bipolaricaulota bacterium | reverse complement strand
TGATCAGTTCAGCTGGCCCCAACCCACGGCCCTCGACATTGAGGATCGCGAAAGCCTGACGACCGACCTCGTCGTCAACGACGACGGGCACTTGGAGATGGCGACGGGCCACGTTGAAGTGCTCAACGCGCTCTATCTGCGCACGGTGGCCCAGAAGGGCGACTGGCCCTTCGACCTCGACTTCGGCCTCCCGTGGCTGTTCCATTCACGCATGGGCGGCGACTGGTTCCCCATCCTCGGGATGCGCAACCCCGACTTCCAATACCTGGAGACGGCGCTGGTTGAGGAGTGGGGCAAGGACGGGCGTTTCGATCACGCCTACGCGATGGACATCGGTTGGCGAGATGAGGCGTTGCGCGAGGTCGGCATCGAGGCGGGCGTCACGGCGACGCTACAGCCCGGCGACGTGGATGCGGGCAAGATTCGACTGCGGATTCCCCTGGAGAGGCTATAGCAACCATGGCGAATAAGTACGGCGTCACTCAAGACGGATTCCGCGAGAAACCCTTTATTGACTCCCGCCAGGGGATGCGCGACCGCTGGAAAACGTTTTATCCCCAGGCGGACGACTCGGACGCGGCCCCTGAGCAACAGCTCTTTGCTACCGTGGCCGCTGAACTGGCGGATCGGGGCCTGGAGTTCCCCACGGAGAGCCTCTGGGCGGCACTCAACGAGGTGTACCACGCGCCCTACATCCTCACGTCTTGGGGATCGGCGTTGGATGATGCCATCAAGTATAAGAACATGGAGCGGCGTGGGGCGACGCTCGCCACGACCACGGTCGTCGCGACCGGCGCCGCTGGCTACACGATCCCCGCTACCACCGTCGTCCGCGTGCCGGATGGTCCCGAGTATTACACGACCCAAGACGCGACCATACCGAGCTCGGGCGAAATCGCGGTGCCGATTCAGGCCGTGGAGCCGGGGCCGAATGCCAATCGGGCCGCCGGCACGATCACCGAAACCGACGACGGGAACATTGACGTCACCAACGCCGAAACGACCCGCATCAGCCACATCAGCAACAGCTCGCCCGATACGTGGGTGACGGTGCCCAACGACGAGCGTGCCGTCTACGTCCAGTTGGCCGACGTGTCCGACCTGACGTTCAGCGCCAACCTGACGGAGCTGACGTGGCACGTCCGCAACCCGTCCAACACGGCGCGCACGGTGGACATCCAGTGGGCCTTCATTGACGATGCTTCGGGTGAGGACTTGGGGCGGACGTTCGTGCAACGGTTCGCGTTGGAAGCGGGCGAGTCCCGCGAAGTGTCGACGTCGCTGCGCGGGATCAACCTGTTGAGCGCGACGACGGTGCGCATGGCCCTGGTCAACCTGGCGTCCTCCTGGGGCGATATTGAGTGGGGCCTGGATTCGGGCAGCGGTTTCCCTCGAAACGTCTTCTTGGACGGCACCGACCAAGGCACCTCGATGGCGGGCACGGTGACATCCGTTGGCGGCGGCCCCGCCGATGGCGGGCGCGTGGCCGAGAGCGACGAGAGCGTCAAGGCGCGTTACCTGTTGGAGCTGTTCAACTTCGCGGGCGGTTCGCCCAACGCCCTGCTGTCGCGGCTGCGCCGCATCAACGGCGTGCGCCGAGTAAAGCTCTTCATCAATCGCGAGGCCGAAACCGACGGCCACGGGCAGCCGGGCAAGACGGTGGAGGCCGTGCTCGAAGGCGGCGATGGCCCCACGATTGCGGGGGAGCTGTTCGACAGCATGGGGCCGACCAGTGACTTCGTCGGCAACCGCGAGTTCTCCGTCACCGACATCTCGGGGCAGGTCCATCCGATCAAGTTCTCGCGTTTCGTGGAGGTGCCGCTCTATCTGACTGTGCGACTGCGCACCAGCGGCACGTTCCCCGGCAATGGACGGACGTTGGTCAAAGAGGAGCTGCTTCGGGAACTCGGTGGCTTCGACGGTGCCGGCCAAGAGTTTGTAGGTCGCGTCGAAGCGGGGCAGCGCATCTGGACCTCCAACCTGGACGCGGCCTGTCACCGGGTTAGCGGCGTGGAGATGGCGGGGGTTCGCGTGGGGCGCACGCCCACCGACCGCAAGACGGATTACTTGGACTTGGCGCGGGACGAAGTGCCCGCCACACACCCTGACCTGATCACTGTCTTCTAACGCTTATGGCACTTGGGGATCGCGGAACCGCCGCCTTTGAGCGGCTACACGGCTATTGGAAGGACGAGAGCAAGCCGGTGATGAAGCGGCTCGTCGAGGCCGTGACTGCCGAGCTGGAACTGGATGACACCCTTGACGACATCCAGAAGGCCCACACGATTGACCATGCCACGGGTCGCAGCTTGGAGCTCGTCGCCTACAACCTCGGCGTGGTTCGCATGGACGGGGAGAGCGATGACCGGCTCCGCGACCGGATCAAGTTCTGGGCGTTCGTGCAGACCAGTTGGGGCAGTGTCGACCAGATCAAGCGGGCCGTTGCCTGGTGGGTCGGCATCGTACGCGGCAACGACAACTGGGAGACGGACTACCTGCCCCAGATCAAGCTCTTCCGGCGCGACGAGCCGCACTACATCGAGTCGAAGGAGCCCGCATTCTACTACTTGGAGATGCCCTGGACGATCCTCGACTACGACTACGGGGACGTCTTCGGGTTGGCGGCGACTCCTGCGTCCAACGATCCTGCCGACCATGGCTACTGGTGGGTCACCAACACGTCCAACGGGCTCGACGCGGGGATTTGGGACGGCAACCACTTGCTCATCGACATTCTGGATCTGCTGGGAATTATGACGCAGGCAGGCGGGCGCTACGAGATTCACGGCACATCGGATTTCGGGTTTAGCAATAGCCCAACCAGTCAGGACCCGGCGGATCACGGCTACTGGTGGGTTTCCAACAACACGGCTGGGTTCGACGCAGACGAAGCGTATTGGCCGGGCTTGGCAATCAAGCATTGCGCGGTGGAACCCGCAACGTTGGATGCGCTCAACCGCCCGTTCCGAGGCGTTGTAGAGTCCATTCGCCCCCATGCGCCCGCTTACGTGATTCACCACTCCATTCGGGGCAAGACCCGCTACTGAGGACGAGATTCTGAGGAGCGTTTGATATGGCAGAACTGAACCGGGATGACCTCACCCTTACCGATGAGGTCAATGGCGGTTGGACGGAAACGGAGTCCGCCGTCATTCCCTCAAGCGAGCGGAAAGCTCAGTCGTTTGAAGAGGCCACAAGCAACCTCTTCAACCGGCTGATGACCATCATCTTCGGCGGGCTCAAAGTTCTCCGAGATGCGGTGGACGATACCCTGTGGACCGACCACTTCTCCGTTGACGCCATCCTGCTCGACGTGGACGACTCGGTCAGTCCCGTGGAGATCGCCCCGTCGTTCGGCGAGGCGAACGGGCACAGCGGCCCCCGCTGGACCAAGAGCCGCAAGTTCACGGGCGTTGACGACGTCAACCCGATCTATCTGCGCGAGCGGGCCAAGCTGGCCGACGGCGAGCTGGAGATCGACATCGCCATCGAGTCCGTCGCCAACCAGATCCAGGACATCGAGCTGCTTGGCTCACCCACGGGCGGGACGTGGTCACTCACCTTCGACGGCGAGCAGACGACGAGCCTCGACCACGACGCCAGCGCCCAAGACGTCGAGGACGCGCTGCGGGCGCTGCCCAACCTGCGCGACAGCGAGGTGACGGTGACGGGCTCGGCGGGCGGCCCCTACGAGGTCACGTTCCTCGGCCAAGTCGCCAACAACGACGTGCCGCTCATGACGTTCACCAACAACCTCAGCGGTGACGGCAACGAGGATATTTCCATCGTCGGCTCGGCCGCCTCGGGCGACGTCGTCTTCGAGGCGCTGTACGGCCCGAGCCAGGAGGGGCCGTGGACGACGGGCGGGGAAAAGAAAATCAGCCACGACCCCGTCTACGCGCCCGACTTCCACACGCTCGCCTGGGACTTCGGCGACGGCGTGAACACGCTGAACGACCTCGTCTATTTCAAGATTCTGCGCGACAAGTTCGACAACGACGACACGCTCGACAGTGAGCGCGTCGTGTTTGCGCATGGGAGGACGCGCTGATGGCGAATCGCAACAACGAGCTGGTGAATCG
>JAHEOA010000135.1 GCA_018609825.1 Candidatus Bipolaricaulota bacterium | reverse complement strand
GGCGTAGACCACATCGGGATTCGACGGGGCAAAGGCGATGGCTCGCCAGCTCGCGTTCTCGCGAGGCGGCCGCATCTTCCGACGCCAATGCCGGCCGCCGTCGTCGCTTGACAGCAGATAGCGGTTCCAGTTCTCCGCGGCCAAGATACGGTCGGAGGCGGTGGGATCGGCCGCGACCACGTTCCATTCCATGGCGGCGGCCGGGGGATAGCTGAGGCCGGCCCAGCTCTCGCCTTGGTCTCCGCTGGCGAAGAGCGCGCTCCGCGCGCCGGCCAGCACGCGCCCCGTCTCGCGGACCACCGTGATGTCTCTCACCTGAGCTCCGGTGTAGCCCGTGCTGGCGGTCGCCCACGTGCGCCCGCCGTCCTCGCTGACGAAGTTGCCGCCGCCGTAGTTGTTGACGAAGATGCGGTTCGGATCGCGCGGATCCACTTGGAAGTCGATGGGGAAGCCAGCGCGAACCCCGGGCGGTCCCCAGCCCCAACGGCCACCGCTTACGCGCGTCCACGTCCGCCCGCCGTCCTCGCTGCGAAAGATCGCGTTGACGCTGCCCGCGTAGGCGATGTCGGGGTTCGACGCCGAATACTCGACCGAGGTGATGTTCTCGCCGACCAGCGGGTGGGACCACGACTCGCCGCCGTCGGTCGTCAGATAGACCCCGTTCGCCCCGTGATACTGATTGTTGCCGGTGCCGGCCAGCAGCGTATCCGGATCCTCCGGATGCATGAAGAGGCTCCGGACATAGAGGTTGTTAAGCCCATCGTTGACGCGGCGCCAGGTCTCCCCGCCGTCCGTGCTCTTGATGACGCCGACGCCGCCGGGCTCCCGGGCGTTGGGGTCGGAGTTGGCCGCCTCGCGGTCGAAGATGCCGGTCGAGACGTAGACGACCTCGGGGTCCTCGGGGTTGATCCAAATGTAGCGGGCCAGGTTGTCCCCGCGCCAGACCTCCTCCCAGTCCTTCCCGCCGTTGGTCGTCTTGTAGACGACGCCCTTCGTCAGGTCGAACTCGCGCCCTGTGCGCGGCTCGCCCGCCCAGGCGTGGCTGGAGAGCTCCGCGGCCGCGTAGACGATCTCCGAGGAGCGCGGGTGGACGGTGAACCCACGGAACGTAATGCCGGAGCGTACCTGCACGCCGTTGTCCATCTTGGTCCACGTCCGCCCGCCGTCGGTCGACTTGAAGATCCCGCGGACGTCCTGCGTGCCGATCCAGATGATGTCGGGATTGTGCGGATCGATCGTCAGGCAGAAGACGGGGATTGCATCGCCCGTGGGCCCGACCCGCGTGCTGATGCCCTCGTTGCTCGGGAACCACGTCTCGCCGCCGTCGTCGCTGATGAAGACCCCCGACCAGGCGTCGGTGACATACATGCGATCCGGGTTCTCCGGATGCATGCGCACGTCATAGCCCAGGCCACCCAGGGGCCCGCCCGTCCGTTGCCACGCCAGGTCGATCGTCGGCTGGGGCGGGCCCCAGACCTCCAGGTCGTCGACGAGGACCTCGGCGTCCTCGAGCGTCTCCAGGGCGATCGTCCCATACGTGACCGGGTCGGGGTCGTCGTAACGGATCTGGCGCCGCCCATTGACGAAGACCTCGAGCCGACCGCCTTCTCCCTTGATCTCGATCTCATGCCACTGCCGCAGCCGGTGCTGGACCGACTTCCGCACGGGCTCGGTGTGCCGCTCACAGGAGGCCGACTTGCCGAGATACAGTTGCTCGGCGCTGATGCCGATAAAATAGCGCTTGCACTGGCTGACACGGTAGTTGAGGTGGATGGCTCCCTGGATGAGCTTCACGCGCAGCTTGAAGGCGAAATCGCTCCACCCGCCGTCGCGATAGCTTGCCCAGTGGTGGCCGCGGCCGCGCAAGACCCGATTGCCATTCGGAGCCTGGACCACTTCCCAGCTATCGCTCGCCAGCTCCCAGCCCTGAGCTTCCCCATCCTCGAAGTCTTCCCGATAGACTCGTTGCCACTCCGCCTCGGACGGTGCCTCCTCCAAGGAACGCTCGAACGTGTTGTTCTCCTCGTTCGACTCCTCGATCTCGTCTTGGATGTCGACGCGCGCCTCAACGGACGCCGGTGTCCCCGTGGCTACCCAGAGCGCGGTGACGGACCGTTCGGCGCCCGATGCTATCGGGGGCTGAACGCGCGCGTTGCCGGCGGCCTGGTCCCCGGCGAAGAAGGAGACGGTGAACCCGGATCGGACCGGGGCCTCTCCCTGGTTCTTGACCGTCGCCCGCAGGGTCACCAACTCTCCATCCTGGAACGAGGACGGGCTGACGCTCACGTCGGTGACCACCAGATCCGGCAACGACGGCTGGCCGAAACCAACCAGGCCCAACACCACCAAAAGTCCGAGGACGACCAGTTTGCCGATGCGTCGATTCATCTTGAGCGCGTCTCCTTCTTATGCGTTGGCCTCATCAAGGATCCGTTTCCGTCACTGTCATCATGATAGCCGGCAGATTGACACGCCATCAGTTCCCCACGGGCTCTGCGATGACCGGCGCGTCGAGCCGGCCGATCTGGCCCGCATGCCCCACGGTTTCGCTGCCGTCCAGACGCGTGACGCGGACTCGCCCCAGCTCGGCCGGGACGCGATCCCAGACGAGATAAAGGCGCTCTCCGCCTTGCGAGAAGCGGTAGGCGGTGTCGCTCAGTTGGGCCACTTCGTCGAATCGATTGAGCTTGGCGGCCAGGACCTGGATCGCCGTGAAGATCGATCGCTCACTGCCATCGGGATTCACGAGCGCATGATGATTGTAGCCTTGCGAGAAGGGACAATCCGGCGCCACGGCAAACCACATCAGCTGCTCCACGGGGTCGATCGCCATGCCGCGGGCGAAGCTCTTGGCGAACACCGCGCCCATCTCCTCGATGGAGGCCCAACCGGCGTAGAACTCCGTGATCCACATCTCCCGCTGCAAGCCGTGTGATTCCAGCAAGTCGGCCAACGCCCGAGGCGTGCGAAAGTCGGTGCTGCTGTGGGCGCTCATGAGGTCGAAACAGAGGCTATGGGACCGGCAATAGGCGCGTTCCTGGAGGCTCTGCAGCGTCCGTTCGAAGTAGGACACGGCCCGGTCGCCGCCGGCCACGCCCCCGTTGAGCACGGAACAATCCGGGCAGGCCTGCTTAACAGCACGGTAGCTCGCTTCCAGGATGTCGGCGTACTCGGCTGGCGGACCGGAAAAGAAGCCGAGCGAGGGCTCGTTGAGGATCTCCCAGTAGGTCATGCGGTAAGCCAACCCGGGCATATCTCGGTCTCCGTCGTTGTCGTAGCGCTCCACGAGCGCGCCCAAGAAATCCGTGTAGGCGTCCATGTCGTGCGGCTTCGCGCTGCCGCCGCCGCCGGGAACCGCGCGTTGGTCCCATTCGGCATAGGGAAAGACCTGCGGCAGGACGACCATGCCTCGCTCTTGGGCCATGCGCACCAACCGGTCGGTCGTGCTGAAGTCGTACTCGCCCGGCACCGGTTCGACCTCCTGCCAGGCGAACCAATCTCGCTGGGTCGGCCGATGGGCCCGCAACAGCTTGACGCCCGTCCGGGCGGCCAGGTCGACCTTCGTCGCCATCTCCCAGTCGGATCCCCGGAACGGCTCCGGATAGCCCAAGCCCAGGTGCGTCCGCCACGCCGCTTCGGCATCCACTTGGGCCGTCAGTATCGGCTGGGGTTGATCTTGGGTCATCCCGTGTCCGGGTGTCTGCAGCGGCGCAATGCTCAACACAGCACAGCCGATCGCCACAAGAACCGACGTAAGCCCCTTGGATGAGTAGCGCATCAACTATAAACCTCCTGTACTTTCAGGCTATCATGTGTGGAATATCTCGTGAAGAATGACATGCCAATGATAATCATTGTTGAGAGGCCCTGGGCACCCACAACCCCGCTAACCGATCAAAGCGGGCCAACGATCCAAGACGGCTTTCACAAGGGCGTCTGTCTTTCCAAATCCTCTCGGTGGCGTGAACCGAGCGGCGTTCGTTCGTGGGTGAACGTCGAATGCAGTTGCCAGACCTGTGATGTAAGATCGGGCGTTCCGCGTTTGACGTCATCATTTGTCTAGCTAAGCCGGATATCTTACCCTGCCCTTACTCGTCATGAACGACAGGAGCGTGACCGCGGTTGAACAAGCTGAGCATCTACGTCCCCCAAGACAAACGAGACAAGAAGCCGCTGGAGCGGCTGGAACAGCTGGCGAAGGATCGGGACCGATCGGTGAACTACCTCGCCACGCAGGCGCTGCTGGAGTTCGTCGAGCGCGAGGAACAGAAGGACAACCAAGGATAGGGGAGGGCTTATGAGCAACGGCATGTTGAACGTCGGCCTGGACAACCTGGTCGCCCAAGACGAGATCGTGGCGCTGGCGCGGCCGGACTCGCTGCCGATCAAGCAGCTGGTCAACGCGGCTGAGGAGCAAAACCGAT
>JAHEOA010000134.1 GCA_018609825.1 Candidatus Bipolaricaulota bacterium | reverse complement strand
TAGTCAAGCAGCGCCCGCACGGCATCCAGCCGCGTCGGCTCGCTCATGTCGGTATCGAGGGCGATCCCGCCGAGTACGTTCAGCGCCTCGGTCTCGATGCGGCGCAGTTGCTCCGTCGATGGGCGATCTCCCACGTCCGCGGTAACGATGGGCGCGACGAGGGCTATCGCCAAGAGGCCCGCACCGATCAGAGTGACCAGCCAGCGACGCCGTACCGCCATCGTGATCGCTCGCTAGTTGCTCCCGAGCTCATCCGGATCGAAGAGGTCATCGGACAACTCGGTCGGGTTGATCTCGGTGATGGTCAGCTGGGTCCGATTGGCGCTCTGGAGCAGGCTCTGGATGAGCTGGGTCTTGACGTAGGTGTCGCCGCCCTCCAGCGACGCGTATGCCTCGAACGTCACGTCGTTGACCGGGTCGCCGCTTTTGGCGAAGACGCGCATCTTCTGGGGCCGCAGCGTGTCCGGATCGCTCCATACCCGAGCCGTGGGGAACGTGACGCTGTCGTTCGTCGCGCTCATGTCGGTCACCAGCGCCTCGGCCCCGTCCTCGAGCGAGCCCATCTCGCGGCCCTCGACCTGATAGTCGTCGACGAAGCCGATCCCGACGGTCTGGACGACGGTGGCGTCGCCGAAGACCTGCGCGCTGCCCGAGAGGTTGATCGGGGTGGCGAGATCCGGGTTCCAGAAGAACGTCTCGTCGTCCGCGTTCAGATAAACGTCGCCGACCATGTCCTCCGGCGCGAGAAACTCCACGCGGGAGCGCTCCTCGCCGTCGATCGTCTTGAAGAACAGCTTCACCGTCGCCTGACGGCTCTCGTCGGGCCGCTCGGCGGCGATGTCGACGGTCATGGTGAACTCGTCGCCGTCGACGAAGCGGACGTCGTCCATCGCCTGGAGCAACTCCTCATCGGAGACGTCGCTCTGGGCCAGGGCGATGACGCCGAGCGCCAGCAGGCCGATTGTGGTTAGCGTCAAAAAACGTCGCATGATGTGCCCAACTCCTTTCGGCATGGATGGGGAACTACACATAGTTGAGCGCCTCCACGATGCGCCGGCGGGCGTTCGTCCACGAGGGATAGAGCGCGCTCAACAACGTCGAGACGATCGCTGTCAGGAACGGAATGACCGTCACCGACAGCGCGATCTTGATCTGAAGCGGAATGGGCTCCACGGCGCCGGGCGGCTCCCAGTTGATCGTCACGCCGTTGATGAGCGCGCTGAGCCCGACCCCGGCCAGGACGCCCGTGACGCCGCCGACCAGGCCGATGACGACGCCCTCGGTGAGGAACATGCGGAAGACCTGGGCGCGATGCGTGCCGATCGCCCGGATGGAGCCGACCTCGCGGGTGCGCTCCAAGAACGACATGGTCAGGACCTCCAGGACGCTGAAGAACACCAGCACGAAGACGCCGATCCCCGTGAAGCCGCTGAAGACGTTCCAGAAGCTCTGGATGGAGTCGTAGAACGGGTTGAGCTCCTTCCAAGTCCGCACGGCCAGGGGAATCCCGGCCTCGTCCAGTTTCCTCTGAAACTCCTGGGCGAAGGCGTCCGCCTGTTCGACCCGTTCAAGCTCCACGAGCACGCGCTCCACCCCGTCGGTGCGCAAGAGCTTCTGCACCGTCGACAACGACACGAAGCCGAGGTCCTGGCTGGATCCGCCCGCGTTGATCTGGACCAGGCCGCGGACCGTGACGCTGATGGCGCCGAAGGAGCCACTGGCGGTGCCCGTGGCGATGTTGAGCACGTCGCCGACGCCGACGTCGAGATCCTCGGCGCTCTGGCGCGTGATCAGAATGCCGCCGTCATCAGCGTTGAGCGGACTGCCGGCCTCGACGACGCCGGAGTAGTCCTGGATGGCGTTGCCGGGGACGAGCCCCGTGCCGAGCAGCAGCGTGCTGCCCTGCTGGTTGCCGATCAGCCCGGAGAAGCCGAGCTGCGGCGTCGTGGCGGCGACCCGCGGATCGTCCGCGAGCATCCGTTCCACTTGGGCGAGCGTGTCGGGATCAATGAGGTACTCGTCGTAGTCGGTGGCGGCGTTGTCGAACAGGTCGGCGTCGGCCACCTGGACGGCGCCGCTCGTGCTCGTGAGCGTCTCCTTGGTGGCGTCGATGCTCTGGCCGGTGAAGCCGAGCACCAAATACATGATCGCCACGCCGAGCGTGATGACGCCGAGGCTGAAGGCGGTGCGCCGGGTGTTGCGTCTCAGGTTGCGCAGCGCGATCTTGAAGAACATTCCGATAACCTCCGCTCAGGCGACCCGCAGCGCCTCGACGATCTCGACCCGCGCCGAGTGCATCGAGGGATAGACCGACGAGATGATCGTGGCCAGCGTCGTCAACAGCGCCGGGAGCCAGGCGTTCGCCAGCGTCAATTCCAATCGAACGGGCACCGGCTCGACGGCGCCCGGCGGCGTCCAGCCGATGCCCAATGCGTTGAACCCGCCGCCGACGACGAGCCCCAGGGCGATTCCCGCCAGGCTGCCGATGATCCCGAGGAAGACGCTCTCGGCGAAAAACATGCCGAGGACCTGCTTGCGATGCGTGCCGATCGCCCGGATCGTGCCCACCTCGCGCGTCCGTTCGAGAAACGACAGCGTCAGCACTTGGAGGATCATGAAGAAGACGAGCACGAACATCGCCAACGTGATGAAGCCGAACAGCGCGTTGAAGAACGTGCTGATCTGGCCGTAAAAATCCGAGACCTCGTACCAGGGCCGGGCCTGCAAATCCAAGCCAGCTTCGTCTATGGCGCTTTGCAGGTCGGCCATCACGGGGTCGGTCGCCTCGATGGACGAGGTGGTGAGAATGATCTTGTCGACCCCGCCGGTGTCCAATAGCTGCTGCGCGAACGACAGCGGCACGTAGGCGACTTGGGTCTCCGCCTGCTCGTTGTTGAGGCTGAAAATCCCCTTGACACGCAGGGGCGAGAGGTTGTACTGGCCGCTCACCGTTGTGGCCGTCACCTGGAAGGCATCGCCCGGCGCCAGCCCGAGGTTGTCCGCGAGCGTCTCGCCGATCAGTACCATGCCGCCGTCACCGGCTTCGAGCCCCTGACCGCGCGAGACGAGGTCGTTGACGTCCAGGGCGCTGTTGCCCGGCCAGGTCGCCGACATGTTGAGCACGCGCGTGCCGTCGCCGATGTAGCCGAGCCCGGAGGCGGACAGTTGGAACGTGTACGCCGTCACGCCCTCGTGGCTGTCCAGAATCTCGGTCAACGTCCGTTGGGCGTCGGGCTGGATCAGATGTTGATAGTCCTCGGTCTCGTCGTTCCAGAACAGCGGCGAGGCGATCTGGATATTGCCCACCTCGTCGATCGTCGACTGGCGAATGTTTTTCAGAGAAAAGTCGACGTAGCCGAGCACGGCGAAGCTCATGGTCGTGCCGAGCGCAATGATGGCCACGCCCAACAGCGTCCGACGGCGGTTGCGCCAGAGGTTACGAAGCGGAATGAGCAGCCGCAGGTTCATGCCCTCGATCCTCGCCTTCGAACAGCTGGCCGTCCCGAATGCTGACCACGCGCTCGGCGAACTCGCTCACCATGGGGTCGTGGGTGACGACCACGAACGCCGCCTGGTGCTCGGTCTTGGTGCGGGTCATGATCTCCATGACCTGGTTGCCCGTCTTGGAGTCGAGGCTGGCGGTCGGCTCGTCGGCCAGGACCAACTTGGGATCGGTCACGAGCGCGCGGGCGATCGCCAC
>JAHEOA010000133.1 GCA_018609825.1 Candidatus Bipolaricaulota bacterium | reverse complement strand
CTAGGCGGGGGCACGATCTCGCAAGCCATTCAGCCCGCGCCAAGCGCTCCCGCCTGACCCGGTTCGCGATCCGCCCGATCAGCGAACGATCAGCACCGCTTCCATGCCCTTGTTGCGAAAGACCGGATCGTAGAGCTCGTAGCGACGCTCGCCGATCACGCCGCCCTGGAGGTCGACCCAGACGGTCTTGCTCTGGCCGGGGCGGATGATGTCCTCGCGGTGGATGACCCGCTGACTGACCGGGTCGTAGATCTCAATCTGGTGCAGCACGTTGGACTGGTTGGTCAACACGAGCTTGACGCGGCCGTGCTGCAGCGTCACGCGATCGGGGCTGAACGACTGGTGTTGCAGGTCGATGTTGGCGGATTTCGTCGCGGTGCCGTTGCCCGTGGCGCCGCCGCCACCGCCGGGAAGGAACAGGGCAATGCCGATCAGGGCCAATCCGGCCAAGATGGCGACAATCACGAAAATGCGGTCCATTCGGCGTCGTCCTCCTTGAAGTTGATTCCAGCGCGAAGCGCTCTGTGCGTGAGTTGGATCAATGGTACCCAGGGACAGCGAGGGGCGTCAACTCAGCTGTAACGCTGTCACTGGACATTTGAGACGCCTGCGTGCGCCACAACGTCAGCCCTCCTCGCCGACGAAGAACGGGGGTCGTTCGGGTCGAGGTTCCCCCGCAGCGCCGTTGAACACTTCGGCCAAGGCTGTTAAGCGTGTCCCCCGTGGTCCACCGGGAGGAGCGAAAGCGCCTTGCGACACGGCCCCGACGGTCGTAGCCAGGATCGCTGTCGTGATACGCGGCCCCATTGCCGGGTGCCGTTGAGGGCATATCGCGTGTCCGTCCGGGAGCGCATCAAGCCCGTTACCCAATTCGTTCTGAGTGGACTGACGGTGCGGCCATCATGGGAGCTTTGTTGCTCGTCACCACGGGGAGCGACACGCCTCGCATTCCGATCATGATCCTCGGGTCCATCGTCGGCATGTGGATCTGTCTCCGAAGGGCTCGATCCAAGCCATTTCGGCCAGGCGGCGAACCGGGGCCCATCGTCGATGGGGACGGCGACGGTGCGCTCCCCGATATGGGCGGGGGCGGAGATATCGGCGGAGGCAGCGGCGGTCCCGGTTAGTTCCCGCCAAGCGTCCTCTTACGCGGCCGACCGACCGATACAGCAGAGGGGCTCGGTTCGGTTGCCAAGGGACTTTTGACGGCTTTCACCGTCCCGCCCCCGCATCGTTTGAGCCGAGCCGGGTGGGGGCCTACAATGCGCGAGAACCGAGGAGGGATGGCCGAGCGGACGAAGGCGGCGGTCTTGAAAACCGCTGGGCGCAAGCCCCGGGGGTTCGAATCCCTCTCCCTCCGCCCCTTCCCCACCCCTATTTGGAAAGCGTCGGTCCCCGTGAGTTGACACTCTCCGGCATGGGCTCTAGAATAGCGTCACTTCGTGGAGAGGTGGCCGAGTGGTCGAAGGCGACGGCTTGCTAAGCCGTTGTGGGGGTAAAACTCCACCGTGGGTTCGAATCCCACCCTCTCCGCCAGCTTCCGTCACTCGCGCTGGCGCAACGCCAGTCCCAAGATCGGCCCGACGAAAAACCCCATGCCGAGGAAGTACAATCCCAAGGCAACGAAAAACCCGCCTTCGTCGTCCCCAACCCCGAGCGCAAGGAGCCAGGCACCTCCCACCCAACACAGCAGTGACGGCAACAGCGCAGCGGCCCATCCGATCCAACGCCATTCTCGCACGAAACGCACCTCCTCACTCGTTCGCCGCGATCATGCGCATTATACCCGATTGAGCGTCGTGGATCGCCGGCATGACGGGCATCGAACCGTTCGCGTGGTATAATTAAGACCATATCGTCTTGCACTGCTTCGGGCGTCCGTCAATCGACGACGGACCGGCAGTCGGAAGTAGATTTAAGGAGGTTCCCGTGTCTAAGGCATGGGCCGTGCGCGTCGTCTTGGTGGTTGGAACGGCGATGATGTTGGTGGCGCTGTTGGCGAGCGCCGCGGGCTTCGAACGGATCTTCAACAACGGCGTTCGCATCAACCGAGCGGACCAGATGGCGCTTCAGATTCTGGGCAGTGACGGAGACGGCATTCACGTCGCGGGCACCCAGGGCCGAGCCATCCACGTGGCCAACTCCAACTCGCATGGCGTGGACGTCGCGTCGGCACGCGGTGTGGGCGTCAAGGTCTTCTCGGCGGGCAACGACGGCGTTCGCGTCGACTCGGCCGCCTGGAGCGGCGTCTACGTCGGTTCATCCGGCCACGATGCCCTGCGGGTCGGGTCGGCCGGCAACGACGGGCTCCGCATCTTCGAGAAGGTCGGGCGGGACTACATCCGGGCGGGCCGCGATGGCGACGTCGACTTCAAGGTCACCAAGGACGGAACGGCGTACGCCGACGGGGGCTGGAAGGGATCAGCCGACTTCGCGGAGCTCATGACCGTGGATGACGCCGAGATCCCCTATGCACCGGGCGACGTCCTGATCATCAGTCCCTCGGTCGATCGATCGGTGGCGTTGTCATCCACGGCGTACTCGACGAGCGTCATCGGCGTGTACTCCACAAAGCCGGGCTTCGTTGGGTCCAACGCCGTTATGGCCGAGGCCGGAGCTGACGAAATCCCGGTGGCGGTCATGGGCATCGTGCCCTGCAGGGTCTCCGCGGAGAATGGCCCGATCCATCGGGGCGAGCTGTTGACGACGGCGGGGACTCCGGGCCACGCCATGCGGGCCACCGACGCGCGGATCGGTTCGATCCTGGGCAAGGCACTGGGAACCCTCGCCTCGGGCACCGGCACGATCGAGGTGCTGTTGACGCTTCAGTAAGCAGAGTTCGATAGAGCCGTCATTGACAGGAGAAAACGGGCCACGTATCCTGGCGTTGCGGCCCATGCAAGCGGGGGGTTAGCGGTCCCCTCCATCCGCAACCCGCTACAGCGGAGCCTATGGGTCACCCGAGAGGTCTGTCCTTTGGGAGACGCGTCTGGGTAAGCGGTGATGACGGCTGAGCCCTCTACGGCGCACACTTGTGAACCCCGTCAGGCCCGGAAGGGAGCAGCGGTAAGCGAGTCCCTGCGGGTGCTAGGGGATCACTTGGCCCGAGCCGGCTGCCCGGATGGCGCCCGGAGGAGGACCCCGACGGGCCCGCATGGGCCGCGTTCTCATTGGCCCTTGCCCGTTGAGACCGTTTCCGTCTACAATCCGCACGCCATGAGCGTTCCCGCCATCCAGCCTCCGCTCGTCAACGCCGCCGGGCCCCATGCGGTCACCCGCGAGGAACTGCTCGATATCGCCCAGTCCGCCAGCGGCGCGATCGTCACCAAGTCGATGACCCACTGCCCCCGCGACGGCAACCCGGAGCCGCGATGGGCCCCGTACGTCGCCGAAGCGCACGGCTCGATCAACTCCATGGGGCTCAACAACCTCGGGTATCAGAGATACGCCGAGTTGATTCCCGAGTTGAAAGAACATGGAAAGCCCGTCATCGCGAGTCTGTCGTATGCGCCGTGCGAACACGAACTGCCCATCCCCGAGCAGTATCGGGTCATGGCCCAAGCCATGGCCGAAGCCGGCGCGCACGCGCTGGAAGTCAACCTGTCGACCCCCAACCTCACGGGCATCCCGATCGCCAACGATCCGGCACAGCTCCGCTCCGTTTTGACGCCGCTCATGGACGCGGTCGAACTGCCCATCGCCGTGAAGCTGCCGCCCTACAACAACGACCTGACCCTGTTCGAGGAGGTTGCGGGGTTGCTCGTCGAGCTGAGCGTCGACGCCGTCGCCACGATGAACTCCGAGCCGAACGCGATGGACATCGACCTGGAAACGCGCCAGAAAGTGATTCGCCCGCGCGAGGGCTATGGCGGACTCGGCGGCCCCGCGATTCTGCCGATCGCGATGGCGGAGGTCCATCGCTTCTATCGCTATTTCCAACGGCATCATGCCGACATTGCCGTCTGGGGCTGCGGCGGGGTGGATCACCCCGAGGACGCGATCAAGCATTTCCTGGCGGGGGCCTCGGTCGTGCAGATCGGCACGGCGCTCGCCTGGGAGGGGCCCGACGTCTTCCGGATGATCTGGGACGGGGTTGAGGACTGGCTGGCGATGCATCGCCACGAGTCGATTGATGAGATCATCGGCACGGTTCGCGATCGCTAACCCATGAAGTTGATCCACGGCGGCCAGGCCTTCACCGACGGCGAGCTCACCCGGCTCGATATCGCCATCGATGCGGACGGGATTCACGACCTGGCGCCCCGGATCGACATCGACGCCGACGAGGTCATCGACGCGTCGGGATTGACCATCCTGCCGGGGCTGATCGACGCCCACGTCCACGTCCGCGACTTCAACGAGGGCCATCAGGAGACCTGGGAGACGGCCGGACAAGCCGCATTGGCGGGCGGCGTCACGACGGTACTGGCCATGCCGAACACGGATCCGCCGACGACGTCCCCGGAGATGATCCGGCAGCAGCGCCGCCGCGCGGACGCCTCCCCCATCGACTACGGCCTGTTCGCCGGCATTACGCCCGACACGCTGAGCGGCATGGCCAAACTGGCTATGGAAAAGCGCGTCGTCGGCTTCAAGCTCTACATGGGCAGGACGACGGGCGGGCTGGTCATCGGCAATCCCAAGATG
The DNA here is from genome assembly GCA_018609825.1 of Candidatus Bipolaricaulota bacterium. The sequence goes on along the minus strand of JAHEOA010000133.1, from coordinate 16,484 downwards.
CAGCGAGAGGTCTTCAAACGGGCCGCCGATACTGAGGCGACCCTGGCGGTGCACGCCCAACGGCTCGACTCCCGATCGGAAGCGGCCGATCTGGAGATCGCGCTGGAGCTCGCGGTGCAGACGGACGCGAAGCTCCACCTCTGCCACGTCCGGACGCAAGAGGGCGTTGAGCTGGCCGACCAGGCCCGTCGCGAGGGCGTCGACGTCACGATCGAGACCTGTCCGCACTATCTCATCTTCACGAAGGACGACGTCCGTGAGAAGGGATCGCGCCTGAAGGTCAACCCGCCGCTGGCGTCTCGAGAGGACCGCGACTTCCTCTGGGGTGCGCTCGCGGACGGGACGATCGACATCGTCGGCAGCGACCACGCCCCGCACACGTTGGCCGAGAAAAACGCGTCGTTCGAGAGTGCCCCGTTCGGCTTGCCGGGCCTGGAGACGTCGCTGCCCGTCCTGCTGGATGGCGTCGCCCGCGAGCGCCTCCGTCTAGCCCGAGTGGTCGAGTGCTTGTCAACGAAGCCTGCCGAACGGTTCGGTTTGGTCGACCAAGGTCGGATCGCCGTCGGCCATCCTGCCCATCTGACCGTTGTCGATCTGAATGGGGAGACGCGACTGAGTGACATGGCGGTCCGCTCCAAGTGCGGCTGGACGCCGTATGATGGGATGACGATGCAGGGCCGAGTCACGCAGGCCATCATTAGCGGGCGCGCTCAGCAAGTCTCGTAGTCCTCCATGAGCTTTGAACTCGTCGATGAGATCATCAACATTGAGACGATTGCTGTTGGCAACGCCATCCGCGACCTCGAACGCTTGGAACGTCATTATGGCAGGGGCCGAGGACAAAAGATGAAGGGCACAGCGCACATCCGACTTCGTAACGGAACGATCCGCGAAGCGGAACTGCATTGGTACGAAGCCCATGGGATAGGTATGGTGGAACTGAAGCGCAAGCGTTATCTCGACTGATCATGAGCACATCCGAAACGCAAAGGCCGGAATTCGTCGTCTGCATCCGAAACGATCCCTATCCTGCCTCCCTGGAGCGCCACAAGATTTACAGACGAGTTCCCGATGATGAAGCCGAACAATATGGGGATGTCCGCGTCATCGACGAAAGCGGCGAGGATTATCTCTATCCCGCCGATTGGTTTGTGCCCATCGATTTACCGCAGGATGTGGAACGATCGCTCTCGCAATCCGCTTGACGATGCCGTCGAACTGATCCATTCAGCAAAGGAGTCTCTATGGACTGCGTCAACCTGGGCAACACCGGCCTGAAAGTTTCACGACTCTGTTTGGGCTGCATGACGTACGGCACGCCCGAGTGGCGGGACTGGGTGCTCGACGAGGACCGGAGCCGCCCCTTCTTCGAGCGGGCGTTGGAGCACGGCATCAACTTCTTCGACACGGCCGACATGTACTCGCTCGGGGTCAGCGAGGAAGTGACCGGCCGGGCCCTGCAAGAGATGACCCATCGGGATCAGGTCGTCATCGCCACCAAGGTCTACATGCCCATGAGCGACGACCCGAACGACACCGGCCTGTCGCGCAAACACATCATGAAAAGCATCGACAATTCACTAAGACGCCTCGGCACGGATCACGTCGACCTCTATCAGATCCACCGCTGGGACGACGACACCCCCCTCGAAGAGACGCTCGAAGCGCTCCACGACATCGTGAAAGCGGGAAAGGCTCGCTACATCGGCGCTTCCAGCATGTTCGCCTGGCAGATGGCGAAAGCGCTCTACACATCCGACCTGAACGGTTGGAGCCGGTTTGTGTCGATGCAGAACCACTACAACCTGATCTATCGCGAGGAAGAGCGCGAAATGATTCCGCTCTGCGCGGATCAAGGGATCGGGATCATTCCGTGGAGTCCGCTCGCCCGCGGCTTCCTCGCGGGTAACCGCTCGCGGGAGGACGATGGTGCGACGGCGCGGTCCAAGAGCGATCCGATGGCCCATCGCATGTACTACCAAGAGGAAGACTTTCAGGTGGTCGATCGGGTCGTGGAGACGGCCGAGGGTCACGGCGTCGCGCCCGCCCAGATCGCGCTGGCCTGGATGCTGCACAAGCCCTACGTCACATCCCCGATTATCGGCGCGAGCAAGATGGATCATCTTGATCAAGCCGTGGACGCGCTCGAGATCGAACTGTCCGATGAGGAGCTGGAGTATTTGGAAACGCCATATGTGCCGCATGAAATCCTCGGTCATGAATAGCCCAATGGCCTGAGCAAGCTCCATCGAAGGAGGAACCCATGAACTTCCAAGACCTCGAAAGCCGACGGCTGCAGGCGCAGGCCGACTTCTTCGTCAAGACCGCCGAGCAGATTTCGGAAGAGAAGGCCGACGAGAAGCCGGCCGAGACGGCCATGTCCCCCCGCGAGATCGTCGACCACTGCACCGAGACCAACGCCGCCATGGGCCGCATGCTCGGCGAGGACGTGCCCGACTACGACCCGTCGTCGTGTGAGTCGTTCGCCAAGTCGCTGCGTGTCTTCCAGACGAGCTGCGATCGACTGAGCGAGACGCTCGCCAACGTCCCCGATGAGCGTCTCGAGGAGGACGTCGAGACCTCGGGCGGCCAGTCGATGCCGGTCACGCGAATCATGAGCATTCCGGCGGTCCACGTCGGCTACCACTGGGGCCAGTTGGCGTATCTGCAGACGCTCTGGGGCGACACCGAAGACCACTTCATGGGCTGACGCCCATCCAACGTAATGTCGACCACGTTCACGATTCGGACGGCGGAGCGGGGTGACGTCCCGCTCCTGCTGGGGTTCATCCGCGAGCTGGCCAAGTACGAACGGCTCGCGGACGAGGTCTCGGCCACGGAAGACGTCCTGGAGCGAACCATGTTCGGCGAGCACGCCTACGCCGAGGCCCTGCTTGGCTACGCGGGCGAGACGCCCGTCGGCTTCGCCATCTTCTTCCACAACTTCTCCACGTTCCTCGGAAAGCCGGGGCTCTATCTCGAAGACATTTACGTTAAGCCCGAGCATCGCAGCAACGGCTACGGCCGGGCGATGTTGCGCCATCTCGCCGGGATGGCGGTCGAGCGCGGCTGCGGGCGCGTTGAATGGGCCGTGCTCGACTGGAACGAGTCGGCCATTCAGTTCTACCGCACCCTCGGCGCCCGTCCCATGGACGACTGGATCATCTATCGCCTGGATGGCGACGCGCTCCGGGCGTTGGCGGGGGCGGATACCTAGCCAAACCCCGAGGTGGGCAATTCGCATGGCCCCCCATCACCTCTCCAACGCCATCGGCTTCGACGACGCGCCGTTCGACAAGGATCAGACGGAGCCCGTGTCGTTGGTGGGCACGGTGTTCGCCGGCGAGCGGCTCGACGGCGTGGTCATCGACGAGATCGCGCGAGACGGCACCGACGTAACACGGACGATTTCCCGGCTCGTCCGCGATAGACGGTTCGCGGAGCACGTTCGTCTCGTGATGCTGCAGGGCGCCACGTTCGCCGGCTTCAACGTCGTGGACGCCCAGCGGCTCCACCGAGATCTTCAGCGGCCCGTGCTGATCGTGGCTCGGCATCGACCGGACTTCGAGGCGATTCGCGCGGCGCTTCTCACCCACGTCGCCGACGGCCGGCACAAGTGGTCGCTGATCGAGGCGCTCGGCCCGATGGAGCCCGTCAACGGACTCTACGTCCAACGCATCGGCCTCAGCTCAGCCCAAGCCGAAGCCACACTTCAACGGTTCTGCATTCATAGCCATATGCCGGAACCGTTGCGCATCGCCCATCTCATTGGGGGCGCGCTGGCGCGCGGCGAGAGCCGCGGCCCGCCCTAGCCCGAGGCCACAGAGATCAGTGGCGAGATGCCGGAATCGTGTTAAGCTATCCTGGAACGGAGGGATGGCATGCGACGCGATGACGCGCTGACCGGCCATTTTGCAGAGGACTTGGCTGCCCTCAGGGCCGATCCCCACACGGCCGACCTGTTCGCCCCCGGCCTCTCCGACCGGTTCATCCACCTCCAAGAAGTCGAGGCCCGTCGGCTCTTGAGCGCCGAGTATCAGCGGCCGCTCGAGGTTCGGCAGCGTCGTTCCGCGCTCCGTGGCGAAGCGATCCATCGGGCGTTCGCGCGGCTGTGTGCCGAAGCGGACCGGGAGCGGGCGACGCCGCTGATGCAGGTCGCCGCCGACTGGAGCCGACACGCCCAAGCCGAACGCCAACTGGCCGCCCTCATCGCGTCTGCGCATCGATCGGACCCGACGGTTGAGGGCACCGAGGCCGACCGCGCGGCCTGGCCGCGCTTCCTCCGCCTGCGTCGGCGGCGCCGCGCTCCGGCCACCTGGGACTGGTCGGCGACCACCCGACCTGACTCGACGCGCGACCGCCTGTCTGCGTATCATATGCCCTGGGCCCACATGCTGATGGGGAGCCTGATCCTCTAGGCCACGGGCTCAGACCGAGCATTTTTGCCATTGAAGGGAGTTTTCCATGAAGGCCACGTTCGGAGCCGGCTGCTTCTGGGGCGTCGAGGCGACGTTCCGCAACGTCGACGGGGTGACCGACACGGCCGTCGGCTACATGGGCGGCCACACCGACAACCCGTCGTACAAAGACGTCTGCTCGGGCGAGACTGGCCACGCGGAGGTCGTCCAGGTCGACTACGACCCAGACGTCGTGGCGTACGAGCAACTGCTGGACGTGTTCTGGGAGGTCCACGACCCCACCCAGCTCAATCGCCAGGGGCCCGACGTCGGCTCGCAGTATCGCTCGGTGATCTTCTATCACACGGACGAGCAGCGGGAGACCGCCAAGCGCTCCAAGGCTGAGCTGGCCCGGAACGGGCGCTTCGCGCGCGAGATCGTCACGGCGATTGAGCCGGCCGAGGCCTTCTGGCAGGCCGAAGACTATCATCAGCAGTACCTGGAAAAGCGCGGGCTTGCGCACTGCGCCGTTCCCCACTGACCGCCAACGACCCCCTCAGAGGAGGCTCGCATGTCCGAGACCCGCATCGACGCGCTCGCCCGTGTGCTCGTCGACTACTCCGCCGAGGTTCAGCCGGGCCAGTTCGTCTGGATCAACGGCGGCGCGGCCGCGTCCCCGTTGCTGCTGGCCATCTATCGACACGTCCTGGAGCGCGGCGCCCACCCGTTCCTGACGAGCCAGCCCGACGAGACCGAGGCCGTGTTCTATCGCCACGCGGACGACGACCAGCTGACCTTCGTGTCGCCCGCCCACCAGACGCTCGTCGAGGCGATCGACGCCCAGATCAACGTGCTCGCGCAGACGAACACGAAGGCGCTCAGCAACGTCGATCCGGCCAAGCAGGCCAAGCGCGCCGGCGCCGCCCAGGAGCTGCAGTCGCGATTCATGCAGCGAGCCGCGGACGGCGAGCTCAACTGGACGCTGACGCTTTTCCCGACGTCAGCCTATGCGCAGGATGCCGAGATGTCCCTCGGTGAGTTCGAGAACTTTGTCTTCGGGGCGGCCCTGCTGGAGCGCGACGATCCCATCGCGGCTTGGACGGAGCTCTCCGCCCGCCAACAGCGGCTCATCGACTGGCTGAGCGACAAGGCCGACGTCCATCTCACGGGACCGGGCACCGACTTGACGCTAAGCACTCGGGATCGGGTCTGGATCAACGCCGACGGCCGGCGGAACTTCCCCGACGGCGAGATCTTCACGGCGCCCGTGGAGGACAGCGTCGAGGGCCAGATCCGCTACACGTATCCGGCCGTCTTCCAAGGCCGCGAGGTCGAAGGCGTGCGTCTGACGTTCGAGGGCGGGCGCGTGGTGGACGCCAGCGCCGACAAGAACGAGGCGTTCCTCCATCAGATGCTCGACGCCGACGACGGGGCCCGTCGGGTCGGCGAGTTCGCCATCGGCACCAACCCGGGCATTCAGCGATTCAGCAAGAACATCCTCTTCGACGAGAAGATCGGCGGAACGGTCCATCTGGCGCTCGGCAAGGGCTATCCGGACACCGGAAGCCAGAACGACTCCGCGATCCACTGGGACATGATCTGCGACCTGCGCGAGGGCGGGCAGGTCGCCGTCGACGGCACGACCTTCGCCCAAGACGGCGAGATCCTCATCTAGCCTCAACGGGGGCCGAGCGCGCGTTGCAGCGGACCGACCCGTCTGCAACCATAGGGACCTCGTGATACCGCAACGCCTCCGAGACGCGATCGCCACGCCGTGGCGGCGGACACTCTACATCATGTTCGTCGCTCAGCTCTTGACGGCGGTCGGCTTCTCCATCTTCGTTCCCTTTCTGCCGCTGTACATAGACGACCTCGGCTCGACGACGGGGCTGTCGATCGAGCTGCTGGCGGCGCTGGCCTACTCCGGCCAGGCGCTGACCATGATGCTCATCTCGCCCGTCTGGGGCTCCTTGGCCGATCGCGTGGGCCGCAAGCTCATGGTCGTGCGCGCGATGTTCGGCGGCGCGCTGGTGCTGTTGTTGCTGGCGTTTGTCACAAGCGGCGAGCAGGTCGTCATCGTCCGGGCCGTCCAGGGCCTCATCACCGGGACCGTGGCCGCGGCCAACGCGCTCGTCGCCGCCGAAGCGCCCCGAAAACAGGTCGGCTACGCGATGGGCCTGTTGCAGATGGGGCTCTTCGTCGGCATTTCCGTGGGGCCGCTGCTCGGCGGGGCGATGGCGGACGCGTTCGGCTATCAGGCCGTCTTCTACATCACGTCCGGGCTGTTGGCCCTGGGCGGTCTCTTGGTGCTCCTCGGCGTCCAGGAGCGCGCGGAGCGCCCGGACGACCGAGACGATCCGAGCCGCGAGGGGTTCCTCGCCAAGTGGCGCCGCGTGCTGGCGACCCCGGGCGTCAAGATCGCCTTCCTGATGCGCTTTATGGCCCAGCTCGGGCGCACGAGCATCCTGCCGTATGCGCCGCTGTTTGTGGCCACGCTGATGCCCCCCAATGCGCTCGTCAACAGCATGACCGGGCTTGTGATCGGCTCCGTCATGGTCACGACCTCCATCAGCGGCGTCTTCCTCGGTCGGCTGAGCGACCGCATCGGCCAACGCAAGATCGTCGTCGTCGCCACGCTGGCGGCCGGGCTGCTCTACATGCCCCAGAGCCTGGTGAGCGAAGCCTGGCATCTCGTGGCGCTGCAGGCCATCGTCGGGGTTGCACTGGGCGGGGTCATTCCCATCATCAGCGCGCTTCTGGCCAACTTCACCACCATCGGCGAGGAGGGCTCCGTCTACGGCTTGGACAACTCCATCAACTCCGGCGCGCGCGTCGTGGCGCCGCTTCTGGGTTCAGCGGTCGTGGGGCTGTTCGGGCTGCGCGCGGTCTTTCTCAGCACGGCGACCGTCTTCCTGATCGCGGGCGTCATGGCCCTGCGCTTCCTGCCCGAAACCCATCCCTCGGGGCCGAGCGATGGCTCATCGGCCTGAGCGCCCCTTCGCGGAGATCGTCCGCGTCATCGGCAAGATCGGCGCCACCGGGTTCGGGGGCCCGGCCGCCCACATCGCCATGCTCGAGGACGAGGTCGTCGCCAAGCGACGCTGGATCTCGCGCCAGCATTTCCTCGATCTGATCGGGGCGACCAATCTCATCCCGGGACCCAACTCGACGGAGATGACCATGCACCTGGGCTACGTCCGCGGCGGCGCCGTCGGGCTGCTGCTGGGGGGCGCGTCGTTCCTGCTGCCCGCGGTCGCCATCACGGCCGCCCTGGCCTGGATCTACGTTCAGTATGGCTCGCTCCCGCAGGTCGAGCCCCTGCTCGTCGGGATCAAGCCGGCCGTCATCGCGGTGATTCTGGGGGCCGTGGGCCGCCTGGGCCGCAACGCGGTTAAGAACGTCACTCTAGGGATCTTGGGCGTGCTCGTCACGGCCACGGTGCTGCTCGGCGTGCATGAGATCGCGGCGCTGGCGGGCGGGGCCGTGCTCGGCACGCTCGCGCTGCGGCTCGACGGCCGCCGGACGCGCATGTTCTCCGTCGCCGGGCTCGGCGGTTGGGGGCTGGCCGAGGCGGCCGCCGACGTGTCGCTCACCCAGCTCGGCCTGGTCTTTCTGAAAGTCGGCGCGATCCTCTACGGCAGCGGGTACGTCCTGATCGCGTTCCTGGAGGGGGAGCTGGTCGAGCGGCTCGGGTGGCTCACGCAGGCCCAACTGTTGGACGCCATCGCCGTCGGCCAGTTCACGCCCGGGCCCTTATTATCCACAGCGACCTTCGTCGGCTACGTCGTGGCGGGACTCCCCGGCGCGCTCGTGGCGACGCTCGGGATCTTCGTGCCCTCGTTCGTGTTCGTGCGGCTGCTCAACCCGATCGTCCCCAAGCTGCGGCGCAGCCCCACCACGGCCGCCTTCATGGACGCCGTCAACGTGAGCGCCCTCGGGCTCATGGCGGCGGTCACCGTCGAGCTGGGCATGAACGCGTTGGCTGAGCCGGGCGCTTGGCTGATCGCCCTGGGGGCGGCCGTCGCCGCGCTCGGGTTCCGCGTGAACACCGCCTGGATCGTGCTCGGCGGCGCGCTGGCCGGCTATGCCCTCACCCGGGTTGGGCTCCTTTGACAAGGGATGCGAATCCGCCTACAATGCCGCCCACTCAACCATCGAGAGGTGAGTTCCATGGCTCGTTCCGAGTCGTCGCTTCCGCGCGTCCGACAAGCCCACCTGAATCCCTCTGCCCGCATCGCTCACCTCTGGTATTGGCCGTCCTCCGCTCGCCGCTATTGCTGCTATAGCTGGCGCTCTCTCAGCGCTTAGTTTCCCCAACGCCGAGCCGACAGCCGAGGTTCACCTACGTGGAGACCGCATCCCGTCCGCGGGATGAGTCCCCGACTGACCCGTGTTGAAGGAGGACGACAGTGATGATGGTTGTATTGCAGCCCGACGCGCATATCCAGAACGTTGACGCGGTGGAAGCCCGACTGCGGGATTGCGGACTGGCGATCCATCGCTCGCGGAGCATTCAGTACACGATCCTGGGCGCCATCGGCGACAAGCGTGGCCTCGACGCTCGCAGCCTGAAAGCGATGCCCGGCGTGCGCGAGGTCCTCGAGATCAGCGAACCCTACAAGCTCGCCAGCCGCACGTTCCACCCCGAAGGGACCGTCATCGACCTCGACGGCGTGACGATCGGCAACGGTCGCTTCGCGCTGATGGCCGGGCCCTGCTCGGTCGAGCACCCCGAGCGCATGCACGAGATCGCCCGTCACGTCGCCGAGCAAGGCGGCACGATCCTGCGCGGCGGCGCCTTCAAGCCCCGGACATCGCCGCACAGCTTCCAGGGCCTCGGCGAAGCGGGCCTGAAGACGCTCAGAGAGGCGGCCGATGCCCACGGCCTGCGCGTCGTCACCGAGGCCATGTGCCCCTCCCAGGTCGATCTGGTCGCGCAGCACGCCGACATCGTCCAGATCGGCGCGCGCAACATGCAGAACTATCGGCTCCTGGAGGCGGTCGGGGAGCTGACGACCCCCGTGTTGCTGAAGCGGGGCCTGTCCGCCAAGTTCGACGAGTGGCTGTTGGCCGCCGAGTACGTCATGAGCGAGGGCAACCGCGACGTCATCCTCTGCGAGCGCGGGATCCGCACGTTCGCTGACCACACCCGCTTCACCCTCGACGTCGGCGCTATCGCCGTCGCCAAGCGGCGCTCGCACCTGCCCGTCGTCGTCGACCCGAGCCACGCGGCCGGCCATCGCGATCTGGTCGAGCCCTTGGCACGGGCCGGCGTCGCGGCGGGCGCCGACGGGGTTATGGTCGAGATCCACACCGAGCCCGAGCGAGCCTGGAGCGACGGGCCGCAGGCGCTCACGCCATCGATGTGGGCCGAGCTCGCCGCGCAGCTCACCGCGCAAGGCCCCATGCGCGCGACGGTGGAGGCGGCCTGATGGCCGGCGAGTGGCCCGGGCGCGTCGCGATCGTCGGGCTCGGGCTGATCGGCGGCTCGCTCGGCCTCGCCATCCGCGAGCGTCGGCCCGATGTCCGCGTCGTCGGCATCGATCACGACCCGGCCACGCTCGGTCGAGCCCGCCAGCGAGGCGCCGCCCACGAGACCCATCGGTCGCTACGCGCGGGCGTCGCGGCGACGGACTTGATCGTCCTGGCCACGCCCATTGCCGCGATCCTGGGGCAACTGGATCAGCTGTCCTCCATCGTCGATGCGGATCCGCTCGTCACCGACGTCGGCTCCACGAAGCGGGTGATCTGCGAGCGCGGACGTTCGGCGCTGGGCGATCGCTTCGTCGGCGGCCATCCCATGGCCGGCTCGGAGCGCTCCGGCATCGACGCCGCACGGGCCGACCTGTTTCGGGACCGCAGCTGGGTGCTGGCGCCGTCCCACCCGCAACGCCCCCCGGAGAAGCTGCAAGCGTTTCTGACGACCCTTGGCGCCCACGTCATGGCCATGACGCCGTCGGATCACGATCGCGTCGCCGCCGCCACCAGCCACCTGCCCCAGTTGCTGTCGGTGGCGCTCGGCGCACGCCTCGCCGAAGGAGCCAACGCCGACGAGGCCTATCGAGCGCTGCTGTCCTCGGGCGGCGCCGATTGGCTCCGTATTGCCCGCTCGTCTCCGGCGTTGTGGCAGGACATCGTGAGCACCAACGCCGACCATCTTCGCGACGAGATCGAGTCGTTGGCTGCGGAGCTGGAACGACTCCCACGGGACGTCGCGCATCTGGAGGCCGCGTTCCACCGCGCCCATCGTCTTGCGAACGCAGAGCCCGACGCCCTATCCTGGACCATCACAACGGAGGTGGAATGCCATGGCGACCAGCCAAGAGGAACTCATTGAGGGACTGAACACGGACCTCGCCCACGAGTATCAAGCGATTGTCATGTACATCACGTATGCCGCCACGGTGCGGGGGATGTACCGTGAGGAGCTGAAAGCGTTCTTCATGAACGAGGTTCCCGAGGAACAGCGCCACGCCCAGTTTCTGGCCGAAAAGGTCAGCGCACTCGGCGGCACCCCCACAACGGAGATGGTCGAGGTGCCCAGCGCGACCTCGCCCACCGAGATGCTGGAAGAGGTTCACAAGGCCGAAAAGGGCGCGATCGAGCGCTACGTCAAGCGCATGCACCAGGCCGAAGACTACGGCGACTACGGGCTGGCCAACGACCTGCACGATCTGATCAGCGACGAGACGAGCCACAAGGAGGACACGGAGAAGCTGCTCAGGGAGTAGATCGCGCGACCGACGAATGAGGCGGGTTTTGGTACGCCCGGCAGGATTCGAACCTGCGACTTCTGGCTCCGGAGGCCAGTGCTCTGTCCCCTGAGCTACGGGCGCCTGGACGCGTTCAGTGTAGTCGCCCTCCGATAGGCCGTCAACCCGTTCCGGGCGCACGAACCACGAAGGAGGCCCAACAGTGGCCCGCCTATCCGCCACCGCGACGAGGACGCGCGCATGAGCGAGTCGGACCTGAGCCGGATGCGCGCCGAGGTGCTGCACGGGCTGCGCAAGGCCCAGAAGGAGCTGCCCTCCAAGTATCTCTACGACGAGCGCGGCGCACGGCTGTTTGAGCGGATCACGTCATTGGCCGACTACTACCCCACACGGGTCGAGGCCCAGATCATGGCCCGGCACATCGACGAGATCGTCGACGCCATCGGCTCGGGCGCGATGCTGATCGACTACGGCAGCGGCAATTCGGCAAAAGCCCGCCAACTGTTGGAGCGTCTGGAGCGCCCGACGGCCTACATCCCGATCGACATCTCCCGCGAGCAGCTCATGGCGGCCACGGCCCAGCTCCGCGAGGACTTCCCCCACATGGAGATCCTCCCCGTGGTGGCCGACTACACCCGCTCGTTCGAGCTGCCGCTGCCCTCGCACCCGCCGCAGCGCCGCGTGGCGTTCTTCCCCGGCTCGACCATCGGCAATTTCGAGCCATTGCTGGCGGAACGATTCCTGGAGCGGATGGCGGACACCTGTGGCCCTGACGGCGGGCTCGTCATCGGCGCCGACCTGGCCAAAGTGCCCGCCGTGCTCCATCGGGCTTACAACGACGGCGACGGCGTCACCGCCGAGTTCAACGGCAACATCCTCCATCACGTCAATCGCGCATTGGGCGCGGATTTCGACTCGGGAGCCTTCGTTCACTACGCGCCCTACAACCCGACCGAGCGTCGGGTGGAGATGCACCTGGTCAGCCTCGCCGAGCAGACCGCCCACGTCGGCGACACACCCATCTCGTTCGAGACCGGCGAGAGCATCTGGACGGAGAGTTCTTACAAGTTCACCCGCGCCGCCTTCGAGGAGATGGCCGCGGCGGCCGGCTTCGAGCCCCAACGGGCCTGGCTCGACGAGCGCCACTGGTTCGGCATCTTCTACCTGACCGTCCCCTGAGCGCATCCGAGGCCGACCCGCCGATCCGACCGCCGGCCAAGCCGGTGCCGCGTCAAGGGCCTCCGCATCGGCGGGGTGAGAAGGAAACCATCACGACGACGGCGTCAATAATCGACTGCTCAGTCGAAAAACGACGATAATGACATATGATTCAGCCCAGCACCAAACATGACTGCCATCATGGGCTCTGTTTCCTTCAGAAGGTATTCATAGATGAATATCCAGCACCAGCGCGAGCACAAGCTCGTATTCCTGGAGAGGAGGCAGATGGACATGACGAGGTTTTCCAGGCGGACATGGTTGGCACTCAGCTTCCTGTTGATCGGCGGCATGGCGGTCATCGCGCTGGCGGCCAGCCCGTTTGAGGAGTGGGAGCAGAGCGCGCACGCCAACAAGGAATTGGCCGTCCATGAGGCGACCGTGGCGAATCGCGGCCCGCTGACGGCCCACTGTGCCCGCTGCCATGCGCAGCAGGGCTACGCGCTCTACGCCGAGCAGCTCAAGAACGGCGACCCCGGGTGGCTCAAGGGCCCCGAGGGCGAGAACGCCTCGCCCGATTACATGGCCGAGATCGGCCTCAACGAGGCCGACGTGGAGCCGGTTACCTGCACCGCCTGCCACCAGGAGGGCAACTTCCGACTCCGCTTCGACGGCAACACGCCGATGCTGGCAGCGGGATTCGCCGCACAGGGCGTCGGATCCGGCGCGGTCTGCATGACCTGCCACAACACCCGAAACGGCCGAATCGAGTGGGACGCCGACGCCGCCGGTAGCCACGGCGCGCCGCACCGCTCCGCCCAGGCTGACGTCATCATGGGCAAAAACGCCTTCTTCGTGAACGACGTGGGCGACAACGCCTCGCCACACGCAGCGTTCGTCGGCGACAGCTGCGCCACATGCCACTTGCAGCTCGGCACCAACGGCCACGCCTTTGAAGTGGGCGAGGACGTCTGCGCCAGCTGTCACGGTGAGAACCTGAACATCCGCTACGCACAGGCACCGTTCGGCGAACTGCTCGACTCGCTCAAGGGCGCGGTTGCGACCAACGCGCTGGCGCTCACGGACCAGATCGCCACGATGAACCTCTGGGACCCCGAGACCGACGAGTTCACCGAGACCGAGGTCGACGGGGCCTCGTTCGTGAAGCTCGACGAGATCCTGAGCATTCACGGGCAGAGCAGCTTCAAGTTCGTCGACGGCAACGGCAACGCGTTCTACTCGGAGCTTCGCGACATCAAGAACGCCGAGGGCGAGCCCGTGTACGCGCTGGATGACCCGATCGTCAAGGCGACCTGGAACTACCTCCTGGTCAAGTACGACGGCAGCATGGGCGTCCACAACCCGGACTACGCACGCGAGGTCCTCATCGCCACGATGGACGCGCTCAAGTAGCCGACCGAACGCCACCCACCGAACGTTGACCCGGGCGGCCGAGGACCCCTCGGCCGCCCGTTGCCTCGCCACGTCCCCCAGCCGATCGGATGGAGCGAGGCATCCGGTTGCTCATCGGCTGAGACCTCGCAATTGCGCTCCATCACGCCGGAGTCCAAGGTCGAGCTGGCCGGTCTGGACACGGCCCGCGCCAACGACGACGAGCTCAGGCGCTCGGTCGGCCGGCCACAGCCAACGAAAGTACCTGCCGACCCAGCAGCCGTCAGGCTCTGCCGATCGCGGCATCCGCTCGCTCGACGGCGCGGTCGCGCGCGGCGAGGGCGCCAGGTACTGCGTCGCGGCCGCGAGGTTCCACGTTGGAGGAGAAATTGGTCGCGGCGAAGTCGCCCTCGCTCTCGCCGAGGCCGGTGAAGTCGAAGCGCAGCACGCCGAAGCCCTGGTCGGTGAGGGCGGTGTCAATGCGCTGGACCGCCTTGAGGTTCTTGGTGCAGGTAAAGCAGTGGGCGAACAGCACGTAGCCGACCGGCTCGCCGTGGTCGGCACGATCCAGATATGCCGCGAGCCGGTCGCCGCGGTGGCGGGCAAACGCCAGTCGCTCCGTCCGCATACGATCGGTCTAGGACGTCGACGCCGGGGAAGCTAGGCCGCCTGCATCACCTGGGCCAAGAACTGATCCTCCGGCAGGGCCCCCACGAACGAGGCCTCGCCGTCGTTGACCACCGTCTGGGGCACGGACATCACGCCGTGTCGCTGAGCCAGATGGGGAAACTCGTTGGCCGAGACCATGTCGGCGCTGATCTGATCGCTCGCCATGGCCAGCTTGTGGGCGGTGCGGACCGCGCCCGGACAGTGTGGGCACGTGGCGGTGACGAACACCTGAATGTGGAGCGGCTTGATCAGCGTGTCCAACTGTTGGCGAACCTCGGGCAAGATCTCGGTTGCGCCCCGCGAGACGTCGATCAGGTCCTCCAACAGCGCGGCGAACTCGTAGCCGGCCGGCACGCCGAAGAACCGGAGGCGATTGCCCGTCTCCGGTCCCTCCAAGACGAGCGCCGGGATCTTGTCCACGCCGAGCCGCTCGGCGTCGTCGGGTTGATCCTTGAACTCGTAGGTGACGAGCTCCAGGTTGTCGTTGGTCTCGAGCAGGTCTTGCAAGAGCTCGTGGGTCGTCTGGCACGCTTCGCACTCGAACTCCTGGGTGACGTAGTGCATCGTCACGGGGTTGTCCATGGACTCCAGTCGCTGTCGAACCTGCTCCTTCTGGTCATCGGTCAACATGATGGATGCCTCCTCAGGGCGATTGGACGTTGACATCCACGGGGATGCCGTTGCGAACGCTTTCGGTCACAATGCAGAAGTCCTCGTACATGCCGAGGCAGCGCTCCAGGGCGCGCTCGGAGGCATCCGCCCCCTCGGGCAAATGGATCTGCACGTCCAGGGCGCCGATGCGCCAGCGGCCGCGCTCGTTGCGCTCGATCGTGGCGTCCACGGTGGTTTCCACGCCCTCGTCGATGGGCGCGCGCGACTTCTGCAGACAGAAGAGCAGGCTGGCCGACAGACAGTGACCGACGGCCGAAGCGATGAGCCGCGCGGCGTTGGGCCCGTCGCCGTCGCCGATCGGCGGCGGTTCGTCCATCGGCATGGACCAGTCGGCCGGGGCGTCTGTGGTCACCGTAAACTGAAAGTCGTTCGTCTGGGCCAGCCGCACCCGGGCCTGCATCGTCTCCTGACTCTCGTCTTGGGACATCGAGATCCCCCCTTCGGGCATTCTCCAACGCCGAGCGACCCACGGCGACCGCACGGATCAGCCGTACTTGGTCATGATCTGCACGAGCCGCTTCAGCTTCTCGCGGGCCTCAGGGTCGTCCTGCTCGCTGTGTTGCATGCAGTTGTGCTCCACCGTGCGGGCGATCATGTCGCTGAACGCCCGCTTCATGGCGTTCTGCGCGGCGGCCAGTTGTTGGGCGACCTGTTCGCAGTCCGCCTCGCGGTCGATCATCTTCTGGACCCCGCGCACTTGGCCCTCGATGCGGACCAACCGATCCCGCAGGCTCTTCTTGTCCTCGGCCGCGACGAGCTTGAGCTCGTTCGGCCCCGTCGTCTCGTCCGTCGCCTCGTCCGTGGTCTCTTGGGTCGTCATGCGGTTCCTCCTCCCGTGGAAGCTTCCGGGTTGGCGCTCGGCTCGGTCGCTGGTCGGGCGCGCGCCACTTTGACGGCGATCACGCCCGTCACAAGCAGCGCCGAGGCGAAGATAAGCAACATGCTGACCGTCTCCAGCGTCGAATTGTTCAAGGCCGAGCCGACCTGCCGCACGGCCCGGCCGTGGCCCCGCCCACGAGCATCCAGCCGACGACGCGCTTAATCGAGTCCGAATCGACCAGCTTCGCAGCAGCAGCGCCCAGCGGGGCGCCCAGGGCGCAGCCCGCGAGCAGGGGCATGACGATACCGAGGTCCACGCCACCGGCCCCGGCGTAGAGGAACGTGCCGATGCCGCCGGAGAAGACGATCTCAAACAGATCGGTCCCGACCGCGATCGGCACGGGGACGCCGATGAGGTAGATGAGCGCCGGCATGCGGATGAAGCCGAAGAGCGTCCCGATCACGAGACCGAAGACGACGAAGGTCGCGACGCTGAGCGGATCCATCACCGATCCATCCCGTTGCGATAACGCGCTCGCACGCGGGCCACTGTTCGGGTCAGGCCGCCGTAGAGCGCGTACAGCAGCAAGGCTTCGACGAGCACAACGCCGGTCACCGCGAGCGCGTCGACGGTTCCGTTCAGCTCCAGTCCGAACTGCGCCAT
>JAHEOA010000132.1 GCA_018609825.1 Candidatus Bipolaricaulota bacterium | reverse complement strand
AGCACCCAGCCGACGACGACCACGAGCCAGACGATCCGTTTGGCCACCTCCGCTGCCGCGAGCAGGATCGTCAGGAGGATCAGGAACCCGAGCGGATCGACCAAGCCCTCGAAGAGGTTGGCCGGCATCGCGTCCCCGAGTATCATCGCCACCAGATCGACGACCAACTGGCCCGCCCAGTGGGCAACCGTGTAGAGGAACGTCAGCACCTGATCGAGAAAGTCCCGGAACTCGCTGTTCGGGGGCACCGGGCTCTGTCGGGACGCCGTCTGTTGCAGCCATGCGCTCATCCAGGTCATCGGGTCATCTCCTTGTCGGGGCTCACGCCCATATTATAGGGCATTTTGAGCATGTCCTCATCCAGCGAGACGACTGTCTCGAGCCGCGTTGACCTCCGCGTGGTCGAAACGCCACGAAACGGCGATCCGGACGGCGCCCGCGTCCTCCCCAACGTCAGCGCTGCGGCGTAATGTGATGGAGAACTTGCTAGACATTTAGCGTGGCGCGGAAGCGGGAGCGAGCGAGGCTTGCTCCCGCTTTCGTCTTTCCCCAACATCACCAAACAAAGTCCACGTTGGTCGACCGAGCGTCGATTCGGGCTAGGCCGAGAATCGCCCGAGCACGGCGGCGATCCACTTCGCGCCGCCGACGAGCGCATCGATCCGCTGGTTCTCGTTCGGGGCGTGGGTATTGGTCTCCGGATGGTTGCAGCCAATGGCGACCGTCGGCAGGCCGAGGACGCTTGTGAACAGATGCATCGGCCCGGAACCGGCCGAGCCCACGTGGACGTTCGGCGCCTGGCCCCAGACCTCTTCGGCCGTCTCCCGGGCAACGCGGGCGATCTCGGCATCCAGGGGCGTCCGTGCGGCCGGGTTCTCCGACTGGATGGTCAGATCGATATCGTCGAAGCCGCGTTCGGCCAAGTGATGCCGCAACAGATCCGCCAGTCGATCCGGGTCCTGATCCGGAACCAGGCGGAAATCCATCTTGGCCATGGCATACGACGGAAGCACGGTCTTGTGGCCTTCGCCGATGTAGCCGGCGTAGAACCCGGCGACGTTGGCGGTCGGTGCGCCCGTGAGCGCCTTCTTCAGTTCCAGCCCGGACATGCCGTTCAGGAATCGATCCAGGCCAAGCTCGCGCTTCAGACGCTCCTCCTCCAACGGCTCCGCTTGCAGCGCTTCCAGCTCGTCGTCCGTGAAGTCCCGAACGTCGTCGTACCAGCCGTCCACCGTGATCTGGCCGCGACCGTCGCTCATCGTGTCGATCGCTTTCAGCAGGCGCCACGCGGGGCTCGGGGCGATGGCGGCGCGGGCGGAGTGGGCGTCGCGCTCGATGGTCCGAACGAATAGCTCGACGTAGAGCATCCCCTTCAGCCCGAGCGTCACGCCGGGGACGTCGTCGTAGTCGAGCCCGCCGAACTCCCAGATTGCCGCGTCGCCGGTCAGTCGGTCCTTGTGCTCGTGGATAAACGCCCCGAAGTGAGGGCTCCCCGTCTCCTCCTCGCCCTCGATGACAAACTTGACGTTGCAGGGCAGCTCGCCGTGGACCTCGAGGAACGCCTCAATGGCCGCGAGGCGCGAGATGATGTTCCCCTTGTTGTCGGCCGCTCCGCGGGCATAAAGCTTGCCGTCGCGAATCTCGCCGGCCCACGGATCGCTGTCCCAGAGTTCCAAGGGCTCCGCGGGTTGGACGTCATAATGGTCATAGATGACGATCGTGGTCGCGGCGTTCGGGACGTGCCGTTCGGCGTAGACGACGGGCGGTCCGTCGTCGAGGGGGATGATCTCGGCCTCCAGGCCGCTTTCGGTCAGCATCGCTTGTGTCAGCTCCGCGCATTCGGCCATGCCGTCGTTCTGCGCGGAGACGCTCGGCTGGGCACACAGCCTCTGGAGTCGTCGGACGGTTCGGTCTTCGTGATCGTCGATGTGCTGATACACGCGGGTGAGATCCACGCTCGGGCCTCCTCTCGGACATCGGCCAGAATCGAGGGGAGTATAGGTCGCCAACGCGAGGACCGGCAAACGACAGCGGGCCGCCGACGGCTGCAGCCATCGCGCGGCCCGCGTCTCACGTTTCTCCGAGCGTGAGGGCGTTAATCAGGGAATGCGTGACGGCATCGGCCGTTGCGCCGACGGCGTCTGGGGCCCGCCCTCGGGGAGGACGACGTTGAGGTCGGATCGCAGCGTCAACTCCTCCGAGTTGCCCCAGCCGCCCGGGTTGCACTTGACGAACCCTTCCATCCAGAGGTCTCGCTTCGGCGGCGTCTGCCACAGCTTGACGTCGTAGATGAGCGTCCGGTGCGTGCCGGCCTCCATCTTCTCGTAGGAGATCAGCGTCGGGTTCTGCTGCACGCGGAACTGCGGAAACCAGGTCGTGTCCTCCCAGGTCACGAACCGAACGTCCTTGTTGGCCGTGATCCGGACCTCGACCTGGAACGCCTCGCCGACGCGGATTTTGCGGGGCAACGTTCGCTCGATCGTGCAGAGGCTTCCCTCTTGAACGTCGTGCTGGACTTTTGGCTCGGGAGGCTCGGGGTGCTGGGCCGAGACGGACGTGGACGTGCTCGTTTCGCGACCATTGGAGGTCACGACGTGCAGCCTGACGTCGTACTCGCCTTCGTCCTCGAACGTGTGCGTGACCTTTTTGCCCGTTCCCTTGGCCCCATCGCCGAAATCCCAATTGTAGACGGCAACCCGTTCCTCGGCCTCCGCGGGCAGATGGACTTGGCCCTGGAACGTGAACGTCATGGGCTCCGAGCTGCTCTCGCTCTGCACGCACGTGCTGCAGTCGTATGAGATCACGGCCGTAAGCTCCTCTCGGGTCTCTTGGGCCGGTGACGGTTGATCGGTAGGCGGAACCAGTGGCTCCCAACCGCAGCCGCCGATCACCATCAGCAGCGGCACCAACGCCATGAGCCCCAGCCGTGCCAGGGTGGCTCGCATCGGGTATCCCTCCTCAGGGACAGCTTCACCCTGATGATAGGCATGCAAACGGCGATCCGCGCGGGTCTATGCCTGTCCGTCACTGGACATTGACCCGCCCCGACGACGGCATGCGAACACGTTCATTCGGGACACGTGTCCTTCGTCACAGACAGCCAATGCCGGATGCGCCCAGGCGAGGGGAATGGGGTGGGCCGCGGAGGATTCGAACCTCCAACCCTCCGGTTAAGAGCCGGATGCTCTGCCATTGAGCTAGCGGCCCCAGCAGAGGCTTATGATAAGGGGCACGCCGCATCCCGTCAAGGCCGCGTCTGGACGGCTCTTGGCCGACTTCCTACAATGCGATCATGGAATCGCTTTTCGCCGAATCGGCCGGGCGTGCGCCGCTGGCTGAGCGCATGCGCCCACGAACGCTTGAGGAGTTCGTCGGCCAGGATCACCTCGTGGGTACGGGCAAGCCCCTGCGCGTGATGCTCGAGGGCCGTCAAGTCCGCTCCCTGGTGTTCTGGGGGCCGCCCGGCACGGGCAAGACGACCCTCGGCCAGATCATCGCCCGCATCTATGGGGCGTCGTTCCGTCACTTCAGCGCGGTCCGGGCCTCCATCAAGGAGATCCAGCGGACGATGGACGCCTCCAACGAGAGCTTCCGATCGCAGGGCGCACGCGATCTGATCTTCGTCGACGAGATCCATCGCTACAACAAAGCCCAGCAGGCGGCCTTTTTGCCCTACGTCGAGGAGGGCTCGGTCATTCTGATCGGCGCCACCACGGAGAACCCGTCGTTTGAGATCATCAATCCGCTGTTGTCGCGGTCCTCGGTGTTCACGCTGGAGCCGCTGTCCGCCTCGGATATCCACGCCATCCTTCAGCAAGCGCTGCGGGACCGGGAGCGCGGGCTGGGCAATCGCGATCTATCCCTGACCGAGGACGCCGCCGGGTTCTTGGCGGATGCCTGCGACGGCGATGCCCGTCGGGCCCTCAACCTGTTGGAACTGTCCGCCGATCTCGTTTCCGAAGCGACCATCGACTTGAGCGACGTCCAGGAGGCGTTCCAACGCAAGACGCTGGCCTACGACAAGTCGGGCGAGGAGCACTACAACCAGATTTCCGCGCTGCACAAGGCCGTGCGCAACTCCGAGCCCGACGCGGCGCTGTATTGGCTAGCCCGCATGTTGGCCTCGGGCGAAGATCCGCTCTATCTCGCGAGACGACTGGTCCGCATGGCGACCGAGGACATCGGGTTGGCCGATCCGAACGCCCTCTCGATGGCCCTGGCCGCCAAAGACGCCTATGACTTTCTCGGATCCCCCGAAGGCGATCTGGCCCTAGCCGAAGTGGCCGTCTACCTGGCGACCGCGCCCAAGAGCAACGCGATCTACACGGCATTCGGGCAGGCCCGCCGCGATGTCGAAGCGACGCGCCAAGAGCCGGTGCCGCTCCACATCCGCAACGCGGTCACCAAGCTGATGACCGACGTCGGCTACGGCGAGGGCTATCAGTATGCCCACGCCTACGGCGAAGGCGTCACGCCGATGAGCTCCATGCCGGAATCGCTCGACGGCCGCCGGTATTATTACCCCACGGAGCGCGGCCACGAAGCCGACGTACGGGAACGCCTCCAACGCTGGGCCGCGCTTCGCGACCGAATGCGATCGCACGGAAATACGGACGCAGATGCAGACGGAGATGCGGACGCCGGGGAGGCCTAGCCGTAGACGTCGCAGTGCGGGCAGGCCCAGTCGCTGCCGTCAGGGCGCTGTGGATGTTCGTCGTTGTCCAGACGGGTCTGGATCTCGCTGTGATAGTGATAGAGGTCGCACATCCGTCGGAAGCGCTCGTAGGCGTTGCCCTCGTAGTCGAAGCTGAAGTAGCGGTAGTCGCGCGTCTCGGCCACCCGTTCGGCCCACGCGTGCAGCGCCTCGTTGAGATCCTGCGCTTGGCCGATGTAGCGGACCGGGTCGGAGTCGGTGCCCATGAGGAAGTAGAGGCCCGGATAATGGGCGACGTCGCGGTCGATGATCTGGGGGCGGAGCGAGCGGCGATGCTTCACGGGATGCCTCCTCGAGCCGAATTATAGGCGACGGGCGCGCTGCACCGCAATGACTCGCCTCAACGTCGGGGCCCGCGCCGGCGCATGCGCTCGTAGTAGTAGAGCAGCCAGTCGAGCGAATGCTGGAAGGCGGTCGGTCTCCCGGACCTCGATCGACGTTGGCGGGCATCGGCCCACCGATCGCGGTTCGTCGTGTAGAGATACGCGGTCCCGATGCCTGCCAAAGCGAACAGCGCCAACCAGGGGCCGCCAAACCCGGCAAAGATGAAATAGGTCAACGCGACGACCCCCCACATCAGATAGCGCCCCTTGATGGGGAGCACAAAGCCCATCAGCACGATCTGATCGGGATTGAGCAGGCACCACGACACCGTCAGCGCCGCCAGCGGCATCCAAAGCCCGTTCATGCCGACGGGCGGAACGGGTCCGATCGCGCTCAGAAGCAGGCTCCCAACAGCGAGGCTGACGGAGGTGATCAGGGTGATGCCCCCGACATACTGGACGAAGCGTCGGCTCGTCCACGATCGCTCCAACATGCCGCCGACGATCCAGAGCCAGTAACAGCTCAACAGCAACGAGATGATGTCGGCGGGGATCAGCGGATAGGTCAACAGCGACCAGGGTTTGACGAGCAATGCCGGGGTCTCGAAGGTGAACCATCGGAAGGGGTCGCCGGCCTGCGCGACGTCCGCGATGATGAACCGCAGCAGAAACGTCAACACGGTGATCGCGATGATCGAACGCGTCACGGGCTCCGGCGTGCGCCAGACGTAGGAACCGATTCGACGCCAGTAATAGTTCAACTCGGTCATGTCGTCTCCCGGCGCCCGAACAGGCACGTGCCCAGCCGGACCATCGTGGAGCCCTCCTCGACGGCGATGGCGTAATCGTGCGTCATGCCCATCGACAACGTGGTCATCGCCAGATCCGATCCATCGTTGAGCGTGTCAAAGAGCTCCCTCATGGCTCGAAAGTGAGGCCGCAGCGATTCGAGATCCTCCGCATAGGGCATCATGGCCATCAGCCCGTCGAGTCGCAGGCGATCCAATCTTCGCATATCGTCAGCCAGGGTTCTAGCTCTGTCGATGGAAAGGCCGCGCTTGCTGGCCTCGTCGGCCGGATTGACTTCGATAAGCACGGGATACCGGGCGTCGAGTTCTTGAGCACAACGCTGGATCTCTCGGGCCAGCTCGAGCGACGTCACGGACTGGACACAGTCGAACAGTCGGACGGCCGCCTTGGCTTTGTTGATTTGCAGTGTCCCGATCATGTGGCGTTCCAGATCGTTCGGGAGGAACTCGAACTTGCCGAGCGCCTCTTGGACCGTGTTTTCCCCAATGAGATCAATGCCAGCATGGGCCGCCGCCATGACCTCGCGGACGTTGCGGTTCTTAGTGGCGGCCAGGATGCGGACCGCGCCGGGATCACGATCCACGTGCTCAGCAGTTCGCTGAATGCGCGCTCGGATCTCGGACACTCGCCCGTCCACATTCATTCCGTCCCAATCGTAGGACAGATTCCGGCCGATGACCAGCGTCTGGTTCGGCCAAACTCGCCACACGAAAGCTGCACAACGGGCAGGCCTGTCCGCTTCTGCGCACAGCCGATAAGCCGAGCCAAAACCGAAGGGCGATCATGCCGGAGAGCGGTCTTATCGACCGGACACACGGCGGACCCGCGACGGGGACTTGCTCCGGCCGCACTTGGCCAAGCTCGGGGTCGAGCCGGGCATGGCGCTGCTGTGTCACGCCTCGCGCAGGCCGCCGCGCGGTTTATGCCCCAGCACGCGCTGGGCGACTGCGCCGCCGACCGGTTGGTGGCGAACCGGGACGGTCCGTCGGGCTAATCGCTCAGGATCTGGCGCGCGATCACCAGCTTCTGGATCTCGCTCGTGCCCTCGTAGATCCGCGTGATCCGCGCGTCGCGATACAGCCGCTCGACTTTATAGTCCTTGACATAGCCGTAGCCGCCGTGGATCTGCAGGGCTTGGTCGGTCACGTGGCTGGCGATCTCCGCCGCGTGGAGCTTGGCCAGCGCCGAGGCCGTGATGTAGTCCAGCCCTTGGTCCTTGCGCCAGGCGGCGTCGTAGACGAGCCAGCGGGCTGACTCGATCTGGGTCTTCATCTCGGCCAGCTTGAACTGGATGCCCTGGAAGTTGGCGATTTCGGTGCGGAACGCCTTGCGTTCCTTGGCGTAGCTGATCGCCTCCGTCAGGGCTGCCTCGGCGATGCCGAGCGCTTGAGCGGCAATGCCGATACGCCCGCCGTTGAGGGTCTCGAGCGCAATCCGGAAGCCGCGGCCTTCGGCCCCGAGGAGGTTGGCGGCGGGGACGCGGGCGTTTTCGAAGTGGATCTCGCACGTGGACGTGCCGCGGATGCCGAGCTTGTCTTCCTCTTCCCCAATGGCGAAGCCGGGCGTGTCCCGATCGACGATGAAGGCGCTGACGCCCTTGTTGCCCGCGTCGGGATCCGTGGCCACACAGACGACGAAGACGTCGGCGAACGCGGCGTTGGAGATCCACATCTTGGAGCCGTTGACGACGTAGTCGTCGCCGTCCTTGACCGCCGTGGCCTTCATCGTCCCGGCGTCAGAGCCCGACTCCGGCTCGCTGAGCGCGAACGCGCCCATCGACTCCCCCGTGGCCAGCTTGGGAAGGTAGTGCTCCTTCTGACCCTCGCTTCCATGGTCAAGGATCGGCGCTTCCACGAGCGAGTTCTGCACGCTGACGGCCGTGGACGTGGACGCGCAGGCCTTGGAGAGCTCCTCCATGACGAGCACGTAGCTCATCGTGTCGCTGTCGATGCCGCCGTAGGCCTCGGGGACCATGATGCCCATGTAGCCCAGCTCGCCCAGCTTCTTCAGGGATTCGAGCGGGACCCGGTGCTCCTGATCGAGCTCGTGGGCTTGCTCTTCAAGCTCGTCGCGCGCAAAGTCGCGGGCCGTGCGTCGGAAAAGCTCCTGCTCCTCGGTGAGTGCGAAGTCCATGATGATCGATTCTAAGGCGCGCGTGATCCGCCTTGCAATCGCATCGACGCCATGTTTTGGGCGCCTTCCCGAGACGTCGGCGCCCCCGGACAACGCCGGCAACGCCGGCAACGCCCGCATCGCCATCGACAACCGATCGTGCGGGCGCCCGAACCGCTTGATCAACGCATGGGCGGGCGCTTCCTGCGTGTCCGTCCGTTGCAGCGGGCAAGCTGATGCACGCCACGATGACGCTCGCGCCGCTCAAGCCACGATGGTATCCTTTCTCGGGACGGCTGGATCAATCCTCAGGAGAGGCGATGGCTTGGCTCGACAGCGACGGACCCGCGACGCGTCGTTCTTGAATTCGACGGATCGTCCGGTGGTCGGATGGCGCGAGTGGGTGGCGTTGCCCGATTTCGGCATCCCGGCGATCAAAGCCAAAGTCGACACGGGCGCACGCACGTCCTCGATTCACGCCAAGCGCGTCCAGCGCTTCACGGACCGCGGCCAGGCGATGGCCCGATTCACGATCCATCCGATCCAGCGGAGCACGAAGGGCCCGGTGACGGTGACGGCCGAGATCGTCGACGAGCGCAAGGTCCGTAGCTCCAGCGGCCACGCCAACCGCCGGCCCGTGATCGTGACAACCGTGCAACTGGCGGGCTACGATTGGCCGATCGAGCTGACGCTGGCCAATCGCGACATGATGGGGTTTCGGCTGCTGCTCGGTCGCCAGGCGTTGAAACGGCGATTCTTGATACATCCGGGACGCTCGTTCGTCGCGTCCCCGGACAAATAGTCCAGGAGAAGGAGGACATTCGTGCACATCGGGATCCTCTCCCGCGGCCCGAATCTCTATTCGACGCGGCGCCTGGTGGAGGCCGGCGAGGACCGCGGGCACGAGATGCACGTGATCGACTACCTGCGTTGCTACATGAACATCACCTCGGCCCAGCCCCGCGTGGTCTATCAAGGGGAGACGCTCAACGACTTCGACGCGCTCATCCCCCGCATCGGGGCCAAACACACCAGCTACGGGACCGCGGTGCTGCGTCAGTTTGAGATGATGAAGCTGTTCAGCATCAACAGCTCGATCGCCATCCAGCGCTCGCGCAACAAGCTCCGGTCGCTGCAGGTGCTCGCCCGCAAGGGGGTCGGGCTTCCCGTGACGGGTTACGCGCACACGACCTCCGACGTGGGCGGCTTGTTGAAGATGGTGGGCGGGCCGCCCGTGGTCATCAAAGTGTTGGAAGGGACGCAGGGCAAGGGCGTCGTGCTGGCCGAGACCCGCAAGGCGGCCGAGTCGGTCATCGACGCGTTCCGCGGGCTGGACGCCAACATCCTCGTCCAGGAGTACATCAAGGAAGCCAAGGGCGAGGACGTGCGCTGCTTCGTCGTGGGCGGCAAGGTCGTGGCCGCCATCGTACGACGGGCCGAGGACGACGACTTCCGCTCCAACCTCCACCAGGGCGGCACCGCGGCGAAGGCCAAGATCACGCCGACCGAGCGGAAGACGGCCGTTCAGGCGGCCCATGAACTCGGGCTCGCCGTGGCCGGCGTCGACCTGTTGCGCTCCTCGCGTGGGCCACTGATCCTGGAGGTCAACTCCTCGCCCGGCCTGGAGGGCGTGGAAAAGACGACCGGCAAGGAGGTCGCCGGCCACGTCATCAGCTACATCGACAAGAACATCAACATCGGCAAGAAGCGAGCTCAGCGGGCCAGGGGCTGAATGGCCCATTGGGCCTTGCTGGATATCTCCCCGTCTTCAATGAGGGCCTAGACACGGTCGCCGAAGCCCGCGGATTGCGCGAAATAGCTCGATCCCGGGCTCGGCAAATACCGATCCCGTAGCGGTGCCGTGGGGGCTGCGGCAGTGGCCAGCGGGATGCTGACCGTCTCTTGTCCTCCAGTTTCAACCATGCGTGCTCCTCGACGGACGAACAACGCCGTTGCCAGCGTATAGACGGCCACACCCGACATCATGCTGTCTGGCGCAGTCGGAACGAACGCCACCAACGGCGCCTTATGAAGCCATTCCGTCATGGGCCAGCGAGGCGTTGTCGTTGCGGGCCAGAGCGAACCTATCGTCCACTCATCCGTCGGCTCGCCACGCTGGCATCGACGGTGCAGGATCTCCTTCGCCGCTCACGCACCGGCAAGCTCGCCGCGATCCACGGCGGTTCCCAGGTTCGGATCGCGCCTCGAAGGCGTGTATCCTAGGGGTGATCGTCGCCCTGATCCGACGATGCATCGGATTGGCGAGGGTCGATCCCGTAGACCTCCGTGGTCGTGTGGGGGCCATACGGATAAAACTCCTCTTGCTTGTGATCGGGCACGGATGCCGATCGCCATTGCGAATAGAGTCCGAACAAAGTCAACAGGCCGGCGATGAGCGTGATCTCGACGAACAGGCCGCTCGGACCGAGCGGGTCCATCATGAGGCTGCCGACGAAGGGCGCCAAGAGAGCCCCCAGAAAGTAAGCCAGCAGTAGCCCGCGGCTCAGCTCCACGAACTGATCCGTCTCAGCCTTGTCGTTCGCGTGGGCCAGGCTGAGCGGATACAAGGAGAAGAACAGGCCCCCATGCACGGTGACCACGGCCAGCAGCACCGGGAAGGCGACGTCGCCAAGCCCGATTACGCCCAGCGCCGAAAGGGCCGTGCCTCCGGCGATTCCGAGCAACGTCCATCGCCGGTCGAAGCGATCGGAGAGCCAGCCGAACGGCCATTGCAGCAACAGCCCGCCGACGATGGGCGCCGACATGAACAGCGAGATCTGGACCGTCGTGAAGCCCGATTTTTGCGCGTAAACCGATCCCAGCGACAGAAACGCCTCGATGACCATGCCCGAGGCGAGGCTGCCGATCAGGCCGAACGGCGAGATCGCGAACAGATGCCTCAGTGAGAGGTGTTGGGTGGTCATCTCGACCGGATCCCGCGTCTGGGTCAGCGCCACGGGCACAAGCGCCAGCGCGAAGACGATGCCGCTCAGGCCAAAGAGGTGATACGTGGCCGGATCGGCAGCGTTGAGCAACAGTTGGCCAATGGTCAACGCCACGAAGGTGACGATCATGTAGGCGCCGAGCACGCGCCCTCGGATGGCCGGTGTGACCGCGGCGTTGAGCCAGCTCTCGGCGACGAGATACAGGCCGTAGATGGAGAAGCCGCCCATGGCGCGAAGAATAACCCAGGCCCAGGGCGTCACGATCAGGGTGTGAGTCAGCGCCGAGCTGGCCAATAACGCGGCGAAGATGGCGAACGCGCGAATGTGGCCAACCCGCTTGACGAGCCGGTTGCACAGCTGCGACCCCAACACGCCACCGACGTAGAACGCCGACGTGATCGCGCCGATGCTGAGCGCGCTGAAGCCCTCTGCTGACATGCGGACGCCGATGAGGGTCGTGAGCAGAGCCTGGCCCAGATAGAGGATGCCGACCCCGGTCAGGATCGCCGCCAGACGGTGTCGGAGCTCGGTCATGTCATCCTCCAAAGCGAGATTTATTCCGCCTGAGTTGAGGATGACGCAGGGAAGCTACGCCTGCAACGTGTTTGGATCAACGTGAGATCTTGAGCCGGATTATAGGTTCCGAACGACGCGCAAGACCACGCCGAGCAGCGCTGCGTCCGACAAGGGGACCGACGGAACGTCCGGGCCCGCGGCCGCAAGACGGGTGCCGGCCTTGTCCCTCTGCAGCGTCCGGACGGCCCAGTCGGCGTCGGCGCCGTTGAGGAAGGCCAACACGACGTCACCCAACGATGCCTCGGCCTGCTCGCGGATGATGAGCAAGTCGTTCCGCCGAATGCCTTTCCCCTCCATGCTATCATCCGGCATGTAGACCGCGTAAAGGTTCCGATCAACCGGATAGAGATCCGAGGGGGTCAGCGTTCCAGCGAACTTGGCATGCAACAACTCAGGCGCGTCCGGATCGATGTGCTTGACGATGGGTATGCCGAAAAGCGCCCAGACCTTGTCGTAGGCGAGCTGAATGCCGCGTGGCGAATGGCTGCGATAGATGTAGCCTTTCTTCTCCAACGCCCTCAGGTGATCGCTCGCGCTGCGCGGGGAGGCGAAGCCGAATTGGTTGCAGATTTCGCGAATCGTTGGCGGTTGTCCCAGCATGCTGATCTGATCAAAGACGAACTCAAGGATGCGATACTGTTTGTTGGAAAGATCGTTCTGTCTCATGTTCGTCTCCTTGACGCCAATAGTAAAGCTAGGACCTCAACGTTGCACGCGCTGAGTTAGTGCGACCCCCGTGACGACGTCCGGCACTTGACATCACTCGGAGCGTCGATTAATCTATACAGATATATGGCCATACAGCCATATAGTACGCACCGGGTGCGGGGGAGGCAAGTCATCCCATCGGGCCAAAGACCTTCTCTGTAACCCGTCACAACAACGTATAAGGGGGAATGCTTCATGTCTCTGACGAGACGGACGTTCATCGGTTCCACGTTGAAGGGCAGCGCTATCGCCCTTGCCGGATCCTCGTTGCTGGGGCCGGGCATCCTGCGAGCCCAGGACCAGCCGATCCGGATCGTGCAAAACCCCTGGTCGGCCTCGCGCGCCAACGCGCAGGTGGCCCGCATCCTGCTCGAGGAGGAGTTGGGCGTCTCGGCCGAGGTCACATCGCTCAGCGAGACGGCCCAATGGGACGCGCTGGCCCGCGGCGACGCCCACGTCAGCCAAGAGGTCTGGCCGTCCGGCCACCAGGAGAACATCCAGGAGTTCATCGAACAGCGCGGCGTTGTCGAGGATCTCGGCTGGCTGGGCATCGACGGGGTGATCGGCTGGTGGGCCGACACGAACTACATCGAGAACTATCCGTCGGCCGCGAGCTGGCAAGGCTATCAGGACGAGGAGGTCGCCAGCCAGCTGTCCGTCCCGGAGACCCAGCCGCGCGGCCGCTTTCTCGGGGCCGATCCGAGCTTTACCCAGTACGACGAGCACATCATCGACAACCTTGACCTCTACCTCGAGAAGGTCTTCGCCGGCTCCGAATCGGCCATGCTCGCGGAGGTCGAGGCCCGCATCGACCGTGGCCAGCCCGTGCTCTTCTACTTCTGGACGCCGCACGCCCAGCACGCTCGGCTCGATCTCACCCAGGTTGAGCTGCCTCAGCACGACGACCTGTGCGCGTACAAATACTCCAAGGCCGAAGAGGAGCCCGAGGACGTCGACTGCGGCTACCCCGTCGACAAGCTGACCAAGATCGCCACGGCCGGCCTCCAGGACACGGCCCCTCAGGTCTACGAGTTCTTCAACAACTTCCAGTACACCGACAACGACGACCAGATCAACATGATCGGCGCGATGGAGTTCGACGACCTCTCCGTCGAGGAGGCGGCCCGCCAGTGGATCGCGGACAACGAGGGCGTCTGGCAGAACTGGATCCCGTAACCGTCGCGCATTGAACTTCGAATCCAAGCCGATGCCAAGGGAAGGGCCCGGCGTGACACCGGGTCCTTCTCTCTTTCCGCCGTCAACCGCGTAAGCTAGAGGGCGAAACGGTTGCTGAGACCGCGCTGATCGTTTAGTCAAGTCACTCAACCGTCAATCGACATGGCTGAACCCAACACGCTCGACCGACAGCCGGATCAAAAAGAGACCGGAGGCCTTGCGCGCGTCAAGGCGCTTCCGCTGTTCCGCCATCCCATCGGCCGGCTCCTGTTTCGGCTGCTCCAGATGGGGCTGGGCGTCGCCGCGCTCGTGCTGCTCGTACGGGTGGTCCGGGCCCTGCCGGTCGACCTCACCGGCTTCCCCGAGGCATTGAACCTCCACTTGCGCGTCGTGGTCAACGCGATCGAGAGCTGGATCCGCGACAACTGGAATTCCCATCCGCTGTTTACCTGGTTTTTGAACCCGCTCAGCTCCGGGCTGGGCACCATGTTCCGCGAGGTCGAGGCGTTCATGCTGTGGCTGCCGTGGCAGGTCATCGTCGCCGCGGCCTTTCTGATCGGCCTGCGCGGCGGGCTCGGCACCTCGCTCATCGCGGTCGTCACGCTGCTCTACATGGGCGCCGTCGGGCTCTGGGAGCAGAGCATGTCGACGCTGTCGCTGATGGCGGTCTCCATCTTCATCTGTTTGCTGATCGGGTTTCCGTTGGGCATCCTCGCCTCGCGCAGCGACCGCTTGGCCAGCGCCATCCGTCCCGTGTTGGATACGATGCAGACGATGCCGGCCTTCGTCTATCTCATCCCGGTGATCCTCGTCTTCGGCACGGGCAACGTCTCCGGCGCCGTCGCGACGATCATCTACGCCACGCCGCCGATCGTGCGCCTCACCAACCTGGCCATCCGACAGGTGCCGAAAGAGACCGTCGAGGCGGCGATCGCCTTCGGCTCCAAGCCGGGCCAGATTCTGCGCAAGGTCCAGATCCCGATGGCGCTGCCGTCGATCATGCTCGGCATCAATCAGACGATCATGATGGCGCTCGGCATCGTCATCATCGCCTCGCTGATCGGCGCGGGCGGGCTCGGCGAGGAGATCCTCATCGCGCTCAACCTGTTGGAGATGGGCCGCGCCCTCGAGGCCGGCCTCGCGGTCGTGTTCATCGCCATCCTCCTTGACCGCCTCAGCTACGGCTTCAGCGAGCGCGATGGCGGACGGCGGTCCGGCGGGCTCGACGCTCGCGTTCCCGTCTTCCCCAAGCGCAACACGTACCGGTTCCGAGTGTTGAGAGCGATCGAGACGGTCATCTCCGCAGTCTTCATCGGGGGTCGGCATCTCGCCCACGGCGTCGCGACCGGCGTGTCGCTGGTGGTCGAAACGATCGGACGCCTGCTCGGCCGCTCTCGAGCGACGACCAGGGCCACGCGCGCGGCGTTCCAGCGTGCGGCGTTTCCGCTGACCGCCGTCATCGGCCTGGTCGCGTTCGGGTACGGGATCCTGGAGCTCGGCGGGCAGGCGTTTCCCGATCGCCTGAGCTTCAGCTTCCAGGAGCCGGTGAACGACGCGATTCGCTGGATGCGCGTCAACCTGTACCAGATCGGAAACTTGCCCATCGGCACCGGCCCGTTCAATCGATTCATGATCCTCCAGGTGCTCAGCCCGCTCCGGGACTTCTTTGTCACCTGGCTGCCCTGGCCACTGCTGATCCTCGCCGTCGCGGCATTGGGCCGGCTGGTCGGCAGCTGGCTGTTGGCGCTGTTCTGCGGCCTGGCGGTCTTTTCGCTCGGGTTGCTTGGCATGTGGGGCGAGAGCATGAACACGCTCAGTCAAGTGATCGTGGCCGTCGTGATCGCGGTCATCATCGCGATCCCGCTCGGCATACTGGCCGCGCGTAGCGACACGTTTGCCGCGATCTTACGCCCGATCCTGGACACAATGCAGACGATCCCGCCGTTCGTCTACCTCGGGCCGGTGGTGATGCTCTTCGAGGTCGGT
>JAHEOA010000131.1 GCA_018609825.1 Candidatus Bipolaricaulota bacterium | reverse complement strand
CAAGATCATATGCCGACGGTTCGGCCGGGGCGTCGGGATGGGAGTGGAAGAAGCCGACCAAGCCAAGCCCTCGTGCATCCGCCTCGCGCTCGGCGCGCAGCACGTCCTCGGGCGCAATGACGTAGCGATTGTGGCGCGAGTCGTCGCGGACGTTGTCCACCGTCAGGACCCCGGCCACGCGGATCGCGTCGGAGTCCAGCTGGCCCAGGAGCAGTCCGCAGCCCTCATGCGGATACGTCCATTCGCCGTGACGGGCGATCTGTCCTTGCTGCTCAGCTTCCAGATAGATCATCATGCTGACTCATCCTCGTCGGCCCATACGGGCGCCTCGAGATAGCGTTGGCCCCCGTCGCAGAAGACGGTCACGACCACGCCATCGTCGATCTCGTGCGCCACGCGCAAGGCCCCCGCCAGGTTGGCGCCGGAGGAGAAGCCGGCCAGGATCCCTTCCGTGCGCGCCAGGCGTTTGGCGGTCGCATAGGCCTCCTCCGTCGGGATCTCCAGGTTGGCGTCCGCCAGCGTCTCGTCGTAGATACCGGGCACCAAGGCCGTCGGCATGTGCTTTAAGCCCTCCAGGCCGTGCAGGGGGCCGTCGGGCTGGATCGAGATCAGCTCGACGTCCGGGTTGAGTTCGCGCAGCCGGCGGCCCGTGCCGACGAACGTCCCGCTCGTGCCGAGCCCTGTGACGAAATGCGTCACCCGCCCGTCGGTCTGGCGCCAGATCTCCTCAGCCGTCGTTCGGTAATGGGCGCGCCAGTTGGCCGGGTTGTCGTACTGGTTCGGATAGAAGTACCGATCCGGATCGGCATCATACAGTGCTTGAGCTCTTTCGATTGCCCCGTCCGAGGCCTCCATCGGATCGGTCAGCACGAGCTCGGCCCCGTAGGCCTGCAGCGTCCGCTTGCAGACCTCGTCGGCGTTGGCGGGCAGGCAGATCGTGACGGGATAGCCTTGGGCCGCGCCGATCATCGCGAGCGCGATGCCGGTGTTGCCCGAGGAGGCGTCCAGGATCGTCTGGCCGGGCTGGAGCTCACCCCGCTGTTCCCCATCCTCGATCATCGACAGGGCCGGGCGAGCCTTGACCGAGCCGCCGGGATTCGTCCACTCCGCCTTGGCGAACAGCTCGACATGCGGGACGTCGGCGTTGATCCGATGGAGCCGG
Source organism: Candidatus Bipolaricaulota bacterium (assembly GCA_018609825.1). The sequence continues at coordinate 2,136 of JAHEOA010000131.1, read as the reverse complement.
AGCAAGGGCGTGTCGCCGATGCCGGTCAGCCAAGGCTGAGGCCGCGCATCAAGCGCGGTGTCCGGTTCCGTTGCGGTCGTCGTCATCGACATCCTCCTGAGATGCACAGTGGATTCCTCGTCAAGCGTCATATTGCGAGTCGCCGAGCGGTCGCGTCGCTGTATCAGGCGCGCCAATCGCAAAGCCGCGCAAACACGGTTCGGTTCGGCTTGCGGCGACTGGATGGACAGCGCGAGTCTGGGGTCGGGGCGGACGCGCTAGCCCCTGAGGAGCGGTCGCACGTCCCGCCCCTTGGTACAGGAGCCGTTAAGGGGGAGCGCGCGACATGCGCAGTCGGAATGGATATGCAGCAGGAAAAGGGAAAGGGGGAATCGATGGACTATGCGGCGGATGCGTTCAGTTGGAACCCGGACAAAGTCGATCACCGACCATGTCGTCTCATTCCTCCCTGGGAACAGTCTTGCGCGGATTATAGTCGGCTTCGCGGATCGCGTCAACGTTGACGTTTCCATGGCACGTCCTCCCTCAACAGCTGCCAGATTAGGGCGCCGTCGAGGGCGCTGCTGTAAGGCCGCTTACACCCCAGGTCGATCGAGCTTGCTAGCATGCTCATGCCGACCGCGCAAGCCCACGGCCAATTCGGCCGCCTGAGACGTTTCCGCGTTGGCATTCGCCAACGTTGCCGCAAGACGAGGTGATGAGGATGTCGCGACGTTCGATAGGCCGAGCGGGTCTATGGCCGCTCGGGGGCCTGTTGGTGGTCGCTGGACTCGCCCTCGCGATCGGCGGATGGGTCCCGACGGCCCTGTTCTCGTCCGCTGAGGCGCCGGCGACCGACGAGTCCGCCGCGTTTGCCAAGGGGGCGTTCGAGCCTTACTTCAACGAGCGCGAATTGGCCGATCTCGGACTCGCCGATGAGGTCGATCCGGCCAACGTCCGCTATCGATCCGGGCTGGATAAGGAGAAGTTCAGCCCCGGTTGCGCCGGCAAGGACTGCATCCTCTCCATCGACGATCCGTCGTTCGTCCCGGCCGACGAGGCCGATTCATGGCTCAGCGCCAGCCATCGGGTGATCTCCCTCGACGACGACGGCTCGGCCCGCGCGTACCCGTTCGGGATCTTGAACTATCACGAGGTCGTCAACGATCGCCTAGACGACACCCCGATCGCCGTGACGTACTGTCCGCTCTGTCGCTCGGCGCTCGTCTTCGTCCGGCCAACCCCCGACTCGACTCGGCTGACGTTCGGCGTCGCGGGACGGCTCTACCGGGACAACCTGATCCTCTATGATCGCCCGACGGGCTCCTACTGGTCGCAGCTCCAAGCCCGCCCCATTGTGGGCCCGCTGGTGGGCAGCGGCCACACGCTACAGCGTCGGGCGATGGACATCCTGCGGTGGAAGGATTGGACCGCTCAGTACCCGAACGGCCAGGTCCTGGCCCGGCCGGAGGACGGCGACGCTCTAGGCGGTCGCGATTCCTACACGCGCCCAGCGGTGCCGTCCGGGATGGCCCGAAGTCGCGGCGGGCGTTCGCGGGACCACCTATTCGACTACGGCAGCGACCCTTACGCGGATTACGCGGCCGATCCGCAAGCGGGCGCCGAGGACTTCGACGACGATCGGCTCGCGTCGAAGGCCGTCGTCATCGGGATCGAGACGGAGGGCGGCCTTAGCGTCGCCGTTCCGGAGGAGCGCCTGGATCACGGCGAGACGCTTGAGGTCCCCGTCGATGGGCGCGCGGTTGAGATGACCCGGAGCGAGTCGGGTGAGATCCGCGCCCAGATTGACGACGGCGCCGGCGCACGGCGTGAGTTGGCCGTGACGACCGCCTACTGGTTCGCCTGGCTGTCGTTCCATCCAAAGACGGCTGTGCTGGATGCCGAAATGGGATCGGAGTGACACCCTCCGCTCATGCGCTTATGATTTGGCACCACCCCGATGAGCATCTATAATGGCGCAAACCGCTGCCACTAGCTCCAGCTTTGGTGATGCTTGATGAAGGGTGTCCTCCAGTTTACGCTCGTACGTTTGATGCTGATCCCGGTCACGGTTTTGGTGTTGGTTACCATAGTCTTTTTATTGTTGCGGGTCGCTCCAGGCGATCCCGCCCAGGCCCTGCTCGGAGGTCGAGATGT
>JAHEOA010000130.1 GCA_018609825.1 Candidatus Bipolaricaulota bacterium | reverse complement strand
AAGTCGCTTCATGCTCCTCCCCTTTCAAGCAGGCGCGGGACCGACACAAGCTCGGTCCGTTGGACACCGACGGGATCGGAAAAGGGGAATCAGGCTTGGGGCGGGCGGTCTGGGCGTGACGGGACGTCCATCGGGCTTGGCAAGGAGAGAGGAATGACGGCCAGCCAAACCGCCGTCCGGGGCATCAGATCCAGCGTCGGCAGCGCCGCGGTCGCACAGGCGGAACAGGGGGCCGAGCCGTCGGCCCCGGCCTCGCCGGCTTGATCCCCGCATCCGCAGTCACTGGCCGGACCCCGTGGTTGAGGGTCAGCTGTGTGGGTAGGCACAAAGGATGAACAGGCCGGGCCGGCGCTTGCCGCGTAGGCAATCAGCAGCAGGGCTACGCCGACCACTCCGATCAGGCCCGTTGGGCGTCTCATGGCATCTCCAGTGCTACCTATCCGGTTATGCTGCCAGGCCGTTCCAGGGGATGATACGCTGCCCGTTCAAGACCGCAAATGATCCAGGTCAGCTCTCCCGAGCCTCCTTGAAACCCGTCGTCTCCCCTGTACGGCCACATCCGCTAGGGACATTTGCCCCTGTTGGGACGGTCGACGACGTTCCTATAATGGGGCCGATATGGGGTTCTTCGAACGCTCAACCCGCGAACAGGTGGCGCTGCTGCGCCGCCTTCTGCCCGCTGCCATCCTGATGGTCGTCCTGGGCTATCAGCTCTACTTCGTCCGCTACATCCACGAGCTGGGCGCGACGTATCACTACCTGGTGGAGATCGCGTTCTACGGACTGGTTGGGCCGGCCGTGACGTGGGGCGTCCTGGCCTGGATCGAACGTCAACTTCGCTCCAAGCAACGGGCGGAGCAGCGAGCCGAGCGCGAGCGCGAGCGCCGGGAGCGCGCGGTGGGAGATGAACGGGCCCGCATTGCCCGCGAGATCCACGAGGGCGTCGCGCAGAACCTGTACTTCCTCGGGCTGCAGCTGGATGTGGCCAAGAAGCTGGCCCACGATCATCCCGAGCGCGTCGAAGCGGAGCTGGCCGAACTGCGCTCGCTGTTGAGCGAATCAATCGCCGACCTGCGCCGGCTCATCTGGGCGCTGCGGCCCGTTGAGCTGGAGGAGCTCGGCCCGATCGAGGCGGTCCGTCGGCTCAGTTCGGACCTGGAGAACAAGGTCGGCCTGGACGTCGACGTCACGGTCGAGGGGACGGAACGGCGCTTCGAGCCCGAGTTGGAAGGGACGCTCTATCGCCTCGTCCAGGAGTCGCTCAACAACGTCGCCAAGCACGCCGAGGCGGAGCGGGCCTGGGTCACCTTTGACCTCCCGGACGATCACATCAAAGCGGAAATACGCGACGACGGCCGCGGCTTCGACGTCGACGCGGCCGTGCGCAACGGCGATGGCCTCGGCCTGCGCCATGTCCGCGAGCGCGTCGAGGCACGCGGCGGCGACTTTTCGATCGACTCGTCTCCGAACGGCACACGGGTCATCGCGACGTTGCCGCTGAACGCCAGGCCGCCCCGGGAGCCATCGGATGATTGAGCTGCTCGTCGTCGACGACCACAAGCTCGTGCGTCAGGGGTTGGGTCGGCTCCTCAACACCGAACACGACATTCGCGTCGTCGGGGAAGCGACCGACGGCGACGGGGCGTGCGAGCGCGCCCGATATTTCCAACCCGATATCGTGCTCATGGACATCCACATGCCGGGCGTCGACGGCATCACCGCCACCCAGCGGATCAACCGCGAGTTTCCCGAGATCGCCGTCATCATCCTGACCATGTACGGCGACGAGGACCATCTCTTCCAAGCGGTCAAGGCCGGCGCCAAAGGGTACGTTCACAAGGACACCGGCTCGGAGACACTGCTCGAGACGATTCGAGCCGTGCACGCCGGGGAGGCCTGGCTGGATCCCGCGATCGCCCGCAAGATGCTGGACGAGTTCCGCCAGATCGGTCGCCCGAACGCCGGTGCGGAGGTCGTCCATCTCACCCGTCGCGAGCGCGGGATCCTCGAACTGGTCGCCGAAGGGCAGAGCAACCAAGATATTGCGAAGCGCTTGGAAATCGCTGAAAAGACCGTCCGCAATCGGTTGTCCACGGTCTTTTCCAAGCTGCACGTCAACAACCGCACGCAGGCCGCCCTCAAGGCCCACGAGGAGGGCTGGATCGATCCGACGCCGGACGATTCGGCCAAGGACGCCTGATGGCGGTCTCGGTCATGCGGAACGCGGAACCCGGCGAGACGCAAGCGTCCCGCCGGGTCGGGGCATTTCGGAGGCCGAAAGCGCTTACTCGGCGACCACGTTCAACGGGGCCTTCATGCCGGCTTCGTAGTGGCCGGGAATGAAGCAGCCCATCTCCCATTCGCCCGCGCTCTCGGCGGGCACCTCCATGTGGAGCTTACCCGACTGGCCGGGCAGCAGGTGCAGTCCGCGGAAGCCGCCGCCAAAGAGCGTCTGCTCGTACTCGACGAACTGGCCTTCGTCGTTCTTGACGGCGTTCCGGCCGAAGTGGATTTCGTGTTCCACGTTCCCGACGTTCTCAAAGCGGACTTGAAGTTCCTGGCCGGCCCTCAGTTCGACCGGCGCGTTCTTGGCCGCGTCAACCGCCTCGCCGTTGCGCTCGTGAACCTGGAAGAACATCTCGCCCAAGTGGATCTCGAGCGCGACGGCCTCCTCGCCCTCGTGGGCGAGAACCGGTCGTGGGCTCATCACCCCGGATCCAACCCCGAGAGCCAACCCGCTGACAGCAGCGGCACCGGCGGTGCGGAACAAGCGTCGACGGCTCATCCCGGACGCTTCGTTGAAGCGCATGTTGGTCATCCCTCCTTGCGAAATGGATTCAACAACCATGGTCCGGTCTTTTCAGGGCACTAACTAGAGCCGTATGTCCTGATTGCCCTCGGGACATTTGTCCCGAAGGCCAGCAGCCCAGGCCATCCCGTTCCGCAACTCGACGGTTGGAGCGACCCATAACCGTCTCGCGAGTCGATCCGAGGAAGGGACCTTGACGACCTCCCATCGCTATACTATATTTCTAAAACAATGGAACTTTGGACGACGACCGCGTCCCTGGACCCGGCCCAAGCGGCCGAGGTGTTCCATGCCCTCGCCAACGAGCACCGGGTCCGTATCGTGCGCCAGCTCCTCGACAAGGCGCTGCAGTGCAGCGGTCCGGATGCCTGTGACCTCTCCGAGTCATGCTGCGACGTCGGCGAGCTGGCCCAAGCGCTGGAGATCGCCCCGCCGACGATCTCCTATCACCTCAAGGAGCTTCGAAATGCGGGGCTGATCGAAGCACAGCGTCGCGGGCGCCGCATCTACTACGGCATCTGTACGGAACGGCTCGCTCAGGCGATCGCCTGCGTCCGACCGGCGGGTAGCCCTGCGCCTGGCGAGCGGGCCGATTGTTCGGAGCCGGGATGAGATGACGATGCCCGTAACCTGCGACGTGTCGGTCTTGACCGAGCGTGTGCTCGCTCAATGCCAGACATATGCAACGTATGCACCACGAACCGGGCGTTATCCGCCAAATACCAAAGGGTGCTGCCGACAGCTTCTTCCAAAGTGGAGGGGAACGATGGCTGAGACCGGAAAGCAGGCCTGGTACGACAAGCGCGCGCCGGAGATGGCCGAGGCGTGGTCCCGTTCCACGACGCTGTCTTTGGATTTGGAGAACTCGATCGCAAGACGAAGGAACTGAGCACGTTTAGTGTCCAAGCACTAAGGAGGCACGACGTTTATGTCCAAGACGCTGACGACGATTCTGCTGTTGCTGGGGCTCGGTCTGGCCGCGCTGGCGGCCTTTCCGGAACTGTTCTCGCCCGAGCCAGAGACGACGGGCCCCGGCCGAACCGTCGAAGTCAAGCAAGACGAAGGGAAAACCGTCTACTGGGTTTTGCCGGGCAAGCGCGAGCTGGGCGAGCTCGAATGGGGCACGCCCCAGCATCCCAAGGCCCTTGTCGAACCTGTCGTTCAGAAGGCCAAGCAACTGCCGGCCCCGCTGGACGAGTCGGTGCCCCAGCTGTTGAGCGAGATCCCCATCCTAGGCGGGCTGCCGATGAAGGCCCGCGCCACCAATGACGCTGGGACCGCGTTCACGACGACCAAGAACCCCACGGCCGTGAGCGACAAGGGCAAGATCGTGGGCGGCTCATTCCGGGCGGTCTATCGGGATCGCGTCCCGTATGATCAACCCGGGCAATGGGCCGACGCGCCCGATGACGTGGACGTCACGGCCTCGTTCACCGATCCGCAGGGCAACGAGTATGCGTTGAAGGTCGAGCGGCTCTGGCAGCCGCCCATCCCCGACTGGGAGACGGGCGGCGGGGTCGTCACCGACGCCTGGCTTCACGGCACCACCGGCACCGAGTCGCCGTTGTTCCCCCGGGTGTTCAGCTACGGGGCGTTCTGGGGCATTGGGAAAGTGATCGTCAACGGCGAGACGGTCAACCGGAACCAATGGATCCACTTCATGACGACCCAGACCGTTCGGAACCGGGACTACGAGCTGGCCGTCCAGACCGAACTGCCCCTTGCGAGCGAGAACACGATCGCTGGACAGGCTCACCATACGCACGTCGTCGTGCGCCCGGTGAAGATCACCGAACATGGACCCGCCTTCGAGCCGGTCCACACGGAGTTCACCCTGCCCAACGGGAAGAACCAGCCGTTCCTACACATCATGTTCGAGCAGGACATCATCGTGGCCGACGACTTCAAGCGCTGATCGTCTCATGGACCGCCCCATATTCTCACTGTCTCCGAAGCGCGTTACAATGCGCAGAACGGAGCCTTCACACACAGGAGTGATGATTCGTGCTCAGCACTCGGACCATCCTGATCCTCGCGGCGCTCGCAGTGGCCGCCGCCGCGGCGGTTTTTCTGGTGGGATCGCCCTACGGTGATTCATCAACGGCCCCGTCGGGGGAGGCGACCCAGGCCGCCGGCCAGCGGATCGACGTTAACATGGAGGAGTGGACGCTCGGCTTCCAGGAGTTGACCGTCCCTGCCAATCGGGAGCTGACGTTGGTCGTGCGCAACTCGGGCACGATCGCCCACGGCTTCGAGATCGAGGGCGAGGTCCATGGCCAGGAGAAGGAGTGGGTCGTCGAGCCGTTCCAGCCAGGCCAGACGAAGACGATGACGCTCACGCTTCCGCCCGGCGAATACGAAGCGTATTGCCCCGTTCCGGGCCATGAGGCCGAGGGCATGGCTGGGGTCGTCATCGCGCAGACCGACTGAGCCAACCGCCGGATCAGGGATCCTTGACAACGGCCAGATGAATGTTAGGCTCTATTTGAATACTTGTTCAACTATGGAGGCGGCGATGAGCTACGAGCGATCCGTCAACCACGAGGGATTCCGCTGCATCGGGCCGACGATCACGCCGGAACGCATCCGCGACTTGCGCGATCAGATCGAGGGCAATGAGCCGCTGCGCGAGCTGCAGTCGGTGTTGAGCGCCCTCAGCGGCAAAACACGGTTGAAGATCCTCTATCTGCTCCACCGGGAGCCGGAGCTGTGCGTCTGCGACCTGGCCGACGTTCTGGACGAGTCGACGTCGACGGTCTCCCATCAACTGCGGGTGCTGCGGAACCACAACTTGGTGACGACGCGACGGGACGGGACGACGATCTTCTACGCGCTCCATCGGCCGGTCGTGGGCCGCTATCTCGATCTGGAGAACGAGGCGATGGTTGCATGAATCACCCCATTGAGACGGTCTCCGCGATCACCTGCCCGGAGTGCGGCATGGACGCCGAAGAGCGCATGCCGGAGACGAGCTGTCAAATCCACTATCGATGCAGACGGTGCGGCACGACACTCCAGCCGAAACCAGGCAACTGCTGTATCTTTTGTTCCTACGGGAGCGTGCCCTGTCCGCCGGTCCAACGGGAAGGAGGGCGATCGACCGATGGCGAACCGACGATGTGAGACGTGCCATCAAACCTTCGTCTCCGCACAGGCGCTCCGGCAGCATCAGCGCGACACGGGACATTCGACTCGGAGCTGGCATGAGCGGTTGACGACCCCGACCGTCCTCGCGGCCCTTGGCGTTGCCGCGGGGATCCTTGTCCTGGGCGTACTCGGCTACGCGTTCCTGGGAGGCGACCTGGCTGGTGCATCCGATATGGCTCCGACGGGACAGAAGGCCCAGGTAACCCGCAGCAGCGTGGGCACGTCGGTCGGCAATCGCGCCCCCGAGTTTTCCCTGACGAGCATCGACGGCGATCGCATTTCCTACAATGCCGACCGGCCCAAGGTGATCTTCTTCATGGCTGCGTGGTGCGGCTCCTGCATTCCGGAGGAGCGGGCGCTGGCCAAGCTCCATCGCCAATACGGCGATCACGTCCAGATCATCAGCGTCGACGCCGACCCCCAGACCGACAGCCCGGCCGATACCCGACGATTCCAGGAACAGTATGGCGGCCCCTGGCCGCACGCGCTCAGCGGTCAGATCGCCCAATTGTTCCGCGTGCGGAGCCTGGACACCACGCTGGTGCTCAATCGCAACAACGTCATCACCTACCGCGATGCGCACCCGACGGGCTATGAGGCATTGAGACGCGAAATCCTGAAGGTCCTGCCATCAACCTCGACGTAAGCGAGCGGAAAGGCCCATGGCGAATTGCATGTACATCGGCGAGCTGGCCAAGACCGTCGGCGTCAACCCGAAGACGATCCGCTACTACGAGCAGATCGGACTGCTGCCCGAGCCGGAGCGGACGGACGCCAACTATCGCGTCTACCCATGGGAGGCCGCCCGCAAGCTGGAGTTCGTCAAGAAGGCCCAGACTCTCGGCATGTCCTTGGACGAGATCAGGGATATCTTAACCATCCGTGAAAACGGCCAGCTCCCCTGCGAGGACGTTCGCTCGATGCTGGCCGATAAGTTGGAAGAGCTCGATCGACAGATTGCACAGCTACAGGCATTTCGTCAGGAGTTGGCCCAGTATCTGGACGAGGTCCAAGAGCGTGCCGAGACAGGCGAGGAAGAGGCCATCTGTCCCGATATCGAGGGCTTCGGAACCGACGCCCATTCCGACGTTTCAACCCTCGCTTGACCTTCCAGCCCGCTGGAAGCTGTAGGCTGGCCCCAACCTGATTCCTGGGAGGTTGACGTATGACGCGATGGGTCTTGATCCTGTTGGCCTCGGTGGCGTCGCTCGGTCTTGGGCTGTGGATCGGCAGTGAGATGCCGACGCCCAAGGGGCCATCCTTGGGGGCGACGCAGCCCTACCAAACGCATCCCTATGAGACGATGCCCGTCATCGACGCGTACTATCAGGGCGCGAAGGTCTGGTTCATCCATACCGACGTCTCGAGTGATTCGATGGCCGATCGCCTGACCGAGATGGTCGGCTACCGGACGCTCCACGCGCCTCAGAACACCCGGGCCGCAAAGCTCGAAAAGCTCGGCAAGATCTACGTTTT
>JAHEOA010000129.1 GCA_018609825.1 Candidatus Bipolaricaulota bacterium | reverse complement strand
GCATGACGGACGTAGCCGAGCGTCCGAAACACCTCGAACGACGTCTCATTTCCGTCCTCGACCAACGCGGCCACGATCTCGATCCCCTGCTCTTGCAGGCGCCCTTCGACGTGCTCCACGAGCGCTCGCCCGATGCCGCGGCCTCGGTGATCGGGATGGACGGCCAGTCGGTTGATCCAGCCCTTGCGGCCGTCGTGGGTGCCGAGGACAGCGCCCACGAGCGTCTCATCTTGGACCGCGCCGAGATAGATCGACGTGGATTGGGCCAACTGATCCGCGATGGCCGTCGGCGTATCCCGTCCCTCAGGCTTGAACGGCAGCCCCGCTCGCTGCCACAGCGCGATCAGCGCGTCGTAGTCGGTCGCTTCCAGGCCTCGGATGGTCCAATCGCTCATGGGCCATGGTGGGTCCCCAGGCCTTCGAATGCCAGCCGTGACGGGCTTGCAAACCCGTAAATGGGCAGCGTATAACGGAAAGCGATGAAGGCGGGGTTTCGACCGTTGCGACGACAGAAGAAGGCGCCGGGGGCGGCCCCGGGCACGCTCGTCCACACGGGCGAGGTCAAGACCGAGCGCGTCCAGATCCATCGGATGGACTACGACGCCGAGCGCCTGGACGAGCGCGAGCTGGCCGCCGTGGACGAGGCGTTTCCGTTGGAGGAGGGCCCGTCGGTGACGTGGCTGAACGTCGACGGGCTCCACGACGTCCAGGTCGTGCAGACATTGGGAGAACGCCTCGGCCTCCATCCGCTCGTGACCGAGGACATTCTGAGCACCGGCCAGCGTCCCAAGCTGGACGACTATGAAGACCTCGTCTTTATCGTCCTGCGGATGATCCAGTTCGACTCGGACCGCCAAGAGCTGATCGACGAACAGCTCAGCCTCATTGTCGGCCCCGGCTACGTCGTCTCGCTCCAAGAGCGCCCGGGCGACGTCTTCGAGCCGGTCCGTGAGCGATTGCGCTCCTCGAAGGGCCGCATCCGGTCGGTCGGGGCGGATTATCTGGCGTACGCGCTGGTCGACGCCGTCGTCGATCACTACTTCGTCACGCTGGAGAGCCTGAGCGAGGCGATCGAGGACGTCTCCGAGGAGATCCTCGAATCGCCGGACTCAGCGTCGTTGGAGCGCGTCCATGACCTGAAGCGCTCGCTCGTGTTCATGCGCAAGTCGATCTGGCCCCTTCGTGAGGTCGCGGCCAAGCTCGTGCGCGGCGAGGCGCCCGTCTTCCAGCCCTCGACGCTCGTCTTCGTCCGCGACGTCTACGATCATGCTGTCCAGTGCATCGACACGGTCGAGTCGCTGCGCGACATCGTCGCCGGGATGCACGACGTCTATCTGTCGAGCCTGTCGCATCGCATGAACGAGGTCATGAAGGTCCTGACGATCATCGCCACCATCTTCATCCCGCTGACGTTCGTGGCGGGCATCTACGGCATGAACTTCCAATACATGCCCGAGCTGGAGTGGCGCTGGGGCTACTTTGGGGCACTGGGGATTATGGCGTTGATCGCCGGGATCATGCTGGTTCTGTTCCGCCGAAAACGGTGGCTGTAGCGCCATGAACGACACGTCCCGACAGCTCACGCTCCGCGAGCCCATGCGGTTAATCGCCCACTTCCTCCACCTGGAGGCGACGGGTGGCATCGTCCTGTTGATATCGGCGGTCGTCGCGCTGGTCTGGGCCAACTCGCCCTGGGCCGAGAGCTACTTCGCCCTCTGGGAGACGAAAGTATCGCTGTCTATCGGGGACGGCGGCCTGAGCAAGACGCTCGGCCATTGGATCAACGACGGGCTGATGGTCCTGTTTTTCTTCGTGGTCGGGCTGGAGATCAAGCGGGAGTTCCTGGCGGGCGCCCTGGCATCGGCCCGAAAAGCCCTGTTGCCCGTGGCCGCGGCCGTGGGCGGCATGGTCGTGCCGGCGCTGCTCTTCGTCGCGCTCAACACCGGCACCGAGGCGATCCGCGGCTGGGGGATTCCCATGGCCACCGACATCGCCTTCGCCGTCGGCGTGCTGGCCCTGGTCGGCTCGCGCGTCCCCGACGGCCTGAAGGCGCTCTTGCTGGCCGTCGCCATCGTGGACGACATCGGCGCGGTGCTCGTCATTGCGCTCTTCTACACCGACGCGATCGCCTGGAGCTATCTCGGCTATGCTGCGCTCGGGCTGGTGGCCCTGATGGGCGCCAATCGATTGGGCGCACGCCAGCCGCTCGTCTACGTCGTCGTCGGAGTCTTCATCTGGCTCATGGTGCTCCATTCGGGGGTCCACGCCACGGTTGCGGGCGTGCTGGTCGCCATGGCCGTGCCGGCCCGACGCCGCATCAACACCCCCGACTTCATCGAGCGGGGCCGGGCGATGCTGGAGCGCTTCGAGAACGAGGCCCCGGGCGCTCGGTCTTGGACGATCGTCAGCTCGGGACAACAGGCGGCCCTGCACGGCTTGGAGGCCGCCGGTCGAGCCGTCGCCACGCCGTTGCAGCGCATGGAGGACGCGCTCCATCCGTGGGTGGCGTTCGGGGTCATGCCGTTGTTCGCCCTGGCCAACGCCGGCGTCTCCTTGGAGGGCGATCTTGGGGCCAGCGTGGTCCATCCCGTCAGCCTGGGCATCGCGGTCGGTTTGGTGGTCGGCAAGCCGCTTGGGGTGGCTCTATTGGCCTGGCTGTCCGTCCGAATGGGCTGGGCCGACCTGCCCGTCGGCGTCAACTGGCCTCAGGTGGTCGGCGTCGGGGCGCTGGCCGGCATTGGCTTCACCATGTCGCTGTTCATCACGGGGTTGGCCTTCGCCGGCACGGCGTTCGAGGCCCTGGCCAAGATCGGCATTCTGGGCGCGTCGCTCGTGGCCGGGATCCTGGGCTGGGGGCTGTTGCGGATCTCGACGCGGGACCGCCCGTCCGGCGACAACGCCGAGTGACGACGGTCGGCCCGGACGCGAACGGGTGATACGATCGAGGCCACAGTTCGACGCGAAATCCCCTTTCTGATCGCCGTATCGTTCCTGGCGTCGTTCCTGGCGATCCGGGCGCTGGTGCTCGTCGCCGGCTCGGCGGAGACGGAGTTCGCGACGGTCGCCAAGCTGGGTGGCCGGCCGGACGTCCGGTTCGCCATCGGGCGCAACCTCATCCTGTTCGGCTACCACCTCCATCACTTCTACTTCGGAATTTTGCTTATCGGACTCGCCGGCTGGGCCGCCATCGTCGACCTCGCCTGGCTGTCGCGGCGCCAGCTGGCCCTCGCCTACGGCGTCGGATTGGGGCTGTTCATGGACGAGGTCGGCCTGCTGCTGACCTGGGGCGACTACTACTCCAGCTTGACGTACCTCTTGTCGCTGCTGCTGGCCGCGATCTTCTTGAACGCGATCTTCTTCCCCCGATTTTGGGGAGCGGTGCGCGACTCGGTGCTCGACGCCTCGCGGCACTCGCTCGCCTGGAATCGCTTCCTCGGCTCGCATACCCTGGTCAAGGCGGTGGATGCCATGAGCGCGACGACCGAACGGACGGAGCGGACGAGCCTCGTCTTCATGGGCGTGGTCTACCTTGGGGTGGGCGCGCTGATCCTGCTCTTCCCCCGATTTCTCTACTACTGGGTGGCGGGGGCGTTCCTGATCCACGGCGTCTCGTCGCTGGCACGGGCCTGGCAGCGCTAGCCGCGTGCCCGTTCGGCAATCGATCTCCGTGATCCCGAGGCGCTGCCCGACGGGCACTCACCAGTCGGCCCACTGGGCGTAGGCGTCGAGGAACGCTTCGATGACATCGGCTTTGGTGAACGACGCCAGGGCCTCGCGCTCGTGGCGCTCCCCGTTGACCAGGATGTCGGCCGTGTAGCTGTCGGCCTCGGCCTCGTCGGGCAGCTCGGGAAACGCGAACGTCATGCGGTAGAACGGCCGGCCCTGGACGGCGAAGACGAACTCCGGCTCGCCGTCGGCATCCAGGACCGAGATGGAGATCCAGTCCTCGCCGTCGTCGATCCGGGTGCGTCGCTCGTATTGGGCGAGTTCGGCCTCGACATCCCGGAGGGCGGGCCGCACGATCGTCTCCAAGAACGCCGCGATCGGGCTCATGGAGCCCGCGTCCGAGGCGTCGTCCGCCTCGGCGTCCGGGGCCTCCCGACGCGTCCGCACGATCTCACGCAGCCGCTGGCGCCAGTCAACCATGGTCCGCGCTCTCCTCAGCTGGGGATGACGGCATCGCTCGGTCACCCCACGGGGCCGTCCGGGACAGCGTCACGCGCTCGGTGCGCAGCCCGCGGATCAGCCCGTAACACATGATCAGGAGAATGACCGAGAAGGGCAAGGCGGTGACGAGCACGCCCGTCTGCAGGGCGTCCAGTCCGCCGCTGACGAGCAGCGTCCCGGCGACGGCGCCCTGGCTGACGGCCCAGAGGACGCGCTGCGCCACGGGGCGGTCGGGCTGGGCCCCGGAGGTCAGGATGTCCATGACCTGGGAGCCGGCGTCCGAGGAGGTCACGAAGAACCCGACGATGACCAAGAGCGTCAGCCCGATCAGGGCAGGCGTGAGCGGCAGGGTCTCCAAGAGCGCGAACAGCGCGATCGACGGATTCTCCACGGCGGCCCGCGTCAGATCGGCGCCGTCGGCGAGGGCGAAAGCGACGGCCGTGTGCCCGAAGACGACCATCCAGACGAACGTCAACGCCGGCGGCACGAGCAGCACGCCGGCTATGAACTCGCGGATCGTGCGTCCGCGGGAGATGCGGGCGAAGAACATGCCGACGAACGGCGCCCAGGCGATCCACCAGCCCCAGTAAAAGAGCGTCCAGGCCGACTGCCAGTCGGGCCCCTCGAACGCGTCGGTGCGCAAGCTGAGCTGGACGAGGTTCTGCAGGTAGAGGCCGACGCTCTCCGGCAGCGAGCGCAGCAGCGTCAGCGTCGGCCCCGCCAGCAGGACGAAGGCGACGAAGACGAGGCTGAGGCCCATGCTTCCCAGGCTGAGCCGGCGCATCCCCCGGTCGAGCCCGGAGGTGACCGAGAGGACCGTCAGGCCCGTGATCGCCGCGATGACGATCAGCTGGACGCCGGCGCCCTGCGGCACGAGGCCGGCATGGGCCAGGCCGGCGTTGATCTGCAGCGCGCCGAGACCCAACGACGTGGCGACGCCGAAGAGCGTGCCGAGCACCGCGAGCGTGTCGACGGCGTCGCCCAGTGGCCCGTGAATGCGGTCCCCGATGAGCGGATAGAGCGTGGCACGAACCGTCGGCGTCAGGTCGTGTCGATAGGCGAAGTAGGCGAGCGCGAGCCCGACGACGATGTAGATTGCCCAGGCGTGCAGCCCCCAGTGGAGGAACGTGAGCGTCATGGCCTCCTGGGCGGCCGCGATCGTCCCGGGGTCGGCGTCGCGCGGCGCGGCGAAGTGCTGCAGCGGCTCGGCGACGCTAAAGAACAGCAGCCCGATCCCCATGCCGGCGCTGAAGAGCATCGCGAACCAGGCGGGGCGGGTGAACTGCGGGCGGTCGGTGGCCTTGCCGAGCCGGAGCCGGCCGTACGGGCTGATCCAGAGCCAGAGGACGAAGGCGAGGAAGAACGTCACCGCGCCGACGTAGAGCCAGCCGAAGCCGTGGACGATCCCGCCCTGGATCGTCTGGAGCGCGTCCGCGGTCGACGTCGGGAAGAGCGCGCCGACGAGGACGAACAGCCCGATCAGAATCACGGACGCCGCAAAGACGGGCGGGTTGATCTTCATGGCCTTCATGGCGCGGTCCTCACGACGGCCCGGATGGCGCCGAATGGCGTCGCGCGTGCGACCTGACGACCTTCCCCTCCAAAGGGGGACATGGACGCTACGACTTGCGGGTAGCCGTTCTCGCCCTAGCCGGCCACCTTCGCGATGGCCCGCTCCAGGCGATCCAGGCCGTCGTCGAGCTCGTCGTCCGTGAGCACGAGCGGAATCAACATCCGGATGACGTTGCCGTGCAGGCCGGCCTTGGCGAGGATGACGCCCTCCTCGAGAGCGGCCTTGATGACCTGGCCGGTCTCCTCGGCGGCGGGCAGCTTCATCTCGCGGTCGGTGACGAGCTCGAGCGCCTGCATGGAGCCCAATCCTCGCACGTCGCCGACCAGGTCGTATTGGTCCATGAGGTCCTGGAAGCGCTCGCCCATGCGCTCGCCCAGCTCGTTGGCTCGCTCCAGGAGCCCTTCCTGTTCGATGACGTCCATGACCGCCACGGCCGCCGCGCATGCCAACGGGTTGCCGACGTAGGTGCCGCCGATGCCGCCGTCGGGCACTTGGTCCATGAGGCCGGACTTGCCGAGCACGCCGCTCAAGGGGAGCCCGGAGGCCAGCGACTTGCCGATGGCGACCAAGTCGGGCGCAATCCCGAAGCGTTCCGAGGCGAACAGCGAGCCCGTGCGGCCCATGCCGGTCTGGACCTCGTCGGCGACGAGCATGATGCCGTGCTTGTGCGCGAACTCTTGCAGATACGGGAGGAAGTCGTCGTTCGGCACGACGAAGCCGCCCTCGCCCTGGATGGGCTCGACGACGATGGCCGAGACCTCGTCGGGCGCGACCAGAAGCCTCAGTCGCTCTTCCCACTCCTCGTTGCAGATGTGAGTGCGATAGGGGCTGGGGAACGGGGCGCGGTAGACGTCGGGCGCGAAGGGGCCGAAGTGGGCTTTGTAGGGCGTGGCCTTGTGGGTCATCGTCATGGTGAGGAGCGTCCGCCCGTGGAACCCGCCCTCGAAGACGACGACCGCGCGTCGTCGGTTCAGACATCGCGCGATCTTGACCGTGTTCTCGACCGCTTCCGCGCCGCTGTTGAACAGCCCCAGCTTGGCCGCGTTGTCGCCGGGCATGTACGGGGCCAGCCGCTCGGCCAGCTCCACGTAGGGCTCGTAGCCGACGACGCTGAAGTCGGTGTGGATATAGCGATCGGTCTGGCGCTTGATCGCCTCCACGACCTTGGGATGGGAGTGCCCGACGGCCAGACATCCCCAGCCGCCGGTGAAATCCAAGTAATCGTTGCCGTCGACGTCGGTGACGGTGGGGCCCTGGCTGTGATCGATCATGAACGGCGCCAGCGATGACATGCACTGGGGGACGACTTTCGCCTTCCGGTCGTTCAATGCCTGGGAACCCTGCCCGGCCGTTCCCAGTTGGGTTTGCGCCTGTTCCGTTGCCATGCAAGCTCCTTTCCTTCGGTTCCGCCCTGGGGAATGCCCGTCGGAGGCATCTGATGCTACCAGAGCCCGCTGAGAGCGTCAATGACGGCGCGCATTGCGAACAGACCGCCGTTTGATATCATAAGCGATTGCATCGGGAGTGAGCCACTGTGCGCCTGGAGATGCTCAAGTCGAAGATCCACCGAGCCCGGCTGACGGACACGAACCTCGCCTACGAGGGGAGCCTCACCCTCGATCCCGAGCTCATGGCCGCGGCCGGGATCTATCCCTATGAGCGAATCCAGCTTGTCAACGTCAACAACGGCTCGCGCCTCGAGACCTACGTCATCGAGGGCGCCGCGCCCGGATCGGGGGAGGTCGCGCTCAACGGGGCGGCCGCTCGCTGTGGCGAGGTGGGCGACGTGGTCATCCTGATCACGTACGCGCAGCTCGAGTCCCACGAGCTGGAGGGCTACCAGCCTCGGATCGTCCACGTGGATGAGGCGAACCGGGTCACCTCGACGTCGCCGACCGATCGCTCGTCGGTGCCGGTGTAAGCACGCCGATCGTCCCCGCTTTACGCGCGCGTCTCCGAAGGCCTAGAATGGGCCATCTCAGGCTGTCGGGAGTCGACATCCATGCAGGCCGTGTTGCTCGCCGCCGGAGCGGCCTCACGCTTCTGGCCGCTCGGCGAGGATCGTCACAAAAGCTGTTTCGAGCTCATGGGCCGGCCCATCGTGGCCTGGACGCTCGAGTCGCTCCACAGGGCCGGGGTCCGCGAGGCGATCGTCGTCCAGCGGCCGGCACGCGACGTGGAGGCCGCCCTCCAGAGTCCCCCCGTTGGCCTGGACGTCCGGACGGCCATCCAGGCCGAGCCGCGCGGCATGGGCGACGCGCTGTTGGCGGCCCGCGAGCATCTCCATGAGCCGTTCCTGCTCGTGCATGCCCATCAGATCGACGCCGATCGCTGGCTGGGGGCCCTGCAACGCCGACGCGACGAGACCGACGCCTCGGTCGTGCTCGCGGGTCGCCCCACGGATCGGCCCTCGCAATACGGGATGCTCGCGTTCCACGGGGATCGGGTGAGCGGCATCGTGGAGAAGCCCGGTCCGGAGGACGCGCCCAGCGACATTCGTGCCCTGGGGGTTTATTGGCTCTCGCCCGACTTCCTCGACGTGCTGGAGGAGACCGCGGAGCACGAGTACGCCTTTGAGGACGCCCTCGATCGGTACCTCCACACGCACGAGGCGCACGCCGTGGTCGACTCCGCGCCCAATTCCTCGTTGAAGTATCCCTGGGATCTCTTCGAGCTCAATCGGCGGCTGATGGACCGCCACCTCCAGGCCGACCGGGCGACCTCCGCCTGGATCAGCCCCTCGGCCCATGTCGATGGCGACGTCGCCATTGGCGAGAACGCCAAGATCTTCGAATATGCCGTCGTGAAGGGCCCCTGCTACGTCGGCGACGATTGTGTCGTGGGGACGCACTCGCTCGTGCGCGACTACACCGACCTGGAACCCGGCACGGTCATCGGCGCCCATGCCGAAGTGGCCCGCTGTCTGTTCCAGCGCGAGACGAGCACGCACTCCGGCTACTTCGGCGATTCGATTTTCGACCGCGAGGCGCGAGCGGGCGCCGGCACGGTGACCGCCAACGTTACCGTCCATCGGAGCGAGGTCAAATCGACGGTGAGGGGGGAACGCGTTCGGACCGGGCGCACGTCGTTCGGAGCAGTCGTCGGGCAAGACACGCAACTCGGGATCAACGTCAGCACCATGCCCGGGGTGCTGATCGGGTCGCATTCGTTCGTGTCGCCGGGGCTGACCGTCGAGGACAACGTCCCGTCGGACACGCGGGTCCATCTCCGTCAAGAGACGGTCAGCAAGGCCAAACGGCGCCGTTGACACACGGCCCCGCGTCCCGGCCGTTGCGCGCTCGGGCGCCGTGGCCATAGAATGCCTCCATCCCACAGACGGGACCCGGACAAGGAGGTCGGCCATGGCGGACTTGCCGAAGTCGTATCAGCAGTTTCTCGAGACGTATCCGGACACGGCCCAGGCGTACCAAGCCCTGGGCCAGGCGCTGAGCGACGAAGGCCCGCTGGATCGCCCAACCCGCGAGCTGGTCAAACTCGGAATCTCGGTCGGGTCCGGCTCCGAGGGGGCGGTGCACTCGCACGCCCGGCGCGCCCTGGAAGCTGGAGCGACCGACGAGGAGATTCGTCACGCGGTGCTGCTGGCGCTCACCTCGATCGGGTTTCCGCACATGATGGCGGCGCTCACGTGGGTTGAGGACGTCCTGAGCGACCGCGAGGGCTAGGATGGCCCGTCACCCTGAGCCGACGCTCGCGTCCGCGCCGACGGACGGCGGCCACTTGGCCTGCGGTCGAGGCGAGCCGGTGGTGTTGGTGCACGGCCTCTTCGGCCAGCCCGCCAATTGGGCGCGGGTCATGGACGCGCTCGCCGATCGATTTTGGCTCCATGCGCCGCAACTGCCCATTGCCTATCGCCCGGGGCGTCGAGCGCGCGACTTCGACGCCTTCCAGCGGCTTACGGATTCGGTCGTCGCCTACATGGACGAGTGCGGGATAGAGCAAGCCACGGTGGGCGGAAACTCGCTCGGCGGCCAGGTCGCCATTGACTTGTGCCTGCGCTATCCGGATCGGGCTCGGCGGTTGGTGCTGACGGGGAGTGCGGGGCTGTTTGAGCGGGATATGGGCACCAACGGGATGCCGCACGTCGACCGCGCCTGGATCCGCGCCAAGGCGGCCGAGGTCTTCCATGACCCCGATCACGTCACGGACGAGATGGTCGATCAGTTGGCCCAGATGCTGGGCGACCGCGCCTATCGACGCTTCATGCTTCGGGTGGCCAAGGCGACCCGAGCCTACAACGTCCGCGCCGAGCTGCCCCGATTGACGCTGCCGACGCTGATCGTGTGGGGGCGCGAGGATCGCATCACGCCCCCGAGCGTGGCCGAGGCGTTTGCGGGCGAGCTGCCGAACGCTCGGCTCGTCTATCTGGCGGCGTGCGGCCATGCGCCGCCGATCGAGCAACCGGGCCCCTTCAGCGAGGCGCTCCGCGGCTTTCTGGCTGGATCGACCGAGCATCGCGCGCCGACCTCCCATCGCTAGCGACGCCCCCCGCGTCGACCTCCGACGCGGGCCGTCGGTTCCGATCCGACTCAGCTCTAGTGGCGGTAGACGATGCGGCCCTTCCCCAGGTCGTAGGGCGTCAATTCGACGCTGACGCGATCGCCGGTCAGGATCCGGATGTTGTAGCGGCGCATCTTGCCGGAGGAATAGCAGAGCACTTCGGGACCGTCGTCGAGCTCGACCCGATACATCATGTTGTTGAGGACCTCGACGACCTCGCCCTGCCGGCGAATGACGTCGTCATCCTTGGCCACGTCGGTCTCACCTCCTCTGGACGCCAAGCGGCCATCGTCAGGGCCAATCTGAACGTCATCGCCTCCGCGGGAACGAGGGCCAACCGGGGCCATCGATCGGCAGGCCGTTCGCCGGAAGGGTGCGGAAATGGTAGCACCCGCTGTCTGGCGGATCAACGGAGGGCATGCAGGCTGGCGATCGGTCGGACTCGGGTTGAGGATGCGGAACGCAACCCGAACCAATGGATGGAGGGCCCACGGACGTTCGGCCGTCGACCCCGGGAAAGACGCGAGCGTCAGCCGCGGTCTTGCTGCACCGCGAGGGCGCGTTGCAGGTCCTTCGGCTCGACCAGCTCGGCGGCGACCAGGAGCTCGCCGAGGCGGCGGGTCCGTTCCTCCTGCTCCTGGCGCTGCAGGACCTCCTCCACCTGGTCCGGGGTCAGCTTGCCCATGTCGACGAGGATCTCGCCCAGGCGCTTCTCGCCCTCAAAGTAGCGCTCCAAGATGCTCAGGATGGCGGCGCTGCGGCTCTTGCGCTCTCGATGGGCCAGATCGTCGACCTGATCCAGAATGTATTGATCGTCTTCGTGGTAGTAGATCGTCACCTGCATGGTAGCCTCCGGCGCGTGGGATTGATCATGGGCTGTCGCGGGATGATCGAAGGGGGCCGTGGCGTGCGGCCCCCTTCGGAAGTCCTTTAGCGCGTGCTCGCGGTGAAGGTGACCTCCATCGCGTAGTCACCGGCGGGCAGCGTGTCGATCTCGTTCAAGGCGTAGTCGACCTTGATGCCGTCCTTGTCGCGCGCGCCCTGGGGCGGTGCGACGTTGACGTCGAGTCGATCCGTCAGGCTGCCCGGGACGTTGGCGGGGCTTTCCGTGACGGCCTTGCTGACCCCGATGCTCCATTGGGTGTTGCTCTCGACCGCGAGCGTCGAGCCGTTGGTGACACTCGCGCTCGGCTGCGTCGGGTCGAGTTCGCCGAAGTCGACGACCTCGCCCTCGGTGATCGTCAGGTCGAGATACTGGCCGACGCTGAAGACGACCTCGGACGATTCGTCCTTGTCGGCGAAACTGACCGACGCGACCAACACCAATCCGGCGACCAACAGCGCGCTGACTAAGTAAATCCTCTTCACTTGAGGCACCTCCTAAAGATGGTGCACCTAGCGGCCCAGCCACCTTTAGGCGACCTTCGGCAGTCCGGCTGCCCTCAACCTTCCCGAAGGGGAACTTGGTCGGGCCCGTGACTTTGCGCCCCCAGTTTTCGCTGGGTTGGCCGTTGTCGGTTTCGCCGAAAGGTCTGCAGCTTTGCGCCCCCGTGTTGCCACGGGTTTGCCCTTGTAGGTGCCCTGCTGAAGAGTTTGCGTTCGTCTTCCGCCCATCGGGGGCGGAAGCTTGACGCCGGTCTCCGCGGTTTCCGGTCTCGATCGACCGCTGTGCGACGACTTGACGATATCTCATGGTCTCACGGGGTCGAGATGGTGTAGATCACCGTCGCCCGGTAGTCGCCCGGCCGGTATTCCGCGGGGTCGACGTTCACGCGGTAGTCCACGCCGACCGTCTCGTCGCCGGCCGTGCCGCGGGCGATGATCGTCCGCTCTCGGCTCAACGGCATGTACGAACCGCCGTCGGCGCGCACCTGCAGATCGCGAATCGGTTTCGTGTAGGCCCCGTCGTGGCTCGTGCCCATCGTCGCGCGCTCGCTGCGGGCGGTGACCACCCAATCGGTGTTGCTGCGCGCCTCCAGCCGCAGCGCGTCCGGACGGTCCATGTGCCCGCGGGCCAGGTCGGCCTCGCTCGGGGCGGGCATGACGAACGTCGAAGCCACTTGCCGATCGCCGGGCCCGTCCGAGCCCGCGATCCGCAGCGTCTGCGTGCTCTCGACCGTCCAGCCCACCTTGACGGTGGCCGAGTCGTCGGCCATCAGCGGCAGGCTGGCGACCGTGAGCGCGACGAATGCGACGATGAGCCCGCGGAGCGTCCATTGATGATTCATGGTTTTCGGTGGCCCGGCTGCCCTCAGCGGTTTCTGTCAGGGCCCGTGGCTTTGTGTCCCGCCCTTTCAGACGGTTTACCCTTTCGGAACCGAGTCTCACACTCCTTATGAGTGAGCTAGGTATCATTATAATGGAGACCATCAGTCAAATCAAGTATTGGGCGTCACGCCGAGGGTGAGTCGCCCCTGGGTCGGGTTTGCCGCGGGCATGCTAGGGGACGCCCGGATACCCCCAACTCCAGCCGAGCTTCTTCGACAGCAGATCGAAAAAGCCGAGCCGATCCTCGAGGACGATCATGCGGGTGTCTTCCGTGGCTCGACGGACCCGCACGGACTCGCCGGCCTCCAGCTTGACCTGCTTCTCGCCGTCGAGGACGAGCCAGCTCGGGCGATGGAGCTCGGCCGTGAGCTCGACCTTGGGCGGCAGCACGAGCGGCCGTAGCGAGATCCGATGGGCGTTCAGCGGCGTGACGGTGACGCAGTCCAGCGTCGGATCGACGATCGGCCCGCCGCAGGCGAGGCTGTAGGCCGTGGTGCCCGAGGGCGTGCTCAAGATCAGCCCGTCGCCCGGGTAGCGCCCCACGAACGTATCGGAATCGCGATAGAGGTCGATCGAGGTCGTGGTGTCGACGTCGGGGCGGGAGATGACGACGTCGTTGAGCGCGCTCCTCGCCTCGGCGCGCACGGTGGCTTGCAGGCGCAGCCGGGGTTCGATGGCGATCTGCGAGTTCCAGACCTGATCGAGGGCCTGCTCGATCGACGCCGTCCCCGTCTGGGTGAGGAAGCCGAGGCTGCCCAGGTTGATCCCCAAGATCGGGGTCCCGTGCGCGGCCACGAGTTCGGCCGTGTGCAGGAACGTGCCGTCCCCGCCCATCGACAGGGCCAGCGTCCCCTCATCCGGGACGAGGGGCAATAGCTCGTCGCCCAGGCTCAGCATCGACAGCTCCACGTCGTGGCGGGCGCACCACTGGCGCAGCGTCTCGACGGCCTCGGGCGCGTCGGCTCGGCCGCGGTGCACGACGGCGACGATCCGGGTTGGCTTCATGGTCCGTCAGCTCCCGCGTGAGCCTATCCGTGGGGCCATCGCCGGGTCAATGACGTGCGTGGGCGCGGGCGCGCTGGAATTGCGGGTCGGCGGCATCTGCTAGAGATTCTTCCAGTGGCAGAGCCAGTGTTCGAGCCCCTCAACGATGAGATAGAGCGCCAAGCCGAGCAGCGTGATGGCCAGAATGCCGGCGAAGACCTTCTCGAAGTTGTAGATAACGAAGGCGTTGTTGATGTAGAAGCCGAGGCCGGCAAACGGGGAGTTGCCCCCGCCCACGACCGTCTCGGCGAGATAGACGGCAAAGATGCCCAACCCGAGGCTGATGCGCAGCCCACTAAAGACGGCCGGCAGCGCCCCCGGCAGCACGACGTGCCAATAGATGCCGCGTCGGTTGACCCCCGCGGCCAGGGCGCTCAGGATGTAGTCCCTGGGCAGATTGGCGGCCGCGTCCCGCACCGACACGAGCAACTGGAAGAAGATCACCAGCACGATGAAGACGACCTTGGAGATCAGCGCTGTGGGGCCCAAGAGCATAAAAATGATGGGCCAGAAGACGACCTTGGGGATGGGGTAGGCGACGTAGACCAGCGGCGTCAGCCATCGCCGGGCCCAGCGCTCGTAGCCGATGACCAGCCCCAGCGGCACGGCGGTCAGGATGGAGATCCCCAGCGCCGACAGCAATCGATAGCCGGTCCCCACAAAGTGGAGGCCGATGTCCTGCCAGTGGTTCCGGAACACGCCAATGGCCTGGACGGGGCCGGGCAGCACCCGGGCCTGCAGCGGCGGCAAGGCCAGCGAGACCCCCCAACTGGCCAGCTGCCAGATTCCCAATAGGATCAGGATGGACAGCCCGTAGTCGAGCGTCTGGCGCCTCATACGTCGAGTGCCCCTCGCACCGCACGGACGGTCTCGAAGAACGTCTCGCTCTGGCGGTAGGCTTCCGTGCCCATGTCGGGATTGTCGATGACGTCCACGACCCTCGTTGGCCGCGGCCCGAGCACCGCGACCCGTTGGCCCAGGAAGACGGCCTCCTCGATGTCGTGGGTGACCAGCAACGATGTGAAGCCGTGGGCCTGCCACAGCGACAGCATCAGGTTCTGGGTGCGCTCCTTGGTGAGCGCGTCGAGCGCGGCGAGCGGCTCGTCCATGAGCAGCACGCCGGCGTTCTGGGCCAGCGCGCGCGCCAGGCCGACGCGCTTCTTCTCGCCGCCGGAGAGCTGGCCCGGGTAGCGGTTCTCCATCCCTTCGAGCCCCAGCTCGCGCAGCGCCCGCTTGACGCGCCGGAGGCGGCCCTGCTCCCGGAGGTTCAGGCCGAACACGGCGTTGCCCCAGACGCTCTTCCAGGGCAACAGCCCCGTCTGTTGGAGAATGAGCGCCACGTCCGGGCGCGGCTTCGCGATCGGCTCGCCCTGGATGCGCACCGCGCCGTCGGTGGGCGCGATGAGGCCGGAAAGAATATAGAGCAGGCTCGACTTGCCGCAGCCCGAGGGGCCGATGATCGCCAGGCTCTCGCCGTCGGCGACGTGGAGCGAGAGGTCGTCGATGACGTGTTGCTCGTCCCCCTTTCGGGGGTGCGGGTAGACAAGCTGCAGGTCATCGACCTCGATCATGAGTCCTCAAGGGGGGCGCAAACCCGTGGCAACCCCCGGACAGCGCGTTCGGTTTGCCGGCGCTCAGCGTCGTTACGATTGCTGGCTCAGCACCCCGTTGAACGCCTCCGTGACGGCCACGTCGAACGACGGGGACGCGTTGACGTAGCCTTTGTCGACATACCATTCGGCGACTTGCCCGTACTCCTCGGCCGCGAGCGGCCGCGGCGCCGGATACGTCGGGATGAGGTACTTGGCAAAGAATTCCTCGGACCCGTCCGGCAGCTCGTCTTTGTCGAGAACGGGGAAGAAAAACCGCAACGCGGCGTCGAGCGCGATGTCGACCGCCTGGCCCCGCTCGGTGTTGGCCAGTTCGGTCGTGGCGGCCTCGTAGCCGGCGTAGAACGACTCGATCCGCTCGGGGTTCGACTCGATCCGTTCGTTCTGGAAGACGAAGACGCTCGGCGACAGGTCGAGATTCTCAAAGTTGGAAACCGTCTGGACGGGCGTGCCGCTCGACTTGGTGATGATCTCCAAATAGGATCCGGCGGGTTCGGGAAAGGACCCCGCCAACCAGCTGCCCGCGCCGATCGCCCCGGCCAAGTCAAGCATGCTGTTCCATTGCCCGTACAACTCAGCGGGCTCCACGGAGGTGTCGGTCGATTCGATCAGGCGATCCGTGGCAAACTCGATGTCGCTGCGGGTGGTCAGACCGATCCGCTCGTTTCGCTGGTTCGAGCTGCCAATGCGGTCGACCAATTCGGACACGTCGTCCACGTTGGCCCATGGCTGGACGATCAGCGCGTAGCGGCGCTGGTCCACGGACTCGTAGGCCGTGCTCGTGATGCGGACGTT
>JAHEOA010000128.1 GCA_018609825.1 Candidatus Bipolaricaulota bacterium | reverse complement strand
TTGGGCCATCGCCGGCGCGTCGTTGATCCCGTCGCCGACCATGGCGACGACCTCGCCCACGTCCTGTAGCTGGCGAATGGCATCCTGCTTCTCTTCCGGCAACAGGTCGGCCCGGACGTCGTCGACGCCCGCCTGCGCCGCGATGGCCTGCGCGGTCCGCTCGTCGTCGCCGGTGAGCATGACGACCCGCCGGATGCCGGCATCGTGGAGCCGTCGGATCATCGCTGGCGCCATCTCGCGGATCCCATCCGCGATCCCGAGCACGCCGACCACCTCGTCATCGAGCGCCACCACAACGGCCGTCTTGCCCTCGGCCTTGAGCCGTGCGAGCGCCTCGTCGGCTTCGTCGGTCAGCGGCACGCCGAGCTCGTCGAGCCAGGCCCCCGAACCGACGACGATCTCGTGGCCGTCATAGCGAGCGCGGATCCCGCGACCCGTCCGGGTCTCGAACGTCTCGGCCTCGGGAACGTCGATGGCCCGCGCGTCCACGGCCTCCAGAATGGGTCGTGCCAGCGGATGTTCCGAGGGGCGCTCGGCGATCGCGGCCCAGTAGAGGACGTCGTCTTCGACGTCGCGTGCTGACGTCTCCGGTGGCATGTCGCCCGCAGCGACGCCGACGGTCGCCGGCTGGAGCGCGACGACGTCGGTCAGCCTGGGACGGCCCTCGGTGATCGTGCCCGTCTTGTCCAGCGCCACGGCGCTGATCTTCCCCGCCCGTTCCAGGTGCTCGCCGCCCTTGATGAGGATGCCGCCCTTGGCCGCGCGGCCGATGCCGGCCACGACCGACACCGGCGTCGAGATGACGAGCGCGCCCGGACAGCCAATCACCAACAGCGTCAGCGCCAGTTCGACGTTCCAGGTGACGACGAACGCGGCGACGCTCAGCCCGATGATGGCGGGGGTGTACCACTGGGCGAAGCGCTCGATGAAGCGCTGCGTGGGGGCCTTGGCCTCCTGGGCTTCCTCGACGCGGCGAACGATGCGCGCCAGCGTCGTGTGCGCGCCGACGCCCTCCGCCCGAACCTTCAATCGACCGGCCTGGTTGATCGTGCCGGCGAAGACCTCGGCGTCTCGTCCCTTCTCGGCCGGCATCGGCTCGCCTGTGATCGCGCTCTCATCGACATGCGACTGTCCATCGATGACGGTGCCGTCGACGGGCACCTTGCCTCCCGGCTTGACCAGCACCGTCTCGCCGAACGCAACGTCCTGGGGCGCGACCTCAACTTCCTGACCGCCGCGCACCACCGTGGCCTGAGCGGGGGCGAGATCGAGGAGGTCCTTGAGCGCGCGGCGGGTGCGGCTCATCGTGCGGGCTTCCAGACAGGCCCCCAGGATGAACAGGAACGTCACGGCGGCCGCCTCCCAGGCGTTGCCGATGGCGAGCGCGCCGGCGGCGGCGATCGTCACGAGCAGCTCGATGCTGACGCGGCGCTTGAGCGCGTATTGGACCGCTCGCCAGGCGATATCGGCGCCGGCCACGACGGCGGCACCCGTCATCAAAAGCGGCCGGACGAGCGGGTCCCCGATCCAGAGGCCGGCGCCCAGCGCCGCCGCGATGAGCGCTCCGCTTACAAGGGTTAGCAACAGGCGACGCCGGGCCGGGTTGGTCCACCAGCGTTTCAGCATGTCCATTTGAAAACTCCTTAGAACGCCGAGACCTGGGCGTCATAGCCCATCGATCGGACCGTCTCTTGCAGTATCTCTTGGCTTGCGCGCTCGGCGTCGTGCTTGACTTCGATGCGGCCCGTGTTGAAGTGGACGATGGCCTCCTCGACGCCGTCGAGCGCGGTCAGCGCGCTCTCGATGTTGGCGACGCACGAGGGGCACGAGAGGTCGTCGCTGCGCAGGATCGTTGTCATGATGCATCCTCCTTTTCATTCCGTAAGACTTATCGGATCGCCAGAAGCAACGCGCCTGCGGTAACGACGGCCCCTGCTGTGGCGCCGGCCACCCAGGGCATCCAGGCTGCGCGTTGCACAGGTTCCTCCGAGGGTTTGGGCTGCGATCCGAGCTGCACGGTCGGGTCCCCAGCCGCGTCGTAGATCCGCTTGGCGTAGTGGACGAACTGGACGTAGTCCTTAACGTAGGCACGGCCAGCGTCGACGTTGCTCGCGTCGAAGTCCCGCTTGGCCAGTGTCGATTGGAACTGCTCGCGCACGTTTGAGCGGACGGCCTCGGTGAGCAGGTCCATCAACGGAGTGATTTCGCCTTGCTCCAGTGCCTGATCCGTCCGCTTGATGGCGGGACTCAGTTTCGTGTCGGCCGGCTTCAGGCCCGTGTAAGGGGCGCCCTCGCCGGCCCGGTGCACGCGGACGACGGTCTCAAAGAAGTGCCGGTCGGCCAGCTTGCGGGCGGTCGGCCCCATCTGACGGACCTGTCGGGCCTGCTTGAACGCCGATCTCACCTCGGCCTCGCCCGAGGCGGGGATCCAGATGAGCACTTTGTCCAGATTGCCCGTCTCCAGCGTCTGGCGGGCGGCCGTGACCACTGGTCCATCCATCGTGTCGCAGTGGGCCGATGCGTGCGGCGAAACGGCCATCAGGGCCGCCAACGCCAGCACCGCGGTCAGGGCTATGCTCGTCAGTTTCGTTCGTCTCATCGGTTGATTCCTCCATGTGTTGGGATTTCCCTCGCAGGCTACCGCTTGTGAGCGATAACTAACATGAGCCAGATTAATTATTCGCCATCGGCTTTGGGCGACGTCGATGTACCTCGGGCATGCGGACAATTGAGCTGGCTCATGGACCCGCAGCGGTCAACCGGCAAACGTGGAGACGGATCAACGGAAGGGAGGCAACGACATGAAACCCACGTGGTGGATCGTCCTGGCCGCGCTCGTGGCGTTGGGCGGGACGGCCCTCTGGCTTACGTTCGACGGGGCTCCTGAGGAGATGACGGAGACCATCGTCAGCGGGACATCATCGGATGCGGCATCGAGCGAGACCCGCCCACTCAAGCTGCTCATGGTCGAGCTCGGCCAGGACATGAGCCGAATCAACGACGGCATCTGGCACATGGACCGCGAGATGATCGTGGCCGGCGCTCGAGCTATCGCCGAACATCCCAAGATCGACCCGCAGCAGATGCAGAGGCTCAAGGAGGCGTTGGGCAATCGCTTCTCGGGCTTCGTGCAGCTCGACCAAGCCGTTCACGACACCTCGGCGGAGTTGGCCCGACGCGCTCCGGACATGGGGCTGACCGAGATCGTCCGATCGTACCATGAGCTGCAGCAGGGCTGCGTCGCCTGTCACACGGGCTATCGAGACGCGGTCCGCGAGGCGCTCGACTGACGAGCGTCGGCCCCAACGCCTGATTGTGACGCCGGCGAAAGGAAGCCATTGACCATGAGAAAAGTCCTCAAGTGGGCTGGCATCGCCCTGGTCGCCTTGGCGATCGTCATCCAGTTTGTCCCCTACGGACGCGATCATACCAACCCGCCCGTCCGGGGCGAGCCGTCTTGGGACAGCCCCGAGACGCGGGCGCTGGTCGAGCGCGCCTGCTTCGCCTGCCACAGCAACGAGACCGACTGGCCCTGGTACAGCCACGTGGCACCCGCGTCCTGGCTGGTACAGCGCGACGTTATGGGAGGTCGTGAGGCGCTTAACTTCTCCGAATGGCCCCAGACTGGCGATGAGGCCAGTGAAGCCGCCGAGGCGGTCGAAGAGGGCGAGATGCCCATGGCCATCTACACCTGACTGCATCCCGAAGCGCGCCTGAACGATGGGGAGCGCCAGCGGTTGGTCGAGGGGCTGCGGGCCACGTTCGGGACGGAGGACGCCGACGGGGAGGCCAATTGAGCCCTGCCACCGGACGGGCACTGGCCTCCTCGGAGACCCTCACGCCTAGGCTGATCGGCCCGCGTCGAGCAATCTTTCTTCCAGTCGGAGCGCCTTGGGAAACAGCACGTGGTTTTCCAAGTGAACGTGGCGCTTGGTGTCGGCGTCGAACGCCTGCAGCTCGCGATAGAGCATTCGGAAGCTCCCGCAGGCGTCGGCCGGCGGCGCGAAACCGTTGCTCAACGCCTGAATCCGAGCGAGGTGGTCGCCCGTGTCGTCGTGCTCGGCCTCCATCTCGTTGATCAGAGCCTGGGCTGAGCCGAACTTGGGCGGCTGGACGGTCGTTCCCTCGCGCTCAGCCTGGACGAGTTTTTTGACATAGGGCCAGAGCAGCAGCTCTTCTTTTTGAGTGTGCTGACTCATCTCGCCGCGCAGCTCGGGCCAGAGCTCGGCGATCTCGCGGGTCTCTCGATGGTCTTCCCCGTGGACCCCGGCCACCTTCTCGGCCAACGCCTCGATTCGCGGTAGCGCCTCCCGGGCGTAGGCGTGGTGCTGGTTGGTGATGTAGTCGCAGAGGAAGTCGGGCGCCCATTGGTTGAAGCGCTCGGTCGCGACCTCGGCCGATGACGGCGTCGCCCGAAGTTGACGGATATCGTCGAGGACAGCCTCAACATCGACATCGGCCTCCGCGCACGCCGCCTGCAGCGTCCGGTCGCCGCCGCAGCAGAAGTCGATGCCGTGGCGGTCGAAAACGGCCGCAGTCCGCTGGTCCTTGGCGACGATCGCGCCGAGGGTCCGTTCCGCCCGTGTCTGGGTCGTGTGGGTTGCGTCCATCATGAGTCACTCTCCGTTCTGTTGGTGATGAGTCGGCTTCACTCGTTGTGGTCGTGTCGGTCCATTTCGTCAATAGACACGGCGGAGTGGGCATACGCCCCGCCGGCCCGCATCTCCGCCGCCACCCAGATCGCCTCCATGATCTGCTCGTCGGACGCCCCGGAACGCTTCGCTTCGTCTGTGTGGCTCCGAATGCAGTAGGGGCACTGGGTCACGTGGGCCACGGCGACCGCGATCAACTGCTTCGTCGCGGCGTCGAGCTCGCCCTCGGCGAAGACGGCCCGACTGAAGTCCTTGAACGCTTTCGCGGCCTCCGGCGCCAGCTCACTCCGTCGGCGGGCGATCTCTCTTGAGGCCCGCGGGAACAGCCCCTCGTCGGCGTCGCTCATCGCGATCCCTCGCTTTCCGCGTCGGTTGATGGGGCCGCCTGATTGGTATCGTCACGAACAGGGGCCAGTTCGATGGTATTCGAATAGGGAACGAAGCGGGTCACCCGCAGCGCGCGCGGGCGAACGTCCGGGTCGCAATCGCAGTTCAGCCGCACCGGCTCGCCCGTGTCGAGCGCCCGCCGGACGCGATCCCAGTCCGAGTCCGTGGCCAACAGCCAGCCGCGCTCGCCCGTCAAGGCCGCTGGCCCCTCGGCCCAGGCGTCGTCTCCGTCTCCCTTCGAGGCAACCAGGCGCGCGTGCGGATCGAAACCCATCAGCTGCGCTCGCCGTGACGTTCTCGTCGTGGTCATCTCCATCACCTCTCTCGTTCCGCTTCGAGGTCGTACTTGCGATAGCCGGGCCCGTCGGTGAAGAAGCGCCGGTTGCGCTCGATGTCGGCCTGCAGCTTGGCCGGGACGTCCTCTTCGGGATAGATCGCCTCCGAGGGGCAGACGGCCGCGCAGGCACCACAGTTGATGCAGATCTCGGGGTCGATGTAGAAATAGGGCCACTCGTCACTGCCCTTGGGACCCGGCACGATGCAGTCCACCGGGCAGACCTCGACGCAGGCGCCGTCGCGCGTACACAGCTCCGTGATCACAAACGCCATTCGCGGCTCCTTTCCGGAGTGGTTGCCCGTTCGCGCAAAACGTAGACTTATTCAGTCCGAATTTAGGGTAACGCGTCGGCCCCCAGCGGATCCTTGATCTCGATCAATTTGTCGCAGCTCGGCTCGGAACGCGGCGGGCAGGTCCGGGCCGCCCGCCGCTCACCAACGGACGGCCCGAAGCGGGGTCAGTAGGCACCGCTGCCGTCGACGTTCGGATCGCCAGCCCGATGCGGGTCGAAGACGGCCGGCTGCGGCTTGCCTTCGACCTCAATCTTGCCGAGCATCCCCTTCCGGACGACGCGGCTGAGCGCGTGATCGACGAGCTTGACCGTCTCGGGCACGGGGAACTCCATCTCAAAGATTCCGCAGCTGCCTGGCGGCACGGCCATCGTCTGCACGTAGCGCTCCGGCTCGCTGGCGATCGCGCCCTCGCGCCAGGCCTTGGTCCAGACGTTGCCGATGGGGTGGAAATTGCTGGTCAGGTTCGGGCCACCGTTGACGAAGAAGACCCGTACCGTCTCGCCGACTTGCGCCTTGAGCGGCCCGGCTCGATTCGCGGTCAGCGCCTGTTTGGCCCCCTGGAGGAGCACGTAGTTCGGGTTCTCGGCCGCCATGGCGTCCCAGTCGAAATGTTGATGATCATGCTTATCGGATTGAGGAGCCTTGGTGTAGAGCTCGTGCTGGCCGAGGTAGAACTCCCGGTCGACCTCCGGCAAGCCCTCCGACGGCTCGACCATGATGAGCCCGAACATGCCGGCGCTGATGTGCATATCCAGGTTGGGCACCGCGCAGTGATAGATGAACGCGCCCGGATAGCGCGCCTGGAACAGCATCCCGTTGGACTGATCGGGCTGGACGTTGGTTGCCTCGGCGCCACCGCCGGTGCCGTAGACGGCGTGGAAATCGACGTTGTGGACCATGCGGCTGTCGGACGCGTTCTCGAGCGTGAACTTGACGGTGTCGCCCTGGCGGACGCGGATCATGGGGCCGGGCACCTGACCGCGAAACGTCATGTAGCGGAACGTCACGCCCGGCTCGATCTCCGCCTCGATCTCCTCACACGTCAGCGTCACCTCGTGGGTGACGGCCGAGTTACGCCGGATCGGCGCCGGGACGGCAGTCGGGTTGGCGACGATGGCGTCCAGCTTACCGCCGGCGATCGCCGCTGCGGAGGCCGCCGACGTCGCGGCACTTGCGCCTGTCGCACTTGAACCCGCGTCCGGTCCGCTCAACTGTTGATAGCCGAGCGCCGACAGGGCCAAGCTGCCCACGGCGAGCGCGCCGCCGGCGCGGAACACGTTGCGGCGCGTCCACATCGACTCGTTCTGCTCGCTGCGATCTTTTCCGTTCGTCATGATTGATGCCTCCTCATGTCGATCGCTTCACGTGAGGAGCGTAGCGCGGCCCAAACCTGATTTACATGATCTACCTCATCAAGTTGATCGTTTGACTCAAGTTTTAGCGAGAAACATGCTCAGGCCGGCAGATCCGCTAGGCTCATCCGATCCAAGCGCTCGCGGAGTTGGGGGCGAACCGCGGCCCAGGTGGCGTGCAGCGGACAGGCGTCCGCCTGCGAGCAGGGCCCGTCCCAGAAGATGCAGCGCTCAAACAGATCGGGGCCTTCGAGCGCCTCAACTACCTCGCGGACGCTGATCTCCTCAGCCGAGCGGGCCAAGCGGAACCCACGGGCTCGTCCCCGATATGAACGGACGATCCGGTGCCGGGTCAGCGTATGGAAAATCTTGGACAGATAGGCCAGGGGAAGGTCCATGGCCTCGGCGATCTCTTTCACCTGAGTCACGTCGTCCGCGGCCCGTTCTTGCGCGAGGTAGCTCAGCCCCATCAGGCCGTAGCGACTCTGCTTGGACAGCTTCATGAGCGCCTCTTTCGCTTGTAGAGCTAGATGATCGCTTGAGTCAAGTTAAGCGTAACACAGGGCATCCCGCGAGGCAACGTGTCATCAAGGGGGGTCATTCGTGCTCAAGCTGGGACGCGAGATAGGCCTGGAGCGCGACGGCGTTGTTCTGCTCGCGATGGCGGGCGCCGTAGACGAGCGTCAACTTGCCCTTGCAGGCGAATTCCACGAGCGGCCGCCAGCTCTCGGGGCGCTCGTCGAGCTCGGCATGGTAGCGTCGCTGGAACTCCTCCCACTTGTCAGGATCGTGGTCGAACCACAGGCGCAACTCTTGGCTGGGAGCCACGTTCTTGCACCAGTCGGCAATCTGTAGGTCGGCCTTTTTGACCCCGCGCGGCCAGATCCGATCGACGAGCACGCGCGTTCCGTCATCAGGTTCGACGGGATCGTAAGCCCGCTTGGTGCGGATCATCGCCACGTCCCCCGTTCGAGCCCAGCGCGGACCTCGACGTGATCGGCCTCGCTCGGCGGCGGGGTCACGACGTGGAGCGCGACCAATCGGGTCTCGGCCCGCACGCCGCGCGCCTCGCCGGCCGTCACGACGACGATTGCGCCGGGACCGACCCGGTCCTCTTGGTGGTCGGCCACAACCTGGCCCTCGCCCTCGAGGACGACGAGCGTCAGGTCGACCGCCGGCGCGTGCACGGGAATGAACTGGCCTGGCTCAAAGCAGGCCAGGATCGTCTTGCCGCGCTCGGTCTCGGCCAGCGGAATCGCGTTGAACTCCGCTGTGTCGTACGAGACGGCCGTTCGATAGTCGGGCCACAGCTGCGCCATCATGCCCCACCTCGCGATCCCTATCCATGCTGCCGCAATGTGCATCCATGTCGATGCGCTCGCTGGAGGGAATTTTCGCTTGTGTCGTTCGGATACACCCCGACACGGGCGTCGGTTCAGGATTCCAACGTCCACTTCCGATCAGCACGCGCCACTCGGCGGGCCCTGTTGGCGGTATTCCCAGCGGAACTCCGGGCCCGCCTCGGCCGCGAACTGATAGTAGAGCGGCTTCGGGTCGTGGTCGTTGACGAGCACGAATGCCTCGTCCTTGGCCAACTCATCGAACGTCTTGTGGATCGCCGCGTGGCGCTGCGGGGGCGATAGTTGCCGCACGTCGAACTCGCTCGCTTGCATCTCGGGCATGGCCATCCCTCCTTCGGGAGAACGCTCTATACGCGAAATGTCGATGACGAGCGACGTCACGTCGCAATCGGCGGCTGATACGGACAGAGCGGATCGGCCGCCAGCGGATCGCCCGTCGCGGCATACGCCCGCGCCCGCGAGCCGCCACAAATAGAGCGGAAAGGACAGACGCCGCACTTGCCCTTTAGGCGATCGACGTCCCGAACGTCTTGGAAGACCTGTCCATGGCGATAGGTCGCGACCAGGCTGGCTTGTCGGAGGTTGGCCGCTTTGAGGGGCAGAAACCCGCTCGGGTAGACCTCGCCCGTGTGGCTGACGAAGACGACGCCGTTGCCATCGCGGACGCCATAGCCGCGGCCGACAGGGGTTTTCAAGATCTCGTCGTCGCTGGCGCCACGGGCCTGCTGGCGTTGATGGTGAATGCGTCGAAAATGATGGGCCTCGGTCGTCTTGATGGCGAAGGGGAGGTCGGGATCGTCGACGAGGTCGACCAGCCCGTTGAGGAAACGCTCGCTCTCGCCCGGCGTAATCTCCTGCAAGTGGCGCCCACGGCCCGTTGAAATCAGGAAGAACAGCGCCCAGCGGGCGACGTCCAGCTCGCGCACGCGCACTTCAATGTTCGGCAGGTCGTCGAGCGTCGTCGCCGTCACCATCGTGTTGATCTGCAGCGGAAGGCCGTGCTCGCGCACCATGTGGGCGCCGTCGAGCGTCCACTGGAAGGAGCCGTCCACGCCGCGGAAGGCGTCGTGGCGCTCGGGAGATGACCCGTCGAGGCTGAGCGCGACGCTCGTCACGCCGAGGTCGCGAAATAGTTGAATGTGATCCTCGCTCAGCCGAGCCGTGCCGGCCGGCGTGACCGAAAACGTCAGGCCTCGCTCGCGGCCGTAGGCGATCAGCTCGAACAGATCGGGGCGATGGAGCGGGTCGCCGCCCGTTATGACGACGTGCGGTGCCCGTCCGCCGTCCTCAACGAACGTGCCGATCTCGTCGAGAAGGCGTTCAGCCTCGGTCGTGGTCAACTCGAGCGGATGGCGTCGGGCGATGGCGTCCGCACGGCAGTGCTGACAGGCGAGATCGCAAGCCCGCGTCGCCTCCCAGTAGACGAGCAGCGGCGCGCGGTCGTAGACGAAGCGGTCGGGCAAGAACAACGGCTCAGGGCGCTCGGTCGCGGGTTCGGCAAGCAGCGTCTCGGTCGACATGGTCATGGATATCCAAGCTCCCCAGGTGGATCGGGTGCTTTGATGATACGGACGTAGCCGTGGGTGATCGTTGCGCTCGGGCAACCGTCGTCGGGCGCTCAGAGGAAACGGCTCTAGCGTAAGCAGTATCAGGTCTGGGCAATCGTTCGGAGGCGCTCAACATCGCGCAGCGCGATCCACTGCCGGCCACTGTCAATGAGCTCGGCCTCGCGGAACTCGCTCAGGACCCGACTGGCCGTCTCGGGCGTCGTGCCGGTCATGGCGGCGACGTCTCGGCGAGCGAGCGGCATCTGGATCAACAAGCCCTCCTGGCTCGATTCGCCGAGCTTCTCGCCCAACCTCAGCAGGAGCGTCGCGATGCGCTCCTCCACGGGGTGTGCGCTCAGGCCTTCGATCGCCTCGTGGGCCGAGCGGAGGCGCTCTGAGGTGTAGTCCAGCACACGCAGCGCGACGTTCGGGTGATGACGCAGCGCGTCACGGAAGTCGCTCGCGCCGATGGCGAGGGCGCAACAGTCGGTTTGAGCCTCAGCGGTATCCGCGTAGACGGTGTCGCCAAGCATTGATAGACCCCCGAAGATCTCACCCGGCGCCAGGACATCCAGCACGACCTTGTGGCCGGCCTGCGCGTAGCGCACGAGTCGGACGTGCCCGTCCGCCACGACGTGCAGCTCGCTCGCCCGTTGCTGGGCATGATAGATTGCCTCATCGGCCTCGTAGGCAAACGCCCGGAACAGCTGATTGATCGCGGCGATCGTGTCTTCACGCAGGTCCTGGAAGAACGGGACCTGCCTGAGGATCTCGCGGCGGTGCTCGGTCGTGCACGCGCTCGGCGGGACGCGGTCCCGATCGAGCGGCGTGTGGCGTCGTTCGCTCATCGCTTGATCATTCTCCCGAGCGTCTCTGCCTCGAACAACCTCGTCCTCTGATCAGTTCCTCTGTTGGCGCTCGCGCGGATCGAGGAGCGTGACGAGCCCGAGCAGCCCCATGTTGGCGAACAAGAGCGGCGCAAGGAACGGCGCGCCGCGCAGGAAGCGCTCCACGACGATCGCCCCGCCGGCGGTGAGGTTCTCGCCGACGTGCAGGATCAGCCCGACGACGCCGACGGCCAGCAAGAGCCCCATGGCGACGATGTGGGTCCAGACGTCGGCGCGACTTGGCCGCCGGATCGCGCCCATCGCGGCCGGGACGACGGTTCCAAAGAGCCCCACGACGATCGGCGCCCAGAGCCACGGGTTCTCGAACGAGGCCCGCGCGTGGTCGAGGACGCTGCTCAACAGCGTCGCCAGCGTCCCCATGCTGACCATGAAGAAGTAGGCTTGGGTCTTGGCGTAGGGCAGCTGAAGGTGGACCTTTCCCAAAAGACGCAGCCGCCCGCTGTTCGGCGGCTCCTCGCGCCAGGCGGCGCTGATGCCGAGGATCCCGACCAGCGAGAACGTGAGCGGCCCCAACAGCGGCGGCCCCCAGACGAGCAGATCGATGGTCACGCGGGCGCCGGCCGGCCCCGTCGGCAGTGTGGCCCGCACGAAGTGGAAGTAGGCCCCGAGCAGCCCCACGACGATGCTGGCCAACAGGACCGCCGTCGCCATCACGGTGGCGGTCTGTCGGCGACGCTGGGCGATGACGCCGGCGACGAGCAGCGCGCCCCCCGCCAACGGGCCGAACGCGATGGGGATCCACTCGTTCGGCACGATCGTGCCGTCGAGGTAGTGGGCGAGGTAGATGTCGAGGCCGAGGAAGAGCTCGTTGACGGCTGCCACGACCAACATCGCCTGGTCCCGCGAGAGCGGGAGCGCGGAGCGCCCCGCGCGCGGCCACGCCGTCGCCAACAGCGACGTCGGCCTATTCGGCGTCGGATGACGCGTCGAGGTGCTCGTCAACGATGTCTCTCAGCTCCTGCAGGCTGCCGAGGATCTCGTAGGCCCCGTGCCACTGGACGTAGTCCGCGCCCTGCATCCAGGCGCCGAACTTGGCGGTGCGGCCCCAGTGGTGCCAGAGCTCGAAGTATTCAAAGTCAACGGTCTGGTCGAAGGGCTCCGGCGTCATGTAGCCCGATTCCTTCAACGGCTCGAGGATCTGCTGGCCCTCTCGGACCCAGTCGTTGACGGCCTCGGTAGCCCGGTCGGCGGCCTCGTAGAAGTCCGTCAGGAAGGTCTCGTTGTGGCACTCGCGGCAGACGTTCTGCATGCGCGTTCTGTTGTCCTGCCAGCTCGGGCGGCGCTCGCTGACCGGCGCAAAGAGGTACCACGTCAGGCGGTCGCCCACGTCATGGGTCGTGCCGCTGGCGCCGAAGCCGCTCATGTGGCAGGTCGCGCACGTGGGCGCGGGGAAGTCCTCGACGCTGAGCGTTCCGGCTTCGGCGTGCCAGTTCCAGCGATCGCCGCCCGTCTTGTAGGCGATACCGTGCGGCGACTCGTGATAGATCTCCCATTGGGGGTGGTCCGGCCCAATGTGGCAGGCGTTGCAGGTCTCGGGCTTACGGGCCTGTTCCAGGCTGAACTCGTGGCGCAGGTGGCACTTCTGACACTCGCCGACCGAGCCGTCCGGCTTGGGTTCGCCGATGTTGTGGCAGCTCTCGCAGGCGAAGCGGGTCACGTCCTGTCCTTCCATGGCGTAGAGCGCGTTGCGGGTCTGGTCCGGGTTGTATTGGCCCTCGGGAATCGACTCGTACATCTGGAGGTGCTCCTCGCTGAGCCCGTCCGCGCCCGCATACGCGACGTAGGCGGGCAGCGAGTGGCGGCTCTGATTGAACTGGGCAACCTGTTGCTGGTGGCAGGACCGACACATGGCCGTGGTCGGTTCATTCAAGACGTGCGTGCCTTCATGCTCCACGGCACCGGGATAGCCCGCGTCCACTTCGTGGCAGTCGCGACACCCGACTTCCGCAGCCGCCATGGTGCTGGCGCCGTACTGAGAGACGATCCCGGGTGTCGCACGACGGTGGCAGGTGACGCACTCGTCCGTGCTGTCGGCGAGCGCGTTGGCCCGCTCGACTTCGCCCGACGTCTGGGGCGACTGCCCGATAGTGAGCAAGACGACGGCGATCCCCAACGCGATGATGACGACCACCAACGCGATGATCAGCACGCGAGCGCTGCCCAGGGTCCGGTCGGCGCGTTCCTCGTCCATGGGGGCTCCCTTCCCCTTGTCAAATCTCTCCCTTGCAGCCTAGACAACCGCCGCGGCGGGCAGAATGATGCCGATCAAGTGCGGGAATGGCCCGCGTCATGTCGGACGGACGCTGAGCCGGCTGGACCGTCAACGGCACCAACAAGCGCCCAAAACGCCCTCAGGACGCCCGTTTCAGCGGACAACCGAGGCGACGCGACTTGACAGGGCCCGGTGGACGTGTTAAGTTAGTGACTACTCGCTTACAAAGGAGCTGCTCATGG
>JAHEOA010000127.1 GCA_018609825.1 Candidatus Bipolaricaulota bacterium | reverse complement strand
GGATCAAGGGGACTTGGCTCCAGGGAAAGTCCTGGCCCACCGGGGCGAACGTCCGGGGGAAGTCCTCGTTCGGGTGACGGGCACGGCTCGGGTTGAATTGGAAAGCGGCATAGGGCGCCTGAAGGCCGGAGACGTCTGCGGCGCCCACGCCTGTCTCGAGGACCGATCGCAGGTGGCGACGGTCGTCGCCCAGACGCCGGTATCGCTGCTGGTTATCCCACGGCGCGCGTTCCACTACTTGGTGGACCATATCCCGGAGCTGAAGGAGCGCTGCGACGCTCCCGTTGACGGCCGGCCTTGGCAGTGTCCTTCGTCGTGGGCCGCTCGTCCGGCAAGCGGTGGACAAGCCCGAGTCGGTCAAGTGCACACACGTCACCCCGAGTGATCGGAAGGAGGATCCGATGCAGTTCCAGTGCGGCAAGTGCGGACGATGGCAACCGATCAGCCCTGTCCACCGGGTGAGCGTCAATGCGAGGGAACCCTATGCGATCCAAGGGGTGCCGTGTTCGGCCTGCGGCTTTAAGGGCCTTCAGTGGGTCGATCCCCGGACGTGGGCGACGCTCACCGGTCGGCACCGAAGGCGGAGGTTCCGGCCCGCTCTCCCGGCTTGGCGGGGTCAGCTCCCCATCCCTCGCATCCGCCTGAGCGCCCTCGGAAGGCTCGTCACCGCTGGCGCCCGGCGGCTGGTCCGCCACGGCGAGAGGCCATGAGGGCATCGGGTGTTGAAAGGAGACGGTATGGTCATGCTTCACCACTTTGGAAAGGCCCGACAGAGCCAGCGCTTGAGCGAGGCCGAGCTCAACAGGAAGAAACCGGAACTCAGACAACCCTGGGAGCAAGACGCGGATGGCTTTGGATGGTCAAAGCGCGTCCTCAGGGGAATCGGGAAGCGTGTGGCGTCGCTGGGTCTCAAGGTGAGACCGAGAAGGAAGGCGCGTCACCGCCGGCACCCGGAGGCTGATCCTTCACAGTGAGGGGCCATGAGGGCGTATGCCTATCTGCTGCTTTTGACGGCGCTGCGCGCGATGCGGCCGGCGCAGCCGATGGTCATCATGGCCCTCGGCCACGACGAGGCGTTGTGGTGCGAGATTTCCAGGGTTCGAATCAGCCTGTGTGGCGGTCGTCCCTTCGAATGCATGGCCTCTACATCGGAGCGGGATAAGGTCATGTATCGGCGCATTGTCCGGAATGATGCCTCCTATATGTACTGCGGGCAAGCCATCTGCTGGCGATATGACGCTGGATGGGAACCATGGCGGATTTGCGGCCAGCAAGGCGTTCATGACGCCGACGGAGAGTGACGACGTCATGCTCGTCGGAAAGGGAGTTTGACGATGGACTGGGTGGAATTTGTCGGCTACGTGGCATCCGCCTTTGTGCTGG
The DNA here is from genome assembly GCA_018609825.1 of Candidatus Bipolaricaulota bacterium. The sequence goes on along the minus strand of JAHEOA010000127.1, from coordinate 7,899 downwards.
GCACGTTTTACATGAGACGGATGGTACCCTTGCGATGCACCGCCATCTGCAGCAACTTCGCCTTCATCACTTATGGCTATTTCGGCGGTCTATCCGGTCTTGATCCTCCATTTGTTGCTCTTGCCCCTCAACGTCGTTCGACTTCTCCAATGCGTTCCATCGCCGCGAGAGGGCCTCGACCGATTCGCGCTATGGGCAACCCCGCGCAAGCGGGATGCCTGTAACGATGAGGGTGTTGTCACGTCTGACGAATCGGTGCCAGGCCACCACCCTTGACCAGCCCTCGTAGGCCCGGTTCACGCTTTTTTAACGCGGAGGCGCTAGGGTCGTCGCCGCCACTCCGAGCTCCTGTTGAGGGGCGACGGGGCCAGAGTTTTTCCATCCGGCGTGGCCCCGGACGGATGGGGTTTTGCTCAGCCCCGTCGACCCTTGCAAGGCCGGCGCATGGCCCGCCGGCCCGCGACCTCCGCCTCGGTGGCGAGCGGCGGCGTCTCGCCGCCAGGAGGTGGGTGAGCGCGGGAGTTGAGCTACCGCCCGGCGTCCAGGCTCCTCTCTCTTGATGGACCATGCGGCCCGAACGATGAGCCGCTGGCGAACGCGTGCCGCCGTCTTGCGCGTCTCCCCGTGGCCTGGTACGCTTCAGTCGCCGACGAGGCATTCGCCATGGCTTCCCCAGAAACGCCATTCCGAACGTTCGACGACGCCTACGCCTACATCGCCGAGTTCACCAACTACGAGCGCATGGCCCATGTCAGCTACGCGCGCGAGGCGTTCGACCTTGACCGAGTCCGGACGGTTCTGGAGGCGCTCGACCGCCCCGACGAGACCTATCCCATTGTTCACGTCGCCGGCACGAAGGGGAAAGGCTCCGTCTGCGCCATGGTTGCTTCCGTCCTCCAACACGCCGGCTATCGCGTCGGGCTCTTCTCGAAGCCGCATCTCGTTCGACTCAACGAGCGGATTTCGGTCAACGGGGCCGAGATCACGGATGCGCAGTTCGTGGCGCTGATGAATCGGCTCCATCCCCATCTGGAAGCCCAGCGCGAGTCGGGCAACCCGCCCACGTTCTTCGACCTGATCACCGTCCTGGCCCTGACGCACTTTGCCGAAGAAGCCGTCGATGCGGTCGTCCTGGAAGTCGGGCTGGGAGGGCGGCTTGACTCCACCAACGTCGTCACGCCGTCCGTGGCGGCCATCACGACGATCGGCTACGACCACACCGAGCAGCTGGGCGACACGCTTGCGAAGATCGCCCGCGAGAAGGCCGGGATCATCAAGGCCGAGACACCGGTGGTCTCCGGCGTCACGGACCCCGAACCGGCCGAGGTCATCCGGGAGTCGGCCCGAGCGCAACGCGCCCCGTTGCATGAACTCGGCATCGATTTAGCCGTCATGCCCACAGAGGTCGATCAAGGCTTCGAGGTTCGGACCTGGAGGCGACGTCATGCTGACCTCCGGATTCCTCTGATCGGAACCCATCAGCAGACCAACGCAGCCGTCGCCGTCGGCGCCCTCGAGGCTTTGCAAGAGTCGGTTCCGCTAAACGTGCCGACTGGAGCCGTCCGAGCCGGACTTGAAGATCTTCAGATCCGAGGGCGCATCGAGCGGCTGTCGGGGGATCCGTTGGTGATTCTGGATGTCGCCCACAACCCCGACTCGCTGCGCACGCTGCGCGAGACCCTCACGGCCGCATACCCGAATCACCGCTGGGTCGGGCTGTTCGGCACGCCTCTGGACAAGGACGTCGACGGCAACCTTCAGGAAGTTCTCCAACTGGCGTCACACCTCGTGTTCACGACGACGGACAATCCCCGGGGCGCCCGCCCCGATGAGCTCCAACGACGGGCGGCGGCCATCGGTCCGGCGACGTCCAGTGAGGTCATCTCCGATCTCCATGCAGCGCTGCGTCGCGCGCTGGATCTGACCGACGTTGCCACGGGCGTCTGTATCGCCGGCTGGTTCCACATGGCGGGCGAGGTCGCCAAGCTCTGGTCCGGTTCGGAGACGCTTGCCCGCTCCTGACCCACGTCCTACCGTGAAGGATCAGAGGAGGTGCCACCGTGTCCGAGCGCTATCCCGTCTACCTTGCCGGAGACTGGACGACGTCAGACGATCCGCTGACCGCATCCAACCCCTACAACGACGACCCAATCGGCGACACCTATTTCCTGGGCGCCGACGCCGTCGAGCGCGCGATCGCCGCGGCCGATCACGCTCGTGAGCCGATGCGCCGGCTGCCGACTCACGCCCGCGCTCGGATTCTGCGCCACGTGGCCCAGCGCATGGCCCAGGACAAAGAGGACCTCGTGCGGCTCATAGCGCTGGAAGCCGGCAAGCCCCTGAAGGCCGCGCGCGCCGAAGTCGATCGTGCGATGCTTACCTTCCAGACCGCCGCGGACGAGGCCGGTCGCATCCAAGGGGAGTCGTTCCCCATGGATTGGGACGAGGCCGGCGAGGGGCGATTCGGGATCGTCAAGCGCGTCCCGGTCGGCTCCATTCTGGCGATCACGCCTTTCAACTTCCCGCTCAACCTCGTGGCGCATAAGCTGGCCCCGGCGATTGCCGCGGGCAACCCGATCGTGGTCAAGCCGTCCGAGCGGACGCCGCTATCCGCCCTCGAGTTGGCCCGACTGTTGGACGAGACCGAGCTGCCCGCGGGCGCGCTGAGCGTGATCAACGTCCGACCCGACCTCTACGATGCGCTCATCACGGATGAACGCTTCCGCATGATGACGTTTACGGGATCCGCCGACGTCGGTTGGGCGCTGAAGCGACAGACGGCCGCGCCGCATGTGTCGCTCGAACTGGGCGGCAACGCTGGCGTGGTCGTCGATGCGGACGCGGACGTCGAGCACGCAGCGGCTCGGATCGCCGCCGGGGGGTTCTCCTACGCGGGGCAGAGCTGCATCTCCGTCCAGCGCGTCTACGTCCACGAGGATCAGATGGAGGTTCTGCGCAATCGGCTTGTGGAACGTGCGGGCGATTTGACGCTTGGCGATCCCCTGAACGACGACACCGACCTCGGCCCGATGATCACGCCGGATGCGGCGACACGAACGCACGAATGGATCCAAGAAGCCGTCGACGCCGGTGCTGATGTGCTGATCGGCGGCGAGCTGATCCAGGACGGCCGCGGGGTCCAGCCGACCGTCATGGCGAACGTCGATCCCTCGGCGAACGTCTGCCGCGAGGAGGTCTTCGCCCCGCTGGTCATCCTAATCCCCTTCTCGGACTTCGAGGACGCGGTGGCTCAGCTCGACGACTCCGTGTACGGACTCCAAGCGGGCGTCTTTACGAATCAACTTGAGCACGCCATGTACGCGTTCGATCATCTGGAGGTCGGCGGCGTGCTCGTCAACGACGTGCCGACCTGGCGGATCGATCCCATGCCCTACGGCGGCGTCAAGAACTCCGGAGTGGGCCGCGAGGGGCCGAAGTACGCCGTCGAGGCGATGACCGAGCGGCGGCTGATGGTCATCAACCGGCTGTCTTGACCCGGGGTTGGCCGCAGCACATGGGCGCCAGCCAACGCTGGGCGGGTCCTGCCAGGGCTCACGAAGCGACGTCTTGAACCGGCATGGCCGGTCTGCTACCCTAAGCCTCGCAATGTCCCATCGCTTGGAGACGCCGGCATGACCACCGAGCTCACCGAGGAGGTCGCCGAGGCGATCGCGTCCCGGTTTGGCGAAGCGATCCACGCTGACGAGACGATCCTCTCCGGGCTGCGGCAGCTGGAGATCAATGCGGACGCTCTGGTCGACGTCCTGCGCGTGGCCAAGGAGGAGCACGGCTTCCGCCAGCTCTACGACCTTACCGCGGCGGACTATCTGGAGCAGGAGCCCTACATTCACGTGATCTATCATCTCAACTCGCTCACTCCGCCTGCGAAGCTGATGCTCAAGGTCCGGGTGCACCGCGAGAGCGGCACGTTGCCCTCGGTGACGGATCTGTGGCCCATGGCCAACTGGTTTGAGCGCGAAGTGTACGACCTCTATGGCATCGTCTTTGAGGGGCATCCCGACCTGAAGCGCATCCTGATGCCGGACGACTGGATGGGCCATCCGCTCCGACGGGATTATCCGTTGACAGAGGAGCCGATCCAGTTCCGGAATTACACCAGCGAGATGCTCCCGAGCGAAGTCATTCCCAAGCAGTACGAGGACTGATCCCATGGCCACCGAATCGCGCGATCGCGCGCTGGACGAACTCGACGTCGAGCAGGTCCACTTTGACGAGGCGTCGGGCACCGAGACGCTCGTGCTCAACCTCGGGCCGCAGCACCCGAGCACCCACGGTGTGCTGCGCCTGGAACTGGAACTGGACGGCGAGCACGTCGTCCGCTGTGAGCCCCACATCGGGTATCTCCACACCGGCATCGAGAAGACCTGCGAGTTCCGCACCTATCATCAGATCGTGCCCTTCATCGACCGCATGGACTACCTGAACCCGTGGAGCGAGGAGTTCGGCTACATTCTGGCGGCTGAAGCGCTCTACGACGTCGAGATCCCGAAGCGCGTCCAGTACATTCGCGTCATCCTCGCCGAGCTGAGCCGCATCGCCAGTCACTTGGTGTGGCTGGGCACGTCGGCGCTGGAGCTGAACGTCTCCAGCATGTTCATGTTCTGCTTCCGCGACCGAGAGGACATTCTGGACGTCTTCGAGCGGGTCACCGGCGATCGCTTCTTCCCCCGATACTTCCGCGTCGGGGGCCTCATGCAGGACGTGTCCGACGACTTCGAGGACCACATCCGCGCGTTTTTCGATAAGTTCCGAGACCACTTCAAGGAGTACCACGCCATTCTGACGAAGAACCTCTTCTGGCGGATGCGGTTCGAGAACGTCGCGAATGTCACGCTGGATCAGTGCTACGACTATGGCCTGTCCGGGCCGATCATCCGCGCTTGCGGCGAGCCCTACGACGTCCGCAAGGCGTTCCCGTATTCAGCCTACGAAGACTTTGATTTTGACGTGCCCACGCGCGAGAAGGGCGACGCCTATGCGCGGTATCTCGTGCGCATGGACGAGATCGAGCAGAGCATGCGCATCGTCGAACAGGCGCTGGACAACCTGCCGGAAGGCCCTGTGGTGACCCAAGACGAGCGGTTCAATACCGGGCTGAGCCAGCACCAAGAGGGCTTTTACAAGATGAAGAAGCCGCACCCGCACAAGGGGCTCTTCCCGCCGCCGGGCGAAGCGTATGTGACCATCGAGGGCGCCCGTGGCGAGAAGGGCTACTGGGTGGTCAGTGACGGCAGCAACAAGCCCATTCGGGTGCGGATGCGCTCGCCGTCGTTCGGCAACGTCCAGGCGTTGCCGCTGATGATCGAGGGGAGTTTCCTCTCCGACGCCATCGTCGCCATCGCCAGTACCGATCCCGTGCTGGGCGACGTCGACCGCTAGGGGGACGGACGACTATCATGAACACGCGCGACGCGTTTGACGGATTGGTCGGGATGCTCCGCGGCATGCGCATCACGTTCAGCTACCTCTTCCGCAAGCCGGTCACCGTTCAGTATCCCGAACAGAAGCGCGACGTCTCCGTGATGATGCGGGGGCGCCATTATCTTCGACTCTGGGAAGACGGCATGGAGCGCTGCATCGCCTGTCATCTCTGTGAGATCGTCTGCCCCACCCAGGCCATCTACGTCAAGGACGCCCCCAACCCGGACGACGAGCCGAAGTCGAAGTCCCCGCGCTATGCCGCCGACTTCCAGATCAACATGCTGCGGTGCATCTTCGTCGGCGACTGCGAGGAGGTCTGCCCGGTCAACTGCATCGTGCTCAGCAAGGAGCACGACTTTGCCGGCTACACCCGGGAGGAACTCATTTACACCAAGGACATGCTCGTCGAAAAGCATCCCGGCGCCAGCGGGCGGAACCCGCAGCTCAAGACCGGCCCGGCGCGCATGGAGTGAGTTCCCACGAGGCCCTCGTGAGCGCGCGCGGCCGTCGCCGACCCGCCACCGCGCGCGGCGAACAGACCGTCCGATCGCTGCTGCAGGCCGCGGCGTCCGCATTCAGTGAACAGGGGTTCCACCGCACGTCAGTCGCGGCCATCTGTCGCCACGCCCAGCTCGCCAACGGCACGTTCTACCAGTACTTCCCCAACAAGGAGGCAATCTACCTCGAGCTCGTCGCCGACACGAGCGAACAGCTGCTCAGCCACCTCGACGACAGCACGGCCGACGGGGATCCCGTTCTCGAGCAACTGGTCGACGCGCTGCGGGCCTACTGGCGCTTTATCCGCACGCACGCGGATCGCCATCAGATCATGCGTGAGGCGGAGTTCGTCCGGCTGGAGATCTCCAAGACGTTCTATCGCCGCCTCGGGGCGTTCTATCGCTCCCGCGTACAACGGGGCCAGCGCCAGGGTGAGATCGCCGACGTGGACGCCGATGCTATCGCGTACGCGTTGATCGGCCTGAGCGAGTTCGTCGCGCTGCGCTATCTCATCTGGGATCGGGCGTTCTCCCAGCGTATTGTCGATGCCATCACGGATCTGTTGCGTCACGGGGTCGATCGACGGCGTGCGAGGCTCGACAGGGCCGACGCGCCGCTGACCCTGAATCCCACCGCCCCCTCCAACGGGACCGAGACGCAGGCGGACGCCACGACGCGCTCACAGGTTCTCGCGGCCGCGGAGGCCGAGTTCGGCCGGAACGGCTTCCATGCGGCCTCCGTGGCCGACATCGCCCGTCTCGCGGGGGTCGCGCACGGGACGGTCTATCGCTACTTCCCCAGCAAGGAAGCGCTCTTTGCCGACGTCGTGCGCGAGATCAACCGCCAACTGCGTGCCCAAATCCGCCGTCAGACCGACGGCCTCGCCGATCGACGCGCGGCCGAGCAGGCCGGTTTCCGGGCGTTCTTCGACTTCATCGGCGAGCATGCGCGCATGTATCGAGTGGTCCGCGAGGCAGAGTTCGTCGGCTCGGGCCCCGAGCGCGTCGGCCCCTGGTATTACCATCGTCTGGCCGAGGGCTACATCCACGGCATCCGGACCGCCGTTGCCCGCGGCGACTGGCGAGACCTCGACGCGGAGGTGCTCGCCTGGAGCCTCATGGGCATCGCCCACTTCTGGGGCCTGCGCTGGATCGTGTGGGAACGGACGATGCCACCGGATCGGGTCTTCGACGCCCTCGATCGTCTCTTGTGTTGCGGCCTGACGCCATCCGACCGCGCCTAGATGGCGTTTCGGTGTCGTATGCCGAGCCGAATTGCACGAGCGAACCCTCCGGGTCTACCATCGCGTCGTGATTCCGATGAGCGCAGACAAGCCCGTGACAATCCCCCGCCTGTTCGAGATGCAGGCCGACGGCGAGCCCATCAGCATGATCACGGCCTACGACCATCCCACGGCCGTATTGGTCGACCACGCCGGCATTGACGTCGTCCTCGTGGGCGACTCCGTGGGCAACAACGTACTCGGCTACGACAGCACCGTGCCCGTCACGATGGACGACATGATCCATCACACACGGGCGGTGCGTCGCGGCATCGATCGGGCGCTGCTCGTGGGCGACATGCCGTTTCTGTCCTATAACGTCTCCCCCGAACAGGCGATCGAGAACGCCGGGCGCTTCATGAAGGAGGCGGGGGCCGACGCCGTCAAGCTGGAGGGCGGCGAGGCGATAGCGTCGCGTGTCGAGGCGCTCGATCGGGCCGGCATTCCGGTCATGGGCCACATCGGACTGACGCCGCAGCGGGTCTCCCAGATGGGCGGGTATCGAGTCCAAGGCCGCGATGAAGCGGCCGCACGCCAGTTGCTGCGTGACGCGGATGCCCTCCAGGACGCCGGCGCATTTTCGCTCGTCTTGGAGATGATCCCCTGGCAACTGGCCGAGATGGTGACCGAGAAGCTGACCGTCCCCACCGTCGGGATCGGAGCCGGACCGAAGTGCG
>JAHEOA010000126.1 GCA_018609825.1 Candidatus Bipolaricaulota bacterium | reverse complement strand
GGTCAGTTGCACCTTGTTCCCTCGCTTGACGCTGTCCACGATGAGCTCCAGGGCCGCATCGACGGTGGCCTGGGCGTCCTTCTGGGTCAGGTCCGTCCGCTTGGCCAACTGAGCGATAAAGTCGCGCTTGGTCATGCCCGCTCTCCTTTTGGCGTGGAATCGAGGGCGATCGTAAGCGACGGCGCTGGGGCCGGTCAACTCGGCGCAACCGGCCGACGGAAGAGCGGTGTGCGGGCGTCGCCGATCGCCGCATCTCGAGACGCCGGCATCGGTTACTGATCACCGCAAAAGAAGCGTGAAACACTGATCGCAACGTTGGTTCAGCTTGCGCGGTCTGAAGGACCGAACTTGCCAGTGGTCAGAAGAAGGAGGCGCCTACATCTCCGGCGGCCGGCCTGCCCGGATACCGCGGTGAGGCGCATGCGCGGATTGGACGGGAGCTTGATGCTAAGCTCATCGGTTTCTCACGTGCGGGTTCACGTTCCGGTTGAGAATGCAAAATTCAGTCGGAGCCCGGCCGGTAGTCGCCGAGCGCAAAGGGCGAGATCGTCCGCCGGCCCTGATACTCCACTTCGCCGTCCACGCGGCGGGTGTAGTCGGCCGCCAGGAGCCAGTCGCCCCGCTCGCGGATCGTCAGGTGCTCGCAGATCGGGTGGCCGCTCACCCGCCGATACTCGCGCTCGTAGACCGCGCCCGGCTCGGGCAGCTCGCCGAGATAGCGGACCGCGTCGCCGGTCACCGCCAGCTCGCCCCGGCGGTCGAGGTAATCGAGCGCGTGCGAAATGTCGTCGGGCAGGTTGCGGGATCCCCAGTAGGCGCGGTTGGGCGTGAAGACCTCGGTGTGCCAGCCGGCCGGCGCCTCCCGATCGTCGGCGGGCCGGTAAGGACTGCGCTCGGGCTCCCAGAGCCAGACGCGGTAGAACCACTCGATGTCGCCGTGGAGGCCGTGGTTGTCGCAGACCTCGAAGCCTGAACACAAGGGCGTGCGCCACCGCTCCTCGTCGTGTTGAGTAGGATCCGGATCCCGGTCGCGTCGTCGGCGCTGCCGCCCGTTGAGATCTCGCACGTTCCGGAAATGGGCCTCGGCAAAGTAGAGCGCGGCCTGGTCCGGTCGCGCGCGCATGTGATCGTAGCTCGGGTTGGTCAGATCGTCCTCCATCAGGCGGCGGGCCTGCTGGATCAGGTTGGGCACGAGCCATTCCGGGTAGCCGTCGTAGTGATGATACAACAGGACGTGCTCCTCGCCGTCGGTCAGTTCCACGTGGGCGCGGGTGCTCATGGTCGAACCTTGGACGGGAAAGGATTAAAAGCTATGTGTGGGCGGCGTAGGGCGTTGGCGGGTGTTCAGCCAAGACGAACGCTCGTGCGAGGCCGCTTGCTCAGGAGAAGGTCCGAACGTTCGGAGCCAACGCCATCGGGAGAACTCGACGAGCGACAGGGCCACTTCACGCACCCGCGGGTTATGGACCTCAAAAGCCCGTTCGACCGAGGTCGACCTTCGGACGACCCCACCCTTGCCACTCAGCTGCCATCGATTCCCGAACCTTGGTCCAGATTGGGCCATGGGATGGGGCAATTTGGACGCGGAATATCCCCGACGGTGAGCTGCGGTCCGAAGGCTCGGAGCTATTGTGATGATGATACGGCAGATTGACGCAAAGCCGGACGGCCATGCGGGAATCGTCGCTCAAAGCAACAGCTCAGGGTCAGCACCATAGTAATTGCCGAATGATCATACGTATTGACGTATTATCATAATAATGAATAATATAATAATAAGGGGAGGAGCTGTGACGATCCCGGCTAAGCGTCATCGTGTCGAAACATCATAGAAATTTTCCATCGCACGACATGCCATCCCACCCGATTCAAGACGTGTCGCGGGGCCGGCGCGCCCAGACGTAGACGGCGATCTCGCGCTCTTTGTGGCTCTGGATCTGTTTGTCGACCGCGTTTCGCTCCGTGAGCTCCTCCAGCCGCTTCTTGACCGTGTTCCAGCTCAGCTCCCGGTCCATGATCGCGCTCGCCCGCTCGCGCACGTTCTCGGTCAGGCCGACCGTCAGCTCCCAGAGTGCCTGTTCGATGGCCCGATCGATGGCCGGGTTCCGCTTGCGTCCCGGACGGGAGACGATCTCGGTGGTGACCTCAACGGACATGGCTCACACCATAGGCCTTGCGGACCTCGCGACAGAGGACCGCGATGTTGGGCTCGTAGGGCAAAATGGGGCTGACGACCAGCGGGCGTTGGCCCACGACCCGGAGCAGGCCCCGCTCGGCCAGCTTGCGAATGCGCCGTTCCACCGTGCGCGGCGACTGGCGCGGCAGCTGCCGTTTGATGAAGCGGCTGGCGTAGATCGCCTTGTGATAGACACTCTCCAGCACGAGCACGTCGATCGGGTCAAGCTCGGCCAGGAGTCGGTACCAGCCGTCCTGATCGGATCGGCCCTGCAGCGTTTGGGTCTGTCTCATGGCCATCATTGGTGCGATCGATCATAAGTACGTTGCGGTCCGAGCGGTCGGATTCGTCACCGGCCGGGGGATACATTGATAAAATTTGCGGTCCCTCAGGGAGGCGGGGCCGATGTTGCCCCCGAACGGTGACGATTATGGACGAATCCCCTTCCCCCGACGATGACGAGCGCTCTCGCCAGTACCTTCGGCATTCGCTTCAGCGGCGGCTCGCGATCCTCGAGGATCGCCTGGCGGAGATCGAGGCCGACATCCAGGAGCGCAAGCGGATCAGCGAGGCGATCATGGAACGGCTGCAGACGCGCAAGCGGCGCTACATGGGCATGCTCAACGACCGCGACGCGCTGCGCTCCCACGTGGCAGGCGAGGGCTTCTACGAGCGACGGGCCAAGCTCCTGCGGCGCATCGAGGAGATCGACGAGCGCATCAACCGCGAGATGGAGGGCCAGTGGCGCGACATCCAGCAGCTGACCCGAGAGCGGCGCGAGCTGCGCGAGAGACGCGAGGAGCTGTGGGCGCGACAACGCTCGACCGAGGAGCTACTCGACGAGGACCCCGACGACTCTCGCGATCGCGCTTAGGCCGAGGACGGGATGCGGCGTCTGCGATGCCGGCCGGCGTCGATCAGGCACCGGCGACGGGCGCCGTGGTCGGATCTCGCATCTCCTCCGGCGGACGGCGGCCACTGCTCGGCTCGGACGTTTCTCCGAAGAGATCGGCACTTGCCGGGAGATCTCGGTCGAGATCCGGCGATCCCGCGGGAATATTCGTCGCCGTCGAACACCCCATTTCCGCTTTCGCCGACCTGGGTTGCCTTGAGGGGGCGACGGCAGTAGGTTGCCACTGAGGTGACCACATATGAAGCTCGTCGGCGTGCGGGAGTTCCGAGATAAGGCCACCGAGATGTTCCGCAGCTCCGAGCCGGTCGTCGTGCTGCGCCGGGGGGAGGTGGTCGGGATCTACTTCCCCTACCCGCATCAGACGCTGCCGGCCGAGTTCAAGCCGGAGCTGTTTGCCGAGATCACCGACTCCATTCGCGAACGCTTGGACCAGGCGGGGATCGACGAGGCGGAGATCCTTGAGGACTTCGAAGCCCATCGCCAGGATCGCGGTCGACGCTAATCCCCTTCTCTCGGCCGTGATTGGCGGAGCGGCCGGGCGCGTCTTCCGAGCCCACTCCTCGGCCGTGGGCGAGCTGGCCACGACCGAACACACGCTTCGGGAGGTCATCGACTACATCCCCGAGCTGGCCCAGAAGCCGCGATTGCGGGAGGCCGGGGTGACGGAAGGGGACCTCTACTTCGCCTTGGCAGTGGCTCCGCTCACCGTCTACGCACGGGACGACTACGCGGAGCAGTGGGACGCGGCCCGCGAGCAGATCGAGGCGCGCGATCCGGACGACGTCAACCTCTTGGCGCTGGCCCTGGAATTGGAGGCTCCGATCTGGTCCAACGATCAGGACTTTGAGGAGGCCGCCGTGACGTGGTGGACGACGGCCCAGTTGCTCGAGGAGCTCGGCCTCTGACGCGAGGCGTCTGTTACGAACCGCTTCTCAACCCGAATCTTGG
>JAHEOA010000125.1 GCA_018609825.1 Candidatus Bipolaricaulota bacterium | reverse complement strand
CTGGCGTTGGCCCCCCTGTTGCGGGCCCGTTTCGGCTGGAGGGCTGATCTCCCCGAGCGCCGCGTCGGTCACGATCTGCGCCGGGTCCTGCGTCTCGGCTTGAGCGTCGTCACTTGGGCCCAGTTCCCGAACCGCCTGAGGGATGAGCTGATCGACGAAGAATTCGGTAACCGCGTCGTCGGTAAATTGATCCCGAGGAACCGGACGGTGCTCGGTGAGGGCGTCTCCGATCGTGCTGGCGTCCTGACCGGCTCGGACCAGGTCGAAGGTCTGCCGAATGACCTCGCGGTGGGAGGCGGCGAACTCGTCCTGGTCCTTAAGCTTCTGGGCGAGCGACTCGACCGCCCGATCCACGAAATCGCTGCGCTCCACGTCCTCGCTGAGACCGGGGATGGCAAACTGGCCGGAGCGCGTCTGCTCGGGCGCGGGACCTTCTTGTTGGCGAGTTTGTTGTTGAGTTTGTTGGGGAGCTTGTTGCGAAGCTGGTTGCGCCTCTGGTTGCGCGCCTGGTTGCGCGCCTGGTTGCGCGCCTGGTTGCGCGCTTGGTTGCGCAACCAACCGGAACACCGGCTGCTGATCCGTCGCCTTCAGCGACGTCTGCGGGTCCCACTCGCTTTTGTCCAGTCGCTGCTGATTCCCCTTCTGCCGCTTGATGATAAACGAGGCGTTCGTCTCCCGGATCAGCTGGCCGCGGCGCAATTCGCCGGTTTTCTTGCTCTCGAAGGCGACGCTGCGGCCGGGCGTAAGTCCCGGGTCCTCGACGGTGTTTTGGTTCTCCGTGACGTTGAAGCCCCTTCGCTTTAGCGCCCTCCATGCCTTCGCCGCGGGCATCGCGACGCGGGTATCGCTCACGAGCGTCTTGTTTTTCTGACGGGCGAGATCCGCGGCCGCTTCGTACAAGCGGGTGCCGATCCCTTGCTGGCGCTGTGCCGGCTGGACGTCGATGTTCGAGACCTCGATCGTGCTGCCGGCCTGGGGCTCTTGCAGGGTCATCTGCCCCGCAGGTTCGCCCTGGTTGCCCGTCTCGCTGGAGCGGAGTTGGAGTCCCGTGGGGCCCTCTTGAGCTGTCACTCCCTCGACTTGAGGCTGGGGCGTTTCACGTGAAACGGGCTGCTGTTCGCCCGGAGGCTGTCGTTGAGTCGGTTGTTGACCCTGCGGCTGGCTCGTTTGAGGTGGACTACTTTCCGCTTCTTGCACTGTGATTAGTCCACCCTGGCCCCGAATATCGGATTTATTGTTCTTTGCCCGGTTTGAATCCGACAGCGCCTGCGGAATATCAACTCGACCAATTGCAACATCCCCACTTCGGCTCAGCGAGCCGACCCGTCGCTTGAACTCCTCCAAGGTCGCGTCCTGGGAGACAATTCCCTGTTGCTTGGATTGCTCGAAGACGTCGCTGATGAAGACCTTCTTCGGGCTTTGGGGGCTTCTGTTTGGAAACGGCTCGTCCGCCTGATTGATGGACGCGGCAACTTGTTTGATCTCACCCGGGCTGACCCTGTCTGCGGGACGCTGCGGGCGATCAGAGGTCTCGGTCCGCTGGCCGGTCTGCCCTTGGGGCTGCTGCTCGACGGTCTTGGAGGGTTGGCTTCCCGGGCCTTCTTTTTGCGACGTCGCAACCTCCTCCGGCGAGACGACGCTTCGCTGTCCCGCAACGCCAGCCTGACGCGCCACCTGCGTGTCGTCAACATCGACACTGACTTGGCCGCGATCGCTTCCCACGACCGTCGCGGGAAGCTGAGGAGGCTCGGCCCCCTGCGGCGCCGGGCCCGGGACCGTTACCCGTTGACCCGGACTTGGCCGCTGCGCATCTCCCGTTTCAGCTTGGCCTGCTGTTTCGGCTCCAGCGGGCTGCCCTGGCTGAGAAGGAACCTGACCTGACGGGCGCTCTTGGTCTCCTGTCCGCTGGCCGGTCTGCCTTTGGGGCCGCTGCTCGGCCTCTGTTTCCTCTGTGCTGGACGGCCGCTGTTGCCCTGAGATCCCTTCGACTTGTTCGCCTGTGGCTGTCTCGGGGCTCTGCTGCGGCTGCTCGCCTTGCTCTGCTTGCTGCTGCCCTGGTCGCCCTTGTTGAGCGCCCTCTTCATCGACGGTGGCAGGTTCCCGTGGGGATTGCCCTTCGGTCCGTGGCTTGGCATCTTGGGCCTCCTTTCTCGGTTGCTGGGAGGGAGCGCGCAGCCTCACACTCTCTCCTGAGTCGAGGCGAATGCGCGCTGCGACTTGGTTGTTGGCGCTCTCGGTCGATTCCACGCTGCCGACGCGCCCGTCCGGCAGCTTCACACGACTCCCCTCGCCGCTTTCAACGACTTGGTTCACCTTCGCCGGGTCGATCTGCGGCGCCGCTTGGGCTCGTTGCCGCTGACCGCCGGCTGACTGATCCCCGGCTTGCTGACTTTGGCCCTGCTCATTTTGGGCCTGCTCACCTGGTTGGCCTTGCTGGGGAGCAAGCCCCTCTGCTGCCTGCTTGTCGGCATCTGTGGCTCCTTGCGTAGGGGATTGGGCGCCTCCGATCGCACCGCCGATTCCGCTTCCGACGGCGGCACCCGCGAGAATCTGCTCGACTGCCTTTGGATCGAACTCGCCGGTCGTCGCGGCCGACGTCAGGACCTGCGTCGCTTCCTGGGCGGCCTCGGTGGTACCTTCCACGATCGCCCCCCGCACCGCGCCGATGAACCGGTTGCGGATTGGCCGGTTACGAAGGACGAATTCGGAGTAGGGCACGCGCTCGAGAGCGGCTGCGGTCGTGCCCGCCACGGCCGCCGGGAACGCGGCCTGACGCGAGGCGTTCTCCGCCGACATGCCCTGCTGTCGGAGCTTCTGCTTGATGTCCTCGAAGGCCGCCGAGCCCTCGATCGCCCCGATCGAGCCAAGCGACTGGAGGGCCCCGAGTCCTCGGGCCGTCTTCGCTGAGGCGCCGAGCCGCGCGGCGGCGCTGGTCGTCCCCGCGCCCGCGAAAAGCGTCGCCAGGATCGGGACCTGCTCCCCGGTGCGTGCGGCCCACCAGTCGAGAGAGCCCGGAGAAAAGGTCTTTTGGGCTTCTTTCGAGGGCTCGAGCCCTTCGACGTTTCTTACTTGTCGAGCTGTGCGGGAAGTCGCTTGCTCGAACTCCCGAAGAGCGGAATCGTCGGCAGCCACCCCCGTGAACGACTCCTGGATCGCTGCGAGGGCTCCAGCGGTGGCGCCAGCGACGTTCTGGCTGAGACGCACAGTGTTTCGTACGGCGCCCTGGGGAATCTCGACGAGGGCTCCACCGCGCTCGCCGGCGGAATCGTCTTGGTTCAGCCCGAGCTCCTCGGCGACCTTTTGTTGGGCCTGTTCGTCGCTGAGTCCCTCCTGCTCAGCGATTTTCTTCTGGCGGGCCTCAATGAGCTTTCGCGTCCGAAACTGATCCTCAGCGCGTTCGCGAGCGATCTCTTTGGCGACTCGGATCTGCTCGCGGCCCTCCTCGGTCTGGCGCAAATGCCTCAGTGCCAGTCGTTTTCGGGCGTCGGCCGCTTCGCCGGTCAACTCGAAGACGGGTCCGAAGGCTTTGTTCAGCTGCGGGTTGTTCCTTTGAACCCTGTCGACGAGAAAGCCCATCTGGGCCTTTTCGTGTTTTTGCTGGAGCTCCCGGAGCTCGGGGCCTTCGAGGGTGCTGATTCCGGCGTTGACCTGCGTGGCGAGCTCTTGGGCTCGCTCGCTCATTTCACTGAGCTTGTTGGCCCGCTCGGGGTCTTGCTCGAAGACCTTTTTCGAGGCGTTCTTGAAAACCTCACTGACCTGTTGAAGAGCCTTGGCGCGTCCTGTCTCCGAAAGGGAAGCGAAGCGGTCCGGGTCGCCACCTGCGCGCTCGATCAGCGCCTTCTGCTGGTTGAAGACGGCGAGCTCTTTGCGGGAGAGCTCCGGTTGGTCGGTCTCCGGCTCGGAAGAGCTTTCGGGCCGGCCAGAGGCTTGGCGCTCGGCCGATGGTTGTGCTTTCTCCGGCGGCTCTGGGGACTCGGTGCGTTG
>JAHEOA010000124.1 GCA_018609825.1 Candidatus Bipolaricaulota bacterium | reverse complement strand
GCCTCCTGCGACGTTGCCGCCGACGCGGCAGAACGCGCTTGGGATGCGGCTTGCGAGGCGGCCTGGTTGGCCGCCTCCGCGGTCTCGACCAACTTGCCGAGGACGTCCGTCTGCTGGAAGGCCGACGTCGCAGTCGGCCCCGTCCCCACCAGCCCCAGCACGGCGATCAGCAGGATCGCCAGGATGAGAAACCCTTTGGACTTCATCGATACCTCCTCATGATCTCGGCCTTTTGGACCCGGAATTGGGGTACCGCCTTGCGGCGTGATTTCCGGTGCGTAGGGAATGCGCTATGAGCGAAGGCCTGTCGTTGTCGAGGGAGGTCGCGACGAAGAGCCTAGGTTCCCTCGCCGCCTACAGGAGGGCGCGAAGATGGCGATGTGGCATGATTATACGTCGGGTGGGCCCCGGAAGTAAGGCCCAACTGATAATGAGAGGCAGTTGCGTTGGCGTAACGTTCGTCTGCCCCCCATCAAGCCGGACGGCTCGCAACCCATCGACCCGGCGGGCGGCTACCGTGATCCAGATCATTTCATCGGATGCTCCGCTTCCCTACGCTTGGACGACGAGTTGATCGGGGGCACGAAGAACATCATGGGAATGCGACTCATCTGCGGCGTGCTGATCGGGCTCGGCCTCATGATGGGCGGGTGGCTGTGGCTGCCGGCCTGCGCGAGCCAGGACGTGGCTCGACTGACCGCGCTAGACGACTCTGGGGGCGGTCATCACGGCGCCTGTTGGAAGCCGTGTGCCGAGGGCGACGCCACCGGCCAAGCCAACGGGCATGCGAACGGCGCCTGCTCGTTCTGCTCGCCCGCGGCGCTGTCGATGGCCGACGGGGGTCAACTTGAGGCCGCCGGGTGGGTCGACCGGTGGGAGCCTCGCGCTCGTCCGCGGGGCTCGCCGTCGCGCCTCCTCCGCCCTCCGCTGAGCTGATCGGCCGAGGTATCGTGGCGACCGAACGGACGCGTCATCCACAGCCCAACGGTTGCGGTCGCCCCACATGTTGCCAGGACGCCCGCCACGGGCGACACTTGATCAGCTTCCAAGGAGGGTGAACGATGGGCAAGAAGGAACGCCACAAGAAGAGCTCCGCCCAGCAAAGCTCCAAACAGAAGTCGAGCCGAGACCAACAGGTGCAACGCTTAATGACCGTTGTCGGCATCGCCGCCGTGGCGATGATCCTCGTCGTGGTCGGGTTGTTCGTCGTGGACGACTTCGGGTCGGTGTTCACCGGCACAGCCGACCTGAGCACCGAGGGCCAGCCGACGCTCGGGGCCGACGACGCGCCCGTGGAGGTCGTGGAGTTCGCCGACTTCAAGTGCCCGGCGTGCGCGATGTTCAACGACGACGTCTTCCCGAGGCTCAAATCCAACTACATCGACACGGGCCAGGTCCGCTTTTCCTTTCTGAACTTCCCGCTTCCCATCGGGCAGGACTCCTGGACCGCCGCCAACGCCGTGGAGTGCGTCTATCACGAAGTGGGCAATCAGGCCTTCTGGGCCTACTACCATGCCGTGTTCGCCAACCAGGGGCCGGAGCGCCAGACGTGGGCGACGCCCGACCTGCTCGTCCAGCTGGCCGCGGACTACGTCGACGAGCCCGTCGACACGGACGAGCTGCGCCGCTGCATCGTCAACGAGCAGTATCGCGACGCGGCGGAGCACGATCGTCGCATGGGCGCCAACGCCGAGATCCCCGGCACGCCGACCGTGTTCGTCAACGGCCAGAAGCTGCGCGACTTCCGCTACAGCACCATCGCCAGCGCCATTGACCAGGCGCTTCAGGAGGCCGACGCCGCCCCGTGACGCCGTGGCCATCGCCGGTCGCCTCTCATGCCGACATGGGACGCTCGCAACGGTCGAGCCCGGGCCGCTTGCCCTAGTATGTCATCATGCTAAGCCCACGACGCCTCGGGAATGCCGTTCTGCTGTTGACCATCGGCTGGGCGGCCGTGAGCGGCCAGGCCCTGCGCGTGTCGCCGGTCATCTTCGAGGCCCAGGTGCCGCCCGGCGCCGAGCAGACCACGAGCTTCGCCGTGCTCAACGACGAGAGCGAGCCCGTGTCGGTCGAGATCCGGCTCTGCGACTGGCGGCGCGACGTGCGCGGCAACAACCGCTTCTGTGAGGACGCGGGCAACGTCGAGCGCTCGGCCACCTCGTGGGTCAGCGTGACGCCGCAGGCCTTCGACCTCGAGCCTGAGGCGCGCCAGGAGGTTCGGCTCAGCATGACCGTTCCGGAGACGGGCCCGAACGGCGAGCCCTTGGACGGCACCTACTGGACGGCGGCCATGATCGCCGCCTCGCCACAGGCGAGCGAGGAGGGCGAGGGCGGCACCCAAATCGTGGTCAAACGCCGCTTCGGCCTCAAGGTCCTCGCCAGCATCAGCGGAACGGGCACCCGACGGGGCCAAGTGAGCAACCTGCGCCGGCACGGCCTCAATCCGCTCTGGCTGACGCTCGAGTTCCAGAACCGGGGCACGCTCAACCTGGGGGACGTCTCCGGCCGCGTCGAGATCCGCGACGACGCGGGCGAGACGATCAAGCGCACCGAGATCGAGGCCTTCCCCATTCTTCCGGGGGCCACGCGACAGCTGCGTGTCCAATTGGGCGACTCGCGGGGCGAACGGCTCGCCCCAGGTCGCTACGTCGCCCTGGCCATCCTGGATTACGGCGGCGACAACCCGGTCGGCGCCCAGGCCGTCTTCGACGTCCCCGAGCTGGATCTGCGGCCGCTGGGGGATGCGGAAGCACCTCCGCAAGACCTCGACGACGACGGGCTCTACGAGGACGTCAACGGCGATGGGGAACTGACCACGGACGACCCCGCGCTGCTCGGATTCGGCGTGGACGGGCCCGCGGTCCAGGAGAACTGGCCCGCGTTCGACTTCAACAACGACGGCCAAGCGAGCTTCGACGACGTGATCGCGCTCAAGCAAGCCCTCAACGACGGGTCGGACGGTGCCTAGTCAACACGCCACTCCGCCGGCCCCGCTTCGCGCGCAATGGCCGATCGTGGTATCCTGACGACAACAAGCTGAGGCGCTTCATGGAGTGGCCCAGCCAGCGCGAGGCTGGGTCACTCGGCGTCTCTCCGCGCCGCCCGCGCACCCCTCGGGATGCACGCCGCCCGGCCGTCCCGTACGATGCATGTCCGTGACCAGGTGCCGCTGATCGATCGGCGTGCCCATACTGACCGCCGTCGTGCCACGCTTATCCCGACATGCTCTGGCTTGTGCTCGCGTTCGGATCGGCCCTCTTCGAGTCGCTCAAGGACCTGTTCAGCAAGAAGGGCCTTCAAGACATCGATCCCTACATCGTCGCCTGGGCGATGCCGCTCTACGCGCTGCCCTTTCTGCTCGCCACCCTGCCCTTCATCGACGTTCCGACGATCGAGCCGCACTTCTGGCTCGCCCTCGTCGGAAGCGGGTCGCTCAACGTCGGCGCCGCGGTGCTCTTTATGAAGGCCATCCAACGCTCCGACCTGTCGGTCACCGTCCCGCTCGTGACGTTCACGCCCATCTTCTTGCTGGTCACCTCGCCGATCATGGTGGGCGAGTTTCCGCGCCCGCTCGGGCTGGTGGGGGTCGTGCTCATCGTGCTCGGCTCCTACGCGCTCCACCTGCGCGAGTGGCGCAACGGAATCCTCGCCCCGTTCCGGGCGCTTCTCTCTGAGCGCGGGCCGCAGTTGATGCTCTTGGCCGCGCTGCTGTGGAGCGTCACCGCCAACTTTGACAAGATCGGGATCCAAGCTGCCTCGCCTCGCTTCTACACGGTTATGTTGATGGGCTTCGTGGCGACGGCGCTGATGCCGATCGCGATCTGGCGCAGCCAGGGCCAGGCCCGCGTCATCCTTACGCGCTGGCGGGCGCTCTTGCCCGTCGGCTTCTTCGTCGCGCTGACGTTGAGCGTCCAGTTCACGGCGATGGGCCTGGCGCTGGTCGCCTACGTGATCGCCATCAAGCGCCTCAGCACGGTGCTCTCCGTGCTTTGGGGGCACCTCGTCTTCGGCGAGCACGGCGTGGGCGAACGGGCGCTCGGCGCGGGCGTGATGGTGGTCGGGGTGTTTCTGATTGCGGTATCGTAATCCCGTGGGTTACTCAGACTTCAATATAGGCGAGTTCGAAACGAAATCCCATGTTCCGGTCCCCTTCGCCTAAGATAGAGCCCCATCCAGATCCGCCAGCAGGTCCTCGGGATCCTCAATGCCGACCGACAGCCGGATCAGCCCATCGGTGATCCCCTTTGCCTCGCGCTCAGGTTTGGGCGTGATGTAGTTCGTCGTCGAGGCCGGATGGGTGACCAGCGTCTTGACGTCGCCGAGGCTGACGGCCTGCGTGCAGAGCTCCACGTTGTCGATGAGATCCACGCCCGCCTGGTAGCCGCCCTTCAACTCGAAACTGAGCATGCCCCCGTAGCCGGCCTCCATCTGCCGACGAGCGGTCTGATGGCCGGGATGGTCAGTCAGCCCCGGATAGAAGACGCGCGAGACCTTCGGGTGATCGGCCAGGTAGAAGGCGATCTGCTGGGCGCTGTCGTTATGGCGGGCCATGCGCAGGCCGAGCGTCCGGATCCCGCGCAGCGTGAGCCACGCCGTCATGGGGCTCATGGTCCCGCCCAGGTCGCGGTGCAGGCTCACGATGCGCTCAATGAGGTCGCGGCGCCCGACGATCGCGCCGCCGAGCGTGTCGCCGTGGCCCGAGAGATACTTCGTCGTAGCATGCAGCGCCAGGTCGATTCCGAATTTGAGAGGCTTCTGGTTGTAGGGCGTGGCGAAGGTGTTGTCGATCATCGTCCAGATGTCGTGCCACTGGGCCAGGTCGGCCACGGCCGCGATGTCGGTGATCTCCAGCGTCGGGTTGCTCGGCGTCTCAATGTAGACGAGCTTCGTCTCGGGGCGGATCGCTCCTGCGAAGTTCTCAATGTCAGTCGGGTCCACGAACGTCGTCTCGATCCCCAACGCCGGAAGCTTGCCCGTCATGAAGTGCATCGTGCCTGAGTAGAGCTGATGGCCCGCGACAACGTGATCGTCCTGGCTCAGGACGGTCAACAGAGAGGTCGTGATCGCCGCCATGCCGCTGGATGTCGCGATGGCGGCCTCGGCCCCTTCGAGCGCAGCCAGCTTGTCCTCCAGCGCCTCCACCGTCGGGTTGCCCCAGCGGGAGTAGAGGTAGACCCCGCGCTCGCCGGACTGGATGCCCTCGGTGACCCGGGCGGTCTCCGCGGCGGTGCCAGGCGCGTAGGTGCTCGTCTGATAGATCGGCACGTCCACGGATCCCGTTGAGGGGTCGACGCGCTCGCCGGCGTGGACCGCGTCGGTGTCGAAGCCCCTTTGGGAACGCGTATCGACCCAGTCGTTCATGACAGAACCTTCTGGAGCCGCTCCAGCCCGTCGTGGATTTCGTCCATGGACGCGGCGTAGGAGAACCGCACGTGCCCGTCGCAGCCGAAGGCCAGTCCCGAGACCGTCACGACGCCGGCCTCTTCCAGCAGATATGTGGAAAACGCGGTCGCATCCGGAATGTCGTCGTTGAGATGGTCGCTGATGTCGGGGAAGACGTAGAACGCGCCCTGGGGCATGTGGCAGGACACGCCCGGCAGCTCGTTCAGCCCGTCGACGATGACCGAGCGGCGCTCACGATAGGCGTCGATCATCTCGGCCACGCAGCTCTGATCGCCGCAGAGCGCCTCGACGGCGGCCTTCTGCGCGATGGAGGTTGGGTTGGACGTCGACTGGCTCTGGATCTTCTCCATCGCCTTGATCGCCTCCGACGGCCCCGCGGCCCAGCCGATGCGCCAGCCGGTCATCGCATATGTCTTGGAGCACGACCCGACAATGATGACCCGGTCCTTGCCGAACGCCGACGCCGACAGTGGCTCGCCGTCGTAGATGAAGTGCTCATATGTTTCGTCGGAGACCAGATACGCGTCGTGCTCGCGCGCCAACTCGACCATCTTTCCCAGCTCATCGTGCTCGATGACTGCGCCCGAGGGGTTATTGGGGAAGTTGAGAATGATCAGCTTGGTCCGCTCGTTGAGCACGGGCGCCAAGGCGTCGGCCGTGATTGTGAACCCCT
Source organism: Candidatus Bipolaricaulota bacterium (assembly GCA_018609825.1). Next base: position 7,862 of record JAHEOA010000124.1, on the reverse strand, counting down.
GTTCGGATGGCGGATCGACGGTCACGACCTCCGCGCCACACAAGACGGCCTGTTGGGGGAACGTCACCCAGTAGGGCGTCGGAAGCACGATTTCGTCGCCCTCATCCAGGAGCGCCAGCGCCGCGTTGAACAGCGCCCCCTTGCCGCCGACGGTGATCATCACGTCCGTCTTGGGGTCGAACGACGCGCCGTAGTCGCGCTGATACTTCTGGGCCACCGCCTCGCGGAGCTCGGGCGTGCCGCCGGCGTTGGTGTAGCGCGTGAAGTTCTCATCGATCGCCCGATGACCGGCCTGCTTGATGGGATCGGGCGTTGGAAAATCGGGCTCGCCGATGCCGAAGTTGACGAGTTTCGCGCCCTGGGCGCGCAGTTCGGCCGCGCGGGCCTGGACGGCCATCGTCGCCGACGGGGCCAGTCGGGAGACGCGCTGGGACAGGGCCGGCATGGGGACCACTCCTTGGGCCAAGATTGGCGAATTGCCCATTTTAGCCGTGTCGCTTGCGGACCGTCAACGCGCACGCAACGCCGGGCACTGTGACCGAGGTAACGTACGTGCGCGGCCGGAACGTCCTAGACTGACGCCGGTTTGCACCCGACGAGACAACTGTAAGGAGGCACTTGACCATGCAGAGCACCCCCAATTTCCCCGTCTCATTGATTCTCGCGCTGCTGCTGGGCGCGGGCGTCGTCGCCGCGAGCGATTCGCTGAGCGTGTCGGTATCCGTGCCGTTTGGCGCCGACGGCGTCTCGGCGGAGCAGGCGTCGTTCGTCGGCTCGGCGAACGGCAGCTACGAGGACGTCGGCCTCCAGGCCCGGGTCGTCATGGGCCTCAGTGGGCTCAATACCGCCACGCTGAGCGCGAATACGGCCATAGAAGGCACCGACGTCACCGGCAGCGCCAACTTCACCATGGAGGGTTTCAGTTCCGCCAACGTTGAAGTCGCCCGCCCGGTGGAGGGGTTCAACCTCTCGCTGGACACGGCCTTTGGGCCCGAAGGCTTCGGCAGTGCCACGTTCAAAGGGGCCACTCGCACCGCCGAGGGCGTCTCGCTGTCGGCCAGCACGACGGTCACGCCCGACGGCTTCTCCCAGGAGGTCCTGACGCTCGGGCTCGCGGTGAGCGGCCTGTCGGTCTCGCGCACGACGGTCATCACCGGCGGCGGACTCGCGCAAGAGCGCTGGGACATGGGCGCGAGCGTCGGCGACTATCAACTGAGCCGCACGACGATCTACACCTCCGAAGGCTTCTCACGGGAGACCTTCGGCGTCTCGACCGCCATGGCCGGGACGAGCCTCAGTCTGACGTCCAACTTCGGCGCCGAGGGCCTCTCGACGGTCTCGCTGGAAGCGAGCCGACCGTTCGATCAGTTCAACATTTCCAGCGAGTTCATCATGGCCCCGAGCGGCTTCCAGGGCGGCTCGGTCATCGTCAATTCGAGCTTCGACGGCCTGGGGCTCATCGGCGGCGAGGAGGCCACACCTGGAGAACCCCCGTCCGATGGCGAAAGCGAGGAGGCGGACCAGGCGGACCAGGCGGACGCCGGCGGCGAGTAGTCAGCGCCGTCCGAACGCTCGCTCCAGCTCCTTGAGCGAGTAGCTCAGCACGATGGGGCGGCCGTGCGGGCAGCGATAGGGGTTGTCCAGCATCCGCAGCTCGGCGACCAAGCGATCCATTTCGGCCTCCGAGAGCCGAGTGTGCTGGACCACGGCCGCCTCGCACGCTCGATCGGCCGCCATGACTTTGGCCCACGCTTCGGGATCGAGTTCGTCCTCATGCTCCAGCGTTTCCAGTAATCTCTCCAGCGTCGTCAGCACGTCATCCTTCGTGAGGTCTTTGGCGAAGATATCGGGCCAGTCGCGGACCACGAACGTCCCGCCACCAAACGGCTCCAGGCCGATCCCGATCTGTTCGTCAAGCGTTTCAATGTAGGATTCCAACTGCTCGGCCTCATCGGCCGAGAGCTCCAGCGTCATGGGAATCAACAAGCGCTGGCGGCGAACCTCGCCCTGAGTCATCTGCCGGAGAAAGCGCTCGTAGAGGATGCGTTCATGCGCGACGTGCTGATCGATCAACTCCAACCCTTCATCGGTCTGGACCAAGAGATACGTCCCGTGGAGCTGGCCGATGACGCGATCCGACGTTTCGACGCCGGGCTGATCGGCCGACGATGCCGACCTCGTCGATGGGTCTTCTCTGGCGGACTCTGTCGCCTCGTTCGACGCCTCAGGCGGCGGCGACTGCGCCTCGCTGATGGCCTTGCGCAGATCGAACGAGCGCGGCACGTTGCTCTGCTTGCCCTGGAGCTGACGCGTCTGGGGACGCATCCACTCCTCGTGGGCCGAAGATTGCGAGCTCGGGTCCTGGATGGCGGTCCGCGCGCCCCCCGCCAGAAGCGCCTCGGTCACGGCCCGCTTCAGCTCGCCCTGCACGGTGCGTACGTCGGCAAACCGCACTTCCTCCTTCTTGGGATGGACGTTGACGTCGACCTGTTCGGGATCGATGGTCAAGAACAGGAACGCGATCGGGTGGCGGTCCTTGTCGATGAGTCCTTCGTAGGCCCGCTTGAGCGCGTAGCCGAGCGCCGCGTCGCGGACGTAGCGCCCGTTCACGAAGAGGAACTGTTCATTGCGGTCGGTGCGCGTCCGGTCCGCGGGCGCGACGAAGCCATGGACGTTCACCGACTCGCCCTCGGAGCTCGCTTCGACGAGCGATTTGGCGAGGCCGGCGTCGTAGAGATGGGCGATCGCCTCGCGGGTGTCGCGGGCGGGCGGCGACTCCAGCACGGTCCTAGCTCCGCTGGTCAGCTTGAAATGGACACGGGGGTAGGCCAGCGCAAAACGCTTCACGGTCCGCGAGATATGGGTCGATTCGGTGCGTTCGGTCTTGAGGAATTTCCGGCGGGCCGGCGTGTTGACGAAGAGATCGCGGATCTCGATCGTCGTGCCGGGCCGACGGCCTTCTGAGCGCGTCTCTTGGACGGTTCCCCCCTCGATCGTCACGCGGGTCGCTTCCTTGTCCTCGGCGGCCCGTGAAACGATCGTCGCCCGCGAGACCTCGACGATGCTGGCCAGCGCCTCGCCGCGGAAGCCGAGCGTGGCAATCCGCTCCAGGTCGTCCTCGGTGTGGATCTTGCTCGTGGTGTGGCGCTTGACGGCCAACAGGAGATCCTCGCGGCCCATGCCCGCGCCGTCGTCGGTGATCTGAATGCGCTCGGTGCCCCCGCTCTGGATGGCGATCTCGATCCGTTTGCTGCCCGCATCGAGACTGTTCTCGATCAGCTCCTTGACGACGGATGCCGGCCGCTCGATCACCTCGCCGGCGGCGATCTTGTTGACCAGATGGGCGTCGAGCTCGTGGACGCGGGTCACTCCGTGAACTCTCCTTCCAACTGCTCCTCCAGGCTCTGTTCCTGCGGGGTGGCGAGCACCTTGTCCACGCGGTGCCCGTCCATGTCGACGACCTCGAACTGCCAGGCGCCCCAATCGAACACTTGCCCTTCCTGGGGGATGTCCTCCAAGCGCAGCACCACGAAGCCGGCCAGGGTCTCGTAGTTGTGGCGCTCCTCTTCCGGAACGTCGGGCAGGTCGAGCATGTCCTTCAGCTCCTCGATGGGGATCATGCCGTCGAGCAACCACGACCCGTCCTCGCGGCGCATAGCCCGCGGCTCGGCCGGCCGATCGGCCATGGGCAGCTCGCCCACGATGGCTTCCATAAGGTCGTTCAGCGTGACAAGCCCCTCGATGCCCCCGTGCTCGTCGACCACCAGCGCCATGTGCGTGCGGACCCGCTTGAAGCGATCGAGCACCTTGAGCGCCGACATCGTCTGCGGCACGAACAGCGGCTGACGCAGCGCGGCTTCCAGGTCGATCTCCTGGCCGGACAGGTTCCGATCGAGCAGCTCCTTCGCCTTGACGATGCCCTGGATGTCGTCGAGGCTCTCGCGGGCGACCGGGAACCGGGAAAACCCCGTCTCCTGCAGCGATTGGAGGTTCTCATCCAGGGGATTGTCCAGGTCCAGCCAGACGATCTCCGTGCGCGGGGTCATGAGCGCGCCGACCCGTTGCTCGCGCAATCTCAAGACGCTATCCACCATGGCCTCCTCCGTCTCGCCCAGGACCCCCGCGTCGCGGCTGGAATCCATCAGCATCTTGAGCTCCTCCACCGAGTGCGCGAGGCTGTGCTCACTGGCCGGTCGCAGGCCGAAGGCGCGCAACAGCAGGTTGCCGAGCCCGTTGAGCCCCATGATCGCCGGCCGGAAGATCTTGAGATAGATCTCCAAGGGCCGCGCCGTCCATAGGGCGGTCCGCTCGGCCAGTTGGATCGCCAGGCTTTTGGGGGCCAGCTCGCCCAGGACAATGTGCAGCGTCGTGATGATGGAGAACGCGACGGCGATGGCGAGGCCGTGCGCGCCGACCGAGGCCCATGCCATGGGCAGCGCCGCGAACAACGGCTCGAAGAGATGGGCCAGCGCCGGCTCGCCGATCCAGCCGAGCGCCAAGGATGCCATGGTGATGCCGAGCTGGCAAGCGGCAAGGTAGGCATCCAGGTTGCTCGTCCCGCGATCCACCGCGTGGGCCATCGGGTGGCCCTCCTCGACGAGCTGTTCCACGCGGCTGCGCCGCACGGAGACCAGCGCGAACTCCGCGGCGACGAAGAAGCCGTTGGCCAGCGCCAATACCAGCACGGCAACGAGCTTAAAGGCGGTCAATAAAGTGCCAGACGGGTCCTCCAACGCACTCACCCCATGATGGAATTTCCGGGCCCCGCGAGAGGTCGTTGCGCCTTGTTCCGTGGCCGTTCGCGCGCACCGCGAACGTGGCGCCACGACTCTGGCTCGTCGGGAATAAGCTTACCGAGCCCACGGCTGGCCTGTAAACTGGGCGAGGGTTGCGCAAGCGACGACGCGAGACGGTCGCTACGCAGCGCGCAGCGCCGGGGGGCGTCGCAGCGTCAACAGGATCGTCAGCCCCAGGGCCGCCAGCGTCATCGCCCCGAGCGCCCAGCTCACGCTCTCCCAGGCGTCGGCCAGCACGCCGACGACGTTGACGAGCAGGCTGGCCACGCCCCAACCGACGCCCATGACGACGGCCGACGCCGTTCCCGTCTGGCCGGGCAGGAGCTCCTGGGCTTGGGTGACGATGACGGGGTTGCTGGCGTTGAGCAGCCCGCCGCCGAGCAATAACAATCCCAACGAGACCGGGCCGCTGGAGGCGAGGAAGCCGAGCGTGGCGGCCATGCCGAGCCAGAGCGCGCCGGCGGTCACCGGCCAACGGCCCCAGCGATCGGAGAGGTGTCCGCCGAGCACGCCGCCCACGGCCGCCATGAACAGAAACCCGAACAGCGCCAGGTTCCCGGCCAGATAGTCCAACCCTCGGCCCTCCAACAGAATGACCACAAATCCCAACACGCCCAGATGGACGGTGTGGCGCAGCACGACGAGGCCCCAGAGACGGGCCAGCGGTGCCCAGGGCAGTTCTGGGTCGCGCAGCGACGGGCGCGGACTGCGGGAGTCGTCGTCGGACGCCGCGGACGATCGTTGCCAAGGGCCGTGGCACATCCAGAACGTCGCGCCCAGCAGCGCCAGCGGCCCGAGCGCCATCGGCGTCGTTGCGATCCCCCAGCGGTCGATGAACAGCCCCATCAGCGCCGGACCGAGCGCAAAGCCGACCGTGCCGCCCGCGATGAAGAGCGAGACGGTCAGGCCGCGACGGGCTTGGCCGAGGCGGCCTGCACTGGCGGCGCCGCTGGGGTGGAACGCGGCGGTGCCCAGCGACGCGCCCAATAGCGCGATCAGGATGAGGCCGTAGCTCGGCAGCACCCCAATGGCGCTCATGAACGCGCCCGTGAGAAGCGGGCCGATGAGCGCGAACGGCACGCTCGGCCAGCGGTCGGCGAGCCAGCCGAAGCCGATCTGGAAGAACGACCCGGCGGTGTGGAACGTCGACAGCAGCACCGCCGTCATGGTGTAGTTGAGCTCGAAGGTCGACTTCAAGACGGGCAGGAAGCTCGGCAGGAAGTTGGCGTAGAGGTCGTTCGTAAAGTGGGCCAACATCAGCCCGACGAGCGGGAGCGTGCCGGCCGAGACGGCGGTCGTCGAGGAGCGACGCATGATCGCGCGAGTCTACGTTGGAGAGCCGACGCCCGCAACCTCAGCGGCGAACGGCGAACAGTCGCTCCATGAGCTGATGCCCCTGCTCGATGACGATGCCCGTCTGGCGAGCCGCCCGTTCGGAATACTCGGGAGCCCCGGCGCCGAACGACGCGTCCGAGCGCTGCAGCACGAACGGCACGGGGCTGGACGTGTGGACGCGGGTCGCCAGCGACGTCGGATGGTCAGGCAGGGCCAGCACCGCGTGATCCTGGAACGCACTCAAGCCCTCGACGATCGGCCCGACGATGCGCGCGTCAAAGTCCTGGATCGCTTGGAGTTTCTTGTCCACATCGCCCTCGTGGCTCACTTCGTCGGGGGCCTCGACGTGGACGAGCACGAGATCGTCGCCCTCGTGGAGCCGTTCCAATGCCGCCTCGGCTTTCCCCTCGTAGTTGGTGTCCAGATACCCGGTCATGCGGGGCACGTCGACGATGTCGAGACCCGCCAGTGCCCCGAGCCCGCGCACCAGATCCACCGCCGAGATGACCGAGCCCTCCAGCTCGAACCGTTCGGGGATCGTCGGCAGCGACGGACTCGGCCCGGCCCCCCAGAGCCAGATGGCGTTGGCCGACGTGTTGTGGTCCAGCTCGGCCAGCACCGTGCGGCCCCGCTTCATCAGCTCGCGCAACGCCCCCGCGCCCTCGGCGTCGCTCGGTTGGGGCAGATGGGGCTCGATGGGCTCGCCCGGAATGTCGTGCGGCCCGACGAACGCCAGATCGCTCATCAGATCGGCCCCATCGGGCCAGACCAACAGATGCCGATAGCCGACGCCCGGGTGGAGCTCAACCCCGTCGCGCGCCAGTTCCCCCTGGAGCGCCTTCACCAACGGCTTGGCCTGTCGGTCGGTGAGATGCCCGCCGCTGTGGTCGACCATGACGGTCTGTCCGTCGCGCTCGTCCAGCGTGACGAGGTTACAGCGAATCGCGACGTCGTAGGGGCCGAGTTCGATCCCTTGGCTGGCGGCTTCAATGGGCGCTCGTCCCGTGAAGTAGACGTTCGGGTCGTAGCCGAGGATGCTCAGATGGCCGATGTCGCTGCCCGGGGTAAAGCCCTCGGGGATGGTCCGCACGAGGCCCATGAGGCTGGCATCCTGGGCCAGGGCGTCCATGTGCGGCGTCTCGGCGACCTCCAAGGGCGTCCGTCCGTCGAGGGCGTCGACGGGATCGTCGGCCATGCCGTCGCCGACCAGAATGGCATATTTCATAGGTTCATCGCCTCGACAAGCGCGTCCATGTCGGCATCGACGCGCCTGGGCTTGAGCGTTGCCGTCTCGATGGCGCGATCGGGGTCTTTCAGGCCATGTCCCGTCAGCGTACACACGACCGTTGAGCCCTCCTGGAAATAGCCTTCATGAGCCAGCCTGCGCACGCCCGCGACGCTGGCCGCCGAGGCCGGCTCGCAGAAGACGCCCTCCTTGGACGCCAACCGGCCGTACGCGTCGAGGATCTCGTCGTCGGTGACGATCTCGATGCGGCCGTGGGACGCGTCCTTGGCGGCCACGGCCTTCTGCCAACTGGCCGGGTTGCCGATCTTGATGGCGGTCGCGACCGTGTCCGGGTGCTCGACCGCGTGCCCCCGAACGATGGGCGCCGCGCCCTCGGCCTGGAAGCCGAGCATCACGGGCACACAGTCGATCACGCCGTCGTCGTGATACTCCCGGTATCCCGCCCAGTACGCCGTAATGTTGCCCGCGTTGCCCACGGGCATGGC
>JAHEOA010000123.1 GCA_018609825.1 Candidatus Bipolaricaulota bacterium | reverse complement strand
GCAAGGGTGGGCAACGTGTCCGGTGGCCGTCTTGCCACGCCAGCCGACCGGCGATCATGGGCTTCGCGCCCGCCGCTTACGACACGCCTGGAGACGACCGCCGCTCCAGCCTGACTTACCCAACCGCTGAGGTCATTCCATAAGGAGGAACCATGCGACTGACGCGACGTGCGGCGCTTCGCGCCCTGGGATCAGCGATCATCGTCGGCCCGTTCGCCACGCGATCCCTCACGGGCCAGGCCTCGATCCGGACGCGACAAGCCTCGAGCAACGTGCTCCGCGCCGCGCTCCAGCCGATCCAGCAGACCGACCCCGCGTTCATGTCCGCAGACAGCGAGATCGCCTTCGCCAACGCGGTCTACGACTACCTCGTGGACGTCGACGCGGACAATCGGATTCAGCCCCGATTGGCCCAAGACTGGATCTCGAGCGACGACGGCCGGACCTGGCGCTTCCTGCTGGCCGAGGGCGTCCGATTCCACGACGGCAGCCCGCTGACCCCGTCGGACGTCGTCTGGACGTTCAATCGGCTTCGCGATCCGGAGGTCGGGGGCGCCACCACCGACCTGTACAGCAACATCGAGGCCGTCGAGGCCACGGGCGAGCGCGAGGTGACGTTCCAGCTGGCCGAGCGGAACCCGTTCTTCCTCTTCGATTTGACCGACAACCACGCGGTCGTCGTTCCCGAGGGCGTCACCGACCTGACCGCGTTCAACGGGACCGGCCCGTTCCGCGTGGACGACCGCTCCATCACCGACGGGGTCTCGCTCGTGGCCAACGACGACTACGCGCTCGATCCCAAGCCCCAGTTGAACGGGCTGGAATTCCAGTTCTTCGACGACCAGGCGGCGGCCATTGCGGCGCTGCGGGGCGGCCAGACGGATCTTGTCTGGCGGATCTCCAACGCCCAATTGGAAAGCCTCCAGGGCCGCTCAGGGCTCAACGCCATGGCGATCCCCACGAACGGATTCGACCTGGTGCGGCTGCGGGCCGACCGCGAGCCGGGCAACCATCCGAAGGTCGTGGAGGCCATGAAGCGGGCGACCGATCGCCAGGAGATCTTCGACTTCGTCCAGCTCGGCTTCGGCGCCATCGGGCGCGACAGCCCGATCGGGCCGCTGTTTACCGACTACTACACGGAGGAGACCTCGATCCCACAACGCGACCCGCAGCGGGCCCGCCAGCTCCTCCGCGAGGCCGGCTACCCGAACGGGCTGAGCCTCAAGCTGCACGTGCCGAACACGGGCGGCCGGCCCGACTTCGCCCAGGTGCTCCAACAGCAGTGGGCCGAGGCCGGCATCGACGTGGAGATTCGGCTCGAGCCCGAGAGCGTCTACTACGGCGAGGGGAACTGGCTCGAGGTCGACCTCGGCATCACGGGATGGGGCTCCCGGCCGACCCCGCAGTTCTACGTCGACGTCATGCTCACCTGCGACGCCAAGTGGAACGAGGCCAAGTTCTGCAGCGAGGAGCTCGACCGCGCCGCCGAAGTCGCCGGCACGACGCTCGACGACGCCGAGCGGGCCGAGGCCTACGCCACCATCCAGCGGATCTGCATCCAGGAGATCCCGATGGTCATTCCCTACTTCTTCGCGATGACCGCGGCCATCGACGAGGGCTTCGAGAACTTCCAGTTGAAGGCCTTCGCCGGCCGGACCGACTTCCGCAAGGTCACGACGGCCTGATGCGCGACGCGTCCGGCGAGGGCGCCGACTCGACCGAGTCGGCGCCCTCGCGTCCTTCAGCCCGAGCGTCCCGCGGCCCGCTCGGGCTGGTCGTCCGCCTCTATCGCCGCCCCGTCGCCGCGCTCGGGGCCAGCCTGGTCCTGTTCTTCGTGGTCCTGGCGGTCTTCGGCCCTTGGATCGCGCCCTACGGCGCCGAAGCGCTCAACACGGGGCCCCGGCTGGGCGCGCCCTCGGCAGCCCACCCCTTCGGCACGGATCAACTGGGCCGCGATGTCTTCAGCCGCGTCGTCGTGGGCACGCGCAGCATCTTCACGCTGGCCGGGTTCGGGACGCTCTTGGGCGTCGTCCTCGGCACGGGCTTCGGGCTGCTGAGCGGGTTCCGCGGCGGCTGGTTCGACGAGATCCTCATGCGCGTCTTCGACAGCATCCTGGCCATTCCGGCGCTGCTGCTGGCGCTGTTGTTGCTGGGCACCATCGGGTCGTCGTCCTACGGGGTGCTCTTCGTCATCGCGGCCGTCTACACGCCCATTGTGGCGCGCGTCGTCCGCAGCGAAGTGCTCGCGATCAAGACGCGCGACTACGTCGAGGCCGCCCGCCTGCAGGGCGAGTCGACGTTCCATATCCTGACCCGCGAGATCCTGCCGGGCGTGCTCCCCGCGCTGTCGGTCGAGGCCGCCTTGCGCTTCTCCTACGCGATCTTCCTGGTCGCCTCGCTCGGCTTCCTCGGCGTCGGCGTGCAGCCGCCCACGCCCAACTGGGGGCTCATGGTCAAGGCCGCCCGCGACTTCGCCGACATCGCGCCCTGGTGGCTGCTCTACCCCGCCGGGGCCATTTCGCTGCTTGTGGTCGGGATGAACCTCCTGGCCGACGGCCTCAAGCACGTGCTCCAGTCGCCCGAGGACTGGGCGACGTCGTCGACCGCCGATCAAGCCCCAAACCCCTTGAGCCACGACGTAGCGCCCCCGACGGACGGGTCCGACCAGCCGCCCATGGCCGAGGCGGCGGTCCTGGCGCTGCGCGAGGTGACGGTCGCCTACGAGAGTCAAGGGCGCGCGCTCGACGCCGTGCGCGACGTGTCGCTGTCGATCGAACCGGGGGAGACGCTCGGCCTGGTCGGCGAAAGCGGCAGCGGCAAGTCGACGATCGCGCACGCGTTGATGAGATACTTGCCGGCCAACGGCCGCGTCCGCCACGGCCGGATCCGCTTCGACGGGCGCGAGCTGCTGGAGCTGAGCGAGCCACAGCTGCAGGCATTCTGGGGCCGCGAGATCAGCCTCGTGCCGCAGAACCCCTCGGCCTCGCTCAACCCGTCGTTGCGCGTGGGCGAACAGGTCGCCGAGCTGCTGCGCCGGCACACGGGTCTCGAGGGCGCTGCCCTCCATCGAGAGATCGTGGAACTGTTGGACCAGGTCCGCATCGGCGATCCGGAGCGGGTCGCCCGGAGCTATCCGCACCAGCTCTCCGGCGGCATGCAACAGCGCGCCATGATCGCCATGGCGCTGTCGACCTCGCCGAAGCTGCTCGTCATGGACGAGCCGACCACGGGCCTCGACGTCACCACCGAGGCCGCCGTCCTCGATCTGATCGACGAGCTCATCGCCGAGCGCGAGACCTCCATGCTCTATATCTCTCACGATTTGGGCGTCGTGGCGCGCGTGGCCGATCGGGTGGCCGTGCTGTACGCGGGCGAGCTGGTGGAGACGGCCGCCACGGCGGCGCTGTACGCGAAGCCGCTCCATCCGTATACCCAAGGGTTGCTGGACAGCGTCCCGCGGCTGGGCGAACGCAAGGGGGCCGTCCGGTTGTCGTCAATGAAGGGCCGCATCCCCGCTCCGAGTGAGCGGCCCGGCGGCTGCGTCTTCGCGCCCCGCTGTCCCGTGGCCGTCGAGCGCTGTCACCAGGAACGACCCCGGATCGACGCCGCGAGCGCTCTTGGGGCGTCCGGGGATCGGCACGTCCGCTGCCATCGCTGGAGCGAGATCGCCCGCGGCGAGGTTCGCCCCCATCAGCGCGTCGCATCGTCGTCCGAGACGGAGGCCTCCACGCCGACGCCAGCGGGCGACGCTCCCGTCCTCGCCACCAACGGGCTGCGCGTCCACTTTCCCGTCAAGCGGGTGCTCAACGAGGTCGTACGCCGACGGCCGGCCCAGCTCGTCAAGGCCGTCGACGGCGTCGACTTGGCGATCCGCGAGGGGGAGACGCTGGGGCTGGTCGGCGAAAGCGGCAGCGGCAAGACGACCCTGGCGCGGGCCGTGCTCGGGCTGGTCCCGCCCACTCGCGGCGACATCGCGCTCCAGGGAACCGCCCTGGCCCCGACGCTGCAGGGGCGCGATCTCGACGTGGTTCGCCACCTCCAGTTGGTCTCGCAGAATCCCGAGGAGGCGCTCAACCCGTACCAGACGATCCGCGACATCCTGCAGCGCCCCCTCCAGCGTTTGCAGGGCAAGCCCAAGGGGGAGGCCCGTCGGGACGTCGATCGGCTCCTGGATTGGGTCCGGCTCGGCCCCGAATACGCCCCCCGACTGCCGGCCCAGTTGAGCGGCGGGGAGAAGCAGCGCGTGGCGATCGCACGGGCGTTTGCCGCGCGGCCCGATCTGGTGGTCTGCGACGAGCCCACCTCCGCGCTGGACGTCAGCGTCCAGGCGCGGATCCTCAACCTGCTGACCGACCTGCAGGCCGACGGCGGCGGCGCCTATCTCTTTATCTCCCACGATCTGGCGGTGGTCGGCTACCTGGCCGACACGATCGCCGTGGTCTATCTCGGGCAGCTGATGGACGTCGGACGGCGCGCGACGTTCTTCGAGCCCCCGTTCCATCCCTACACGGAAGCCCTGCTGTCCTCGGTGCCGCTGTTGGACCCGACCCGGGCGTCCCGGCGCGTGCATCTGACGGGCGAGATCCCGAGCCCGACGGACGTGCCGTCGGGGTGTCCGTTCCACACGCGCTGCCCGCGCTATCTCGGCAAGGTCTGCGAGGCCGAAACGCCGCCGGTCCGCGAGACCTCGGACGGGCGCCGGATCGCCTGTCACATTCCGTTGGAGGACCTGGAGCGCGACCAGGCCTCGATGGGGGCATCGCCCCCGACGCCCGCGTCCGGGGCCACCGAGGAGGTCGGCGACTGATGGGTCGCTACCTCCTGCGCCGACTCGGGTTTCTGCTGCTGACGCTGGCGCTGACCTCCGGCTTGGTCTTTGGCGCCATGCAGCTCGTACCAGGCGACATGGCGCGCATTGTCTTGGGGCGCTCGGCCACCCCCGAGGCCGTGGCCGAGCTCCGCGAGGAGATGGGGCTCAATGCCCCGTTGCCCGTGCAGTACGCCCGATGGCTGGGCGACTTCGCCACGGGCGACTGGGGCAAGGCCTACACGCGCCCCCAGCAGCCCGAGATTCGCCCGTTGGTGCTGGAGAAGTTGGGCCACTCCCTGAAGCTCGCGGCCTTGGTGCTGCTGCTGGCCGTGCCGCTGTCGCTGGCCCTCGGCATCTGGGCTGGGCTCCACGAAGGCCGCGCCGCGGACAACACGATCAGCATCGGGGCGCTGGCGGCGGTGGGGCTGCCGGAGTTCGTCACGGGGCTGATCCTGATCGAGGTCTTCACCTACGGCCTCGGCTGGCTGCCGGGCTCGGCGACCGGCGCCGCCGAGGCGCCGCTGCTGCAGGCGCTGCCGCAACTGATCCTGCCCGCTGTAACGGCCACGCTCGTGTTGCTCGCCTACGTTTCGCGGCTCGTGCGCGCGGGGGTCATCGAGGAACTGACCAAGCCCTACGTCCGAACGGCCGCGCTGAAGGGCCTGTCCAAGCGGATCGTCATCGGCAAACACGTGCTGCGCAACGCGCTCTTGCCGACGGTGACCGTGGTCGCCATCAGCTTCGCCTGGCTCGTCGGCGGCCTGATCGTCATCGAGGTCGTGTTCAACTACCGCGGGCTCGGGCTGTTGCTGCTCAAGGCGATCGAGAGCCGCGACCTGCCGCTCGTTCAGGCGATCACCATGGTGATCGTCCTGGGCGTGGCGCTGGCCAACCTGGCGGCCGACCTGCTTTACGCCTACCTGAATCCCCGGATTCGGCTCAAATAGCGAGCGAGGACGAGCGGCCCATGCGGCCCAAGAGTTCGAGGGCACTTGACTGGGCTCGCCACGGGCTTCTTGAGCAAAAACCCCCAGGCAGGAGGTGAGAACCTGCGGGAAAACTCTGAGAAGCCGATTCGCTCGGAACCCTTGCGCCAGTCAAGTACCCTCGCCCCTCTCACCCGCAACCCCTGAACGTCGGGATACGACTTACGGATGCTTTCTATCACAAACGGATACCCGCTGTCAAGACGCCCCCCACCGTGGGCCTATTGGCCACGGTGCGACGCCTCGACGCGAACTCAGCGGCGGGTGGCGGATGCGATTACTTGCCCTTGAAATCGGGGTCCTTCTTGCTCAAGAACGCCGTCGTCCCCTCGGCCATGTCCTCGGTGGAGAACAGCAGGCCGAACGCCTGGTGCTCCATGGCGAGCGCGGTCTCCATGGGCGCGTTCAGGCCCTGGTCGACGACGCGCTTGGCGAACTTGAGCGCAATGGGCGGGCCGTCGGCCAGCTTCCGAGCAAACGACGCCACCTCATCCTGGAACGACGCATCGGGATAGACGTGGTTAATGAGACCCCAGCGTTCGGCGTCAGCTGCCGAGATGCGCTCGCCGAGCATGATGAGCTCCTTGGCATGCGATGGACCGATCAGACGGGCCAAGCGTTGCGTGCCGCCGCCGCCCGGAATCAGCCCCAGCTGGATCTCGGGCTGGCCGACTTCACTCCGTTGCGAGGCCAAGCGGAAGTCGCACGCCAGCGACAGCTCCAAGCCGCCGCCGAGGGCATAGCCGTCGATGGCGGCCACCACGGGCTTGGCACACTTGGCGGGCGCGTCGAAGAAGTCGCCGATCTCGGCGAGCTGATGGGGCTTGCCGCCGGCGAACTCCGTGATGTCCGCGCCGGCGCTGAACGCCCGATCACCGGCCCCCTGGATCACGATCGCCCGCACGTCGTCCCGAGCGTCAAGGGCGTTGAACGCCGTTGGCAACTCCTCGCGCATGCGGGCGTTGATGGCGTTGAGGCGGTGCTCCCGATCCAGCGTGATCCAGGCGATCCGGTCCGCGACCTCGACCTGGATCGTCTGGAAGTCGCTCAGGTCGTCGCCGGCGACATCGTAATTGTAGAATCCCTGGCCGACGTCCTTGCCCGTCTGACCCTGCTCGACCATGTTCTTCAAGAACGGCGCCGGCTTGTAGCGCTCGTCGCCATGCGCATCGTGGAGCGACTTCAGCGTCTCCAACAGCGTGTCGAGCCCGATGCCATCGGCCCGCTGCAGGAGCCCCTCGGGGAAGCCGGCGCCCAACTGGACCGCCTTGTCGATGTCGGCGATCGTCGTGACGCCCTCATCCAGCAGATGGGCCGCCTCGTTGACCATAAGCGCGTAGACCGGCGTCGGGTCGACGTCCTGGCCGGCGTCCTGTGAATAGTCCGCTCCGCCGTCCTCGTAGTCGTAGAAGCCTTTCCCCGTCTTGCGGCCCAACTCGTTGGCTTGCACTTTGTCCTCGACGATCGGCGGAATCGGCAGCCCGGCCTCCTGGCTGAGGTAATACCCGATGTCGATGCCCGTGAGGTCCTGCAGCTCGAACGGGCCCATGGGAAACCCCTCAAAGAACTTCATGCGCGAGTCCATGGCCTCGATCGTCGTCTCGCCGCGCGAGACCATCCAGGCCGGCTCGAACATGAACGGGCCCACCAACACCCGATTGACGATGAAGCCGAAGACGTCCTTGTGGACTTTCACGGGCGACTTGCCGAACTTCTGGGCCAACTGGGTGACGAGTTCCAGCGTCTCGTCGCTCGTCCTCTCGCCCTTGATGACCTCCACCAGCGCCATCTTCACCGGCGGATTGAAGAAGTGCATCCCGGCGACTTGCTCGGGGCGATTCGTGGCCTTGGCGATCTCGCTGATGGAGAGCGAACTGGTGTTGGAGGCCAAGATCGCATGGGAAGGCGCACTCTCATCCATTGTCTGGAAGATCTCTTGTTTGACCGCCATCTTCTCCGGGCCCGCCTCGATCGCCACGTCGGCCTCGCCGACGGCGTCCGGAATCTGCGTGAACGTGTTGACGCGGCCGATCGCCGCCTCCCCCTCGTCGGGCTTGATGAAATCCTTCTCGGCCAACTTCTGGAGGCTCCACTCGATCTGTTGATAGCCCTTCTGCACCAGCTCGTCGTTGATGTCGTAGAGCGACACCTCATACTTGGCCAGCGCAGCCAGTTCAGCGATGCCGTGGCCCATGGTCCCGGCGCCGATGACGGCCACCCGCCGGACGTCGTCGATATTCACATCCATCACCTCGTATAAATGGGAACCGTTGCCGAGCATCGTAGCACAGCGCGGAACACGACCTCAACTGATCTCGCCGGGCAGCTGACCGGACGCGGAATCGGAAATTGACAGTCCAGAAGCCGCCTCGCTAGACTGCGCCCATCAGACGACGGAGGTGCCCCGATGAGCGAGCGCGAGGAACTGGAACAGCAACTGAAGGACGTCTTCGGCAAGGCGGACTATCCCATCAACAACGTCATGGAGCTCCTGCCCGTGTTGCCCCAGGGCCCCAACACGCAGTTCACCGCCGGCGACAAGTCCTGGTCGGCGATGGAGCTGTCGCAGAAGCTCTCCAGCCAGGCCGAGTTCCCCTACCATGATGTTGACTCGTTCGTGGCGGACGTCATTGCCGGCCTC
>JAHEOA010000122.1 GCA_018609825.1 Candidatus Bipolaricaulota bacterium | reverse complement strand
GCTGGCAACCCCTTTATCGACCAAGTGCGCGGCAACCGTGATGAAGGCGTCGGTCTGGATGCTCGAGGCGTTCTCGTCCCGATCGACCGCGCCGGAGCCGTGGAGCATCAGCACCGCCGGAACGGGCATGTCAATGTTCGGGGGAACGGTCAGTGTTCCGGCCAGCGTGAGCTCCCCGCTCGGGAACGAGACCTCTCGTTCATGGTCATCGGAGGCTTGCGACGCGTCCGCCTCGGGTTCAACGATCTCGACCCCATTCGGGAACACTTCCTCGCGATAGGCCCGGAATTTCTGGCTCGGAATCCGCATGGCGAAGAGCGTGTCGTTCTGGCCGTACAGGTCGACCGGAACGTCGCCGAGATGGACTCGGAACCGCTCCACCGGGATGGTTCGGTCGCCGGCTCGCAGTTCCGCGTCGCTGGGCTCGTCAACGCGCAAGGGCAGCGTCCGGCCCGCCTGTGGGACGTAGGCCGTGCCCTGGAACATGCCCTCAACGCCCATTTGACGGGCCTCGCCCATCTCATGGAGGTAACGATACAGGACGAGATAGTGGCTGAAGCTGTTGTTGTCCAAGACGACGATCGGGGTCTCGGTCGAGATCTGCTGATCTTGCGTCTGCTCGTTGACCACGGATTGGTAAGTGATCCGGCCCTGGTCGATGTTGGCCTCAATCGCTTGCTGCGACCCGGGCAGATCGGCCTTGAGGTTGTACGTCGTCGGCTGCAGCCACGAGCGCAGCCGCAGGCGCTGCTCCATCTGAATCGATGACCCTTGGACGTCCAGATCGATCGTCGCGCGCAGACGGAGCTGGGGCCCGCTGCGGAGCAGTCGGAACGTCTCGCGGCCGATGACGGCGCCGTCCTGCTCGAAGACGACGGTGCCGTTGTCGACGACCGACTCGATCGTCCGATCCGACTGATGATCCCCCCGGTCGACCACGAAGAAGGCCGTGGCCGCGGTCACGGCGACGACGGCCAGGGCAAGGAGAATCCACTTCAACGCGTCCATTCGGGTTGACCTCCTGCTCGACCCAACCTCGCGTCCTCAACGCGCTTGGGTCGCTCCATTATCGAATACGAGCGACCTCACGCCATGATCCGCATCAGCGAGGCACGTCCAGGGATCGCTCAGTCGAGCGACTGCAAGAAGCGCAAGAACCAGGGCAGGCCGTACTCCTCGGCAAAGTCGAGCGCGGCCTGGCGCGTGCCGACGCCTTTTCCATACGCCTCGCGGAGGAAGTAGAGATGATCGGAGATCCAGACGTAGAGGTCGGCCTCCGTGCGCTGCGGGAACTGCTCCAGGACGTCGCTACCGCGGATCTCGTCGACGAGCGGCTTGTAGAGGTTGTCGTACCAGGAGGTCACGGCCTCCTCGTAGGGCACGTTACGCCCCTCGTCGATCCCCTTGAAGTAGCGATGGACTTCAATGTGGTTGAGCAGCGCCTCGTAGCGTCCGGGCCGGCTGAACTCGATCCACGCGTCGGGGCGCAGCTCATCCAGCCGCGTCTGGCGCAGGAAGGCGCTGTACTCGGCCTTGATGATGAGGTCCTTGACGTCGGTCTCCTTGTCGAGCGGGACGTTGGTGGTGAAGCGATAGACGTGGGCCCAGAGCGACGTCATGCCGCGCCCCTTGGCGACGCTGACGCGATGGTTGCCGTCTTCGACGAAGTAGACGCCCCCGATCTCGTAGAGCGTGATGGGCGGCAACTCCTTCCCCTCATCCCAAGCTTGGCTGATGCTGGTCCACTTGGACTGCACGTCGTCGGTGAGGGGGAAGAACTCGCGATCGAAATCTTGGTAGCGGTCGACGCTGCCGACGATCCCGTCGACGTCAATCTCGCGGAGGCCGATGTAGGTCCGCGAGGCGATGTCGAGGTGCTCCTTGACCAGATCGAAGGACAGGAGCAGCGTCGGCTCCTGTTTGATCTTCGACAGGATCTGACGGAAGAACGCGCTCCGTCTCGCCTTCTGAAACTCCAGAAACGTGTCCGTGCTCAAGCTCGACCTCCAACACGCAATAGCCCGTGACGTTGATGACCTCGGTTGTCCCCAAGCACTCAGTGTCGGTGCCGAAGCGGTACCGCTCGTGCGTGTGCCCGTGAATCAGGTACCTCGGCTGGTAACGATCGATGAACGTCCGGAATGCCTGGAACCCTTGGTGGGTGCGGTCGTCCGCGTCGTGGATGCCGGCCGGCGGCGCGTGCGTGATGAGGATATCGAGCGCTCGGCCGTGTGTCCAGCGGTTCCACGCCAGGCGGGGGGCCATGCGCCAGACCTTGCGACGCATCTGGCCTTCGGTGTACTCGTGCGAGCGTCCGTTGTAGCGCATGGATCCTTCCAGACCGCCGATCAAGAGCGTGTCGCCCTCGGAGGTCGGCACCTCTGCCACACGGCCGTCGAGGTCGGTGCCGCCGCGCGGGGCGGGCAGCTCCAGCCCGTTGTCCATGACCTGTGTCTCGTCGTGGTTGCCGAGAACGTAATAAAGCGGCACATTCAGCACCGAGACGAGGAATTCCAGATAGCCGTAGGGCAGATCCCCGCAGGAGATGATCAGCTCGACGTCGCCAAAGTGGTCTTGGACCCGGGAATGATAGAGGAATCGGCTGACCTCGTCACTGACGATTAGGAGTTTCATTGTGCGTCAAGCCTCAGTCACCCTATAGTATCGAGCGCGTTCATCGTTCAGCAAGACCCGTCGACGACGCTGGAACGGAGTCTCGTAGCCGGTACCGAAAAAGGAGGCAACGGCATGACGCCATTCATGCTGGGTATGGCCATTTTTCTAGCTGTGGTCGCCCTCATCGCCTACAACGTGCGCCACCTGATCGTAAAGCGCCCATTGGAACGCGAGTGGACCCAGGTAAGCGACGTTGATCCCGATCGGGAATATTTGGCCATCCTGACGCATTATCCGCTTAAGGCGGGACGGCGGACATCACGCGTGCTCAACTACGTCCGCCTGGTGCAACTCCAGCTGGATCGAAGCGAGGGCCTGATCGGCTATGCGTTCCGGGCCAACCTCTATCGACAGCAAATTTGGACGCTGTCGGTGTGGACCGACGTCGCGGCGTTGCAGACGTTTTTGGACGAAGTGTCCCACCAGCAGGCGAGCGATGACCTGAAAGCCTACGTCGGTCGGTCAGTGACGCGGCAATGGCGAATCTTGGGTCAGGACGTCCCGCCCAGCTGGGACGAGGCGCTTGCCAAGCTGGACGACCCGTCGGGCGAGCCCTTCACCGCGAGCGAACCCGATACGTCCAACGTCGGCTGACCGACGCACCGGGCGCCAGCGCCAGCGGCCAGCGCATCACCACGGCGGTCGCCTGGTAGACGAGCTCAAAGCCGGCCTCCGAGTTGTTGACGGTCTGGATCGGGTAACGCCAGATCTCCACCGGCTCGTTGAAGCCGAGTTCGATCTCAAACCCGTCGTAGGCGTTGACGAACCGCAGGGACGAGACGTCGGCATGTTGGCCCTGACCCGCCAAATGGGCTTGGGCCGGACGTTCATCGTTGACCTGGACGTAGCGATCCGGGGCGTCTCCGGCCAGCAGCGCCAAGTTCCATTCCGATCCGTAGATGCCATCCCAGTGACTGTCAGAGACGTTGCTGAGCTGGACCTCCACGGCGATCGCGTCGTCCGTGATGTCCAGCGTCTTGACGAGCTCGATCTCGGCCTCGTTGACCCAGCCCCTATGCACGGCCGTCACTCGGGCCGCTCCGTGGACGAGTCGCCCCTGGAGGTCGTAAGGGGCCGTGGACCAGTCCGCCAGCGCCGCATCCGGCGACCGCACCAGGTCGTCGAGCGAGGTGTCCGCCGCGAAGAACAGGTCGTGGAGCGCCGCCCGGCGTCGGCGGTCGTAGATCAGATACCGATCCAGGTTCGACTGCTTGGCGGCCTGGATCTCGTGGATGCTGACGGCGCCGTCCTCGGCGGCGGCATCGTTGGCCACCTCCCGGCGAGCGGCGTCGACGACGTCCCGATGATAGAGCTCTTCCCGCCGCGCGATGGTGTTCAGTACGTTGAAGCGCCAGGGCTTGTCATCGAGCTCGGTCAACAGCCCGCCCTGGGGCTGAACGCAGGCCCACCAGCGCTCGGATGCCACGATCGCCTCGCGCTGCCCATCGACGTCGACATCCAGCTCTTGGATTCCCATCTCGGTCGTTGCCGACTCGGCCTCGACGGCATCCATCTGGACCTCGGCCTCGATCAGGTGCCGATAGATGCCGTCGCGCAGATGGGGCAGATAGGCGCCGCCGAAGAGCCCATGCCAGTAGGCGTCGTTGCACTGGGCGCGATAGAGCGCCGTTCGCGCGCCCCTCAACGCCGGCGTATCATCGTCATGTTGTGTCAACCGCTGTAAACGCTCGCTGATGAGGAGCATTCGCTTGTGCATGTGGTTGACTTCGGGATACTTGGTGAGGAAGTTGCGCCAGGTGCCCCCGGCCAAGAGGAACCGATACCGCTCCGCCTCGTCGCCCAACCGCCGCGTCAGGTCGGCCATGGCCCGGCCCGCATGGACAGGCAGTGCCCACTCCGTCAGCTCGAAATACGAGCTCGTGGGCAGATAGACGGTCCCGAGCGCGCGGCGCTCGTCCCGAGCCTCGCTCAACGTCCGCGTTCGTAACCAGTCCGAGTGCTTCTCCAATGCCGATAGGCACCGTTCGAGCCAGCCCTCCTCGTAGACCCACTCG
>JAHEOA010000121.1 GCA_018609825.1 Candidatus Bipolaricaulota bacterium | reverse complement strand
AGCTCGCCCCGGAGGGCCCTTGACTGCCGGATGGAGCGCTGGCTCACTAATTATATTCGGGAAGTTGCCCGCAGTCGCGTGCACATCTTAGCTCGCTGGGAGAACCGCGACACCCCGTCGCTTGCGATCGATTATCAACCTCACTAATTGTGGGCCGTGTTAATCATACCCATTATTTATAGTGCTTGTTTCTCTTGGACGCGCTTGATGTACGGAGTGTCTGAGATATGACAGACCAAGCGATGAACCGGCGGGGATTCCTCAAGCTCGGGGCCGGCCTGGGCGGCCTCGTGGGACTCTCGGGGTGTACGATGACTTCCGGGAGCATCGATCCCACGATGTCCTACGTCATGGGCAAAGAGGGACTCATGATGACCAAAGGGGCGCCAGCCCAGGACGCCTACCCGGCGTCACCCAGCCAGATCGAGATGGAGATGCCCAGTGGCATGCACATGGAAATGGAGGCTGTCACAGTCGCGACGATCGCGCCGACAGACGACTCCAACAACTACCACTTCATGCCACACGTCACCTGGGTCGAACCGGGCCAGACGGTCTTCTGGGAGCACTTCAACGAACCGGGATTCTCCGAGCGCCGGACCCACACGGCGACGTCGTTCGGGGCCGGCGGGCTCTTCCCGCGGATGATCCCGGAGGGCGCGGCCCACTTCGACTCGGGCTACCGCGCTGGCACACACGGCTCTGCGGGGGGCGGCGACCCGACCATCGACGAGCGGTTCAACCGGAACATGGTTAGAGCCATCGGCCAGGAGGGCGGCTTCGCCGTGGAGTTCCAGCAAAAGGGGGTCTACCTGTTCTACTGCCAGAACCACCACGAGTTCAAGATGGCCGGGGCCGTCGTCTGCGGAGAGTTCTGGGGCGAGGACGGCCACGCCGGCGAGGAGCCCGTCGGCTGGGCGCCCGCGATGACGCGGGACGTCCACCAGATCGAGCGAGCTGATCGCCTCCACGGGGCCGAGGTGGCGGCCCAGGTCGAGGAACTACGGGCGATCATCCACGCCGGTCAGGGTGGAATGGCCCACGGCGAGGAGGGTGGTCACGATGAGTGACCGGGGACGGGCCAGCGATCGCCTGGAGGGATCCCATGAGCACTGAAACAGCCGATCACGACAACCACGAGGCGACACCCGACGACCACCACGGGCCGACCGGCTGGCGGTACTGGCTCTATACGACCGACCACAAAGTCATCGGCATCATCTACCTTTGGCACGCGGTGTTCGCCTTCGCGCTCGGCGGGACGGCCGCGCTGATCTTCCGGACTGACCTCGCCGTCGCGCCAGAAAGCGTCTACCTCTCGCTACTGGGCTACAACTCGTTGGTGAGCCTCCACGCACTCACCATGATCTTCTTCGTGATCCTGCCGCTCCAGGGCGCCTTCTTCAACTACATGCTGCCGCTGTTCCTGGGGGCCGACGAGATGGCCTGGCCCCGGATGAACGCGCTCGGCGCATGGGGCATCTCGGCCGGCCTGATCATCCTCTACACGCCGCTGGTCGGGAACCTGATTGGCCTCACCGGCGTACCGACCGCGGCCGGCTGGTTCCAGTACCCGCCACTGAACACGTTCATGAACGGCATCGGCCAAGACGCCGGCATCATCGGGGTGGCGGTGTTAGCCATCACGTCGACGGGCAGCTCGGCGAACTTCTTCGTGACCATCCTGAACGAACGGGACCCCAGCCTCGACTGGCTCGACCTCCCGCCGTTCGTCTGGTTCACGATCTTCACGAACATCCTCGCGCTCTATTCGATCCCATGGGTACTCGACGCCTGGGGTATGGTCTGGCTCGAGCGCAACCTCTCAATGAGCTTGTTCACCGCTCGCGCAGGCGGGGACGCCCTGCTCTACCAGTGGCTGTTCTGGACGTTCGGTCACCCCGAGGTGTACGTCCTGGTGCTGCCGGGGATGGGCATCGCGGCGGAGGTCATCTCGCGGTTCTCCGAACGGCCCATCTACGGCTACAAGCCGCTATTGGCCTCAATCGCGGTCGTCACCGTCGCGTCGCTGGGCGTCTGGGCCCACCACATGTTCGCGACCGGACTCGGCGCCAGCCGGTACGCGTTCATGGTCTTCTCGATGCTGATCTTCCTCGGCTTCGGTGTCTACATTTACTCGATGGTCGCAACGATGTGGAAGGGCCGACTCCATCTCACGACGCCCATGCTGTTCTCGGTGTCGCTCGTGATTGGGCTACTCTACTCGGGCATGGACGGCGCCTTCTTCGGCCAGCCCGCCACTGACTTGTCCTTTCACTCGACGTACTTCGTTGTCGGGCACTTCCACTTCACCATCGTCACGGTCGGGCTGTTTGGCCTACTCGCCGGCGTCTACTATTGGTACCCCCGCATGACCGGCCGAATGTACAACACGAAGTTAGCGAAGTTCCACGCCTTCGCCACCATCGTGGGCATGTTCGGGCTGTTCTTCATGATGGCCATGCTCGGGGACGGCACCGCACCCGGCTCCGAGGGCACCATGATGATGCGGCGATACGCCACCTACACATACGCCCCCCAACTCCAGCTCGGCCACATCCTCACCACCTCGTTCGCCTACCTGGCCGCTATCGGCCAACTTGCGTTCTTCGTGAACCTACTCTGGAGCCTCCGCACGGGCGACGAGGTCACCGACCCGTGGGACGAACTGCTCTCGGGCCAGAATATGCCCTCGCCCGAGTGGAACGGGCTGCCCTACGAACCGCCGACGTCCGTCGCCGTCAGCAGGGCGGCCGACGGCGGGGACGAAGTCGCCGTCGACGGGGGCGACGCCGTTGCGCCCGACGGCGGCACGGCCGACCCCGACGAGGGAGGTGATGCCTGATGGCGATCGGCGACGACATTGGCACCGTGCTCGACGAACGTGGCGACGCGCTCGAGGCGCTCCTGTGGGGCGCGGTGTTCCTGTTCACGCTTGTGCTCTTCCTTTACGAATTCGGGCTCGGTGTGATTGAGCCCGAGGAGGAGGGGTTGTTCCCGATCGCGACTATCGTCGACTTCAAGCAGACGATGTTCCTCGCGGCGATCATCGGCGGCGGGCTGTTCGTGGCACTCATTGTTTGGTCGGTCTACCGGTTCGCCGCCGGCAACCGGGATCGGCCGGACCGAATGGTGCCCGGAGAGGGTCGGTTCACCCTCTCGGTGTTTGTCCTCGCGGTCTTGGTCATCATGTCGACGACCATCTTCGTGGGGGCGTCGACGCTAGCCCAGACCGACGAGGCGTCACCCCAGACCGCGGCCGAGCAGATCGGCGCGAGCCAGCAGCTCCACATGGACGTCACCGCCGCCCAGTGGTTCTGGCGGTACGACGTGGAGGGCATCCCGTACACTCAGGCCGAACAGGTGGTGCTGCCCTCGAACACGCTCATCGTGTTCGAGACGACCTCAGCCGACGTGATCCATAGCTTCTCCATCAAGGAGCTCGGGATCACCAAGGACGCGATCCCGGCCCAGACCAACCAGGCCTGGTTCTACGTTGGGGAGGTGCACGGCGAGACGCAGGTCACCGCGAACGGGCAGTCGTTCGCTGCCGACCGATACGACGTCCGGTGCGCCGAGCTCTGCGGGAAGGGTCACTCGAAGATGATCGGCTCCGTCTTCGTCGTCTCCCAGGAAGACTACCACACCTGGGCTGAGGCGGTCGGCGGCGAGGCCGCCCTCGAGTCCACTGGCGTGGGCGGCGGCGGTCACGACGATGAAGGCGGTCACGACGATGAAGGCGGTCATGAGGACGAAGGTGGCATGGACATGGATGACGACGAAAGCATGAACATGACTGAGACCGCTCACCAGGAGGATGATCACTGATGGCGACTGATACCGACCGACCCGGCGAGCCGGTCCGACACGGCGACGGCGCGGAGGGCTTTCCCCACGGAAGCAAGTACCCGCTCGTGGTCGGACTGGGCTTCCTGCTGCTCGGCTGGGGCCTGATGTGGCCGCCGGTGCTGGTTGCCGGCGTGCCCGTGATGCTCTACGGCATCTGGGGCTGGGTCCGCGAGTACGCCTTCGAGGAGTACGAGTCCGGCATCGTGCCCGAGCAGAAACGCCAGCTGCTCGGGATCGAGACCGGGTTACTCGGGATGTACGTCCTCATCGTGAGCGAGATCCTCATATTCATGGGATTCTTCGTCGCGTGGTTCTACCTTGACGCCACGCGGGGGCCATTCCCGGTGGAGGGCTATCCCGAGCTCTCGCTCGCCACTGGCGCCGTGATGACGCTCGCAATGCTCATCGGGAGCGTGTCGTCGCGGTACGGCCGGAACGCGGTGTTGTCGGGCGACCGCGGCGGGCTGGTCCAGGGCTACGCGGTGACGTTCCTGGCCGGCTTCGGTTTCATGGGGCTGCTGGCCTTCGAGTACAGCCGGCTCATGGCCGCTGGACTCAAGTGGACGACTGGCCCGTACGGGGCCTCCTACTATGCGCTGACCGGTTTGCACGGCCTCCATCTGCTCGGCGGCCTGGTCTTGGTGGGGCTCGTGCTCTTCCGGGCGCAGGCTCGCGGCCACTTCAGTGAGTCCCGCAATCTGATGGTCCGCACGACGGAGGCCTATTGGCACTTCCTGACGGCCGTCTCAATCGCCATCCTGATATTCGTCTACTTTGGGGCGTCATAGCTCACGATGAGCGAGCGTCTCCCGATCGACCGCACTGTCCGGCCCACGTGGCTCCCCGAACTGTTGGCGGCCACCGCCGTCGGGGTCTACTTGCTTATCGTCGTCGGCGCGACCACGGCAGTGCTCGACGGGTCGGCGGCGTGTGCGACCTGGCCGGCCTGCAATGGCCGGTGGCTCGTCTCCCCAGGTGACTCGCCAGCGCTGCTGGTCGCGTGGGTCCACCGCGTGTTGACGCTGGTGGTTGGCGGGCTCATCCTCGGTGCCCTGTCACTCGCCTGGCGTCGCGGCGCCGGGGCTCGGGTCCGCTGGAGTCTCGCCGCTGTCGCCGGCCTCTACCCCGCCCAGATGGCGCTGGGCGCGAACGCGGCGACGACGGGCCCGTCAACCGCGCTCGCGACCGCCCACCTCGTCGTCGCGATGGCCATCTTCTCGGGCGTCGTGCTGGCGCTGCTTTGGCGGCTCGAGGCTGAGGGCGCCACCGACGCCGCCGTGCCCGCCGACCCCGAACCGACGCTCGAGCCGGCGGCGGCAGATTCCACGACATCGGCGAGCGGCCCTTTGGCGACGGTCCGGGCGTACGTGACGCTCACGAAGCCCAAGCTCTGGTGGCTGCTGGTGCTCGT
>JAHEOA010000120.1 GCA_018609825.1 Candidatus Bipolaricaulota bacterium | reverse complement strand
GAAGATTGATGCGAAGCTTGCCCCTGCAGCGCCAGCTCTTGTAAAGCCCTGGATGATCCCTGGGATGTTATTTGATACACTGCGGAGCCCAGATGATACACCGAACTGGAATTGCTGGAGGTCCTGCATGACGAACCCCAGTTCAGCCCCCGGCCCTGCGGCAGCACTCATTCCTGCTCCCGCCTGCTCCGACGCTTCAGCCGTCTGGACCATCTCCTGCTGAAGACGATCCTGCACCTGCATCAGCTGCTTGTGTGCAAGGGAGCCCTCCTCAACGGCTTCCGCAAGCTGGGAAAGTTGGCGCATCTGCGCCTCATACTGCTCCTCAGTGCGAATCCCCAGGGAGTTGAGTTCTCGCAATACAGCTGTTTGCGCTTCCGCTCCCGATACAAACTCCCCAGAAGCATCTCGGAACTGTTCGGCTGTTTCGTTATACCGTAGTTGCGATGCCGTTAAATCTTCAATCGTAGCCTGGAGCCCCTCCATATCGGCATCCAAGAGATCTGCCGCATTCGCCCCCTTTTGCGCTGCGGACTGCAGCGAGGACGCATCGCCTACCAATTCATATCGAAGCTGACCAGCCATGATACGATATTTTCTTTACGGGTTGGCAGGAATTGGAGCCATAGTAGCACTTTCCATTATGTATCCGACAGGAACCAAAATTACTGACGCCCCGAACATGCAGGGCGTCCCCATTTTGGCTTCAGCTGTGGGGCTTGCTGTCACCGCGTATGTCATTGGCGTGTTAGAGGACATCAGGGACCACGTCGGAGAGATGGCCCACGAGAACTGATCCCTCCTGATTGATCTTCTCTCGCGTCCTTGGCTACGTACGATTTCCATAGGGCAGCAAGGCGTCGAAGGGGGTACGTTTTGCGGTGGTGATCAATGCGTTCGGCGTCAAAGTCGAGCAATACCCGAAGGCGATGGTTCCATCCCTCTCCGTCGATCCATCGGCGTGCCCAGCGCATAAGCCTGTAGTCCGACTCCGTGCGCGGAGCCTTGATGTCACTTAGGATTTTCTTTGCCCGTTTGGTGTCGACGGCCCGAGCTTCGTAAAATGGGCGGTCACGACGGACGCCATCTCAGGCACGATGTCGTGAGCCTCCACCTCTTTCCCGTCGAAATCCAAGATCACGCACGTCCGCCTGCAGTTCGTTTCCGTGAGGACGCGGTTGAACTTGCCCGTTGAGACACTTCCAGGGATCGGGCTTTCGGCTCCTTCTTCCTTGAGCTTGCTAATCTCCTCCTCAACGGCTTCAACGTCGGCATCTTGCCCCGCAAGCTGTGCCTTTTGCCGCCGTGCATTGAAAAGGGAGAAGTCTTCCGGTGAGGCGTCAGAACGAAAAATAGTTCCTTTCAGCTCCTCCCGAATCTCATCGCTCTTCTTTCGCGTCTCGAGCGTAGGATATGGCATCTCGCCCACAATCCCAGGAGCCACCTCATAGGTCGTCCCTGGGCGAGCGTCTTCCTGCTGGAGCGCCTGTACCCCGCGCTCCCATAGGTCATCAAGCGTATAGTCGGCATTGGTAGACATGCATAACGGCGATCAAGTGTCGCTGAGGATAGAAGAGTTTACCGGTTCTCCGTCAGGATGTCGCCCTCATCGTGGCCGAAGGCCATCGCTTCGAGGCTCACGCCCATGAAGTAGTCGTCCGGGCTCGACGGGTAGGAAATGATGTTGTCGAAGGACCCTGTCTGATAGACCCGCAAGATCATGTGGTTAACCTCGTCGAACTGCGGAGACGGGTTTTGGTGGATCTCGACGTGTACGCCCCCATTGCCGCCGCCCTCACCATAGATGCGATAGTTCCCGGCCTGATTCTCGATTGCAATTCGGACCTCGTTTCGGTTGTCCTCCTCCGTCTTGATGTTCGAGTAGGCTGTTGAGTCGTAGAAGAGCGGAATGTCATGAATGAGGGTCGAGGTGACCCAGTACGGCAGCCCTCGCCCGTTGGGGCGCGTGTGATTCTCCGAGTCGTGCCCTGTCTCGCCCAGCACCTCGCTCAGTTCCGTCCACGATCCATCTGAGTCGGTGTCAGGGTTGTCTGTCACGGTCGTATCCGTATCATAGTAGACCTTTACGTTATCGGGTACGGTGTCCATGATGGGCTGTACCAGGATCTTTGCCCCATTTAAAACGGTCGTTAGGCCTCCCTTCCAGGTGTAGGTCAGCGTCGTGTCGAATCGCCCCTCCATCGCGGGAACGAGCGTCGTAAACGCCCCAGGGTCCAAGATGTCTACGGTCGGCGCCTTCCGGAAGCCACGACGCACAGCAAACCCCTCCGCTACGTCTACGGTCTCGGCCTCGTCCGGCATGTCGAGCCCGCCCTCGAGAATCTCGCTCTGGTAGGTGACGGTCGTGGCCCCGCCGTCTGCGGAGTTGTCAATCTGTAAGCTGTCAAGTACCTGATCAGACATAGCTTATCGGCTTGGAATGCAATCTTCTCGAATGAGGCGCTTCACGTTATTGACGGGCGCTTGCCCGAGGATCTCGGCAGCGTCCTCCACAGAGATCACCTTGTAGGTCGTGCCCGCCTTGATCTCGTAGCGCAGTTCCCGCTCGACGCCGTGGGGCGCTTCCTGCGTCACGGTGAGGCTGCGCGTTCGGCGGGGTTGATATGTGTCGGGGGTCTCCTGGTCGTCATCAGCCATTATCCTACTTGCAGGGCTCTATGTGAGCGGCGAAAGTCAATGCGAAGGAGGCGACCGATCCAGGGCTGCTCGGGGGAGCCGTCAAGTTTTTGTACCCCCCGCAGAGTGACTGTCTCCACCCCAAAGTTCGTCCCGTCGCGACGTGCCCCCTGAAAGGCTTGCATAATGTCGTCCATGATGCCGTCAATCTGGTACCCCCTCTTTCCGCCAAGAATGGACTGGAAGTTATCGAAAACGGCCACCGTTGTAATCTCAATGGGGAGCGTGTGCGTAAGGCTACTTCCCGTGCCGCCTTGCGGCTGGTCGTCGGGCTGTTGCGTGTTGAAGCTGTATCCAACCCCAATTCCGGTGCCTCGGTTCGTCGCGTACAGGTCGCCAAAAATAACCGGATCCACCACGTAGCGCTCGACCTGCTCAATGGTCGGGCTGCTATTGAGCGGCGATAAACTTCCGTTGGCATCACTATCAACAGCCGCTTCGGCATCGGTCGATCCCAGGAGGTCGAACTCCAGGACACTCTCGATGCGCTTCAATACGTGCTCCGTGCTGGTAAATGCCACGTGTCAGAATATGCGTATTTGAACTCTGCGTCTGCGGTCTTCGGGCACCTCACGACTGACCGCATCAAAGATGTTGGTTCCAATCCGGTTTGTGACCCGCTGCTCCTCCTGGTCGGTAAGACCGAACCACTTTCTGGACGGCATAGGCGTCTTCGTGCCGGTCATATGGTAGCGCCCGATGCGCCGATTGCGGCTTCCCTTCAGGTTGACCGCCGCGCCAAAGCTGACATCGCCTTGGCCTACGAACTGACCGGTTGAGGCTGAACGCAACTGCCCGCCGCCAGCCGGACCGGCGCTCGGGTCAAAGGCCACGTCTTCGTTGGTCCGAATGGTAAGGGACCGGAGCATCTGCCCGGTATCCTCTAAGGTGACCGGACTAAATCGTCCTTTCCGCTTGGCTGTCGACTCTGCATAGGGCGCGAACTGCCGCCCGAAGCGGTCGACGCCCCGCCTCGTTCGAGCACGAATAAACCGGCGAGCCATGCGAGCGCCCTCTTCCATCGCGCCAGATGAGGTGGCCGCATCGAGGGCGCGGCGCGTGTCCTCTCGTACCATGTCGCCTAGCTTCCCCATATCACGTCTCGTATCTGCTCATCGAGGTTGCAAATGCACCTCCGCCTCCACCCGATGATGCCTTGCTCGTGTATCCGAGGACAAAGGGCAGATGCTTCCCAAAGCCTCGGGCCCACGTTTCGAGCCGAGACTGGAAAGTATCCGACCGCCCGACTGTGCGCCCGCCAGGAACGACCGCATCATCATCGCTAAACAGCGCCAAGACAGCAAGCGCAAGGCCGCGCTGTAGCCGCGGCTCTAAGGTCGCGTTGCTCGCAATGTCATCCAAGAGGGCGTCTACCCCTCCAGCATCGTCAATCCACTGGGCCAATTTCCCCTCATCCCAGAGCACGGACTCCACCTCACCCTTGGCAGCTTCCCGACGATAGGAGTTCAATACGAGCCCTAGATCGGACGATCCGCTCTGCCGGTCGGTCAGCATGTGCTCCGCAAGACCGCGCACTTCGGCCTCGTCTATGGTCAAGTCGTCCCATGCGCCCATGTCTACTGTTCATCTAGTGCGGCTTGCACGTCGGACTTCAGCACACGTCCGTCAACGCCCGTCCCCTCCACATTGCCAAGGTCGAGGTCGTGCTCGAGGGCCAGATCAAGAGCGGCCTCAGTGGCCTCAACCTCCTCCTGGGGCTCGCCCTCGTCTACCTCAAACCGCACGTCGTCCTCGGTGACAAAGGTGTGGGGGAGCGCCTCACGGATAGCCTTGGCCGTCTCTCCGCTCACGACCGTCCCGTCCTGCGAGAGCGTCACGTCCAGCTGCGGAATGCGGTGGTCCTGCCCCCCTGCAGGATGCAGGAGGGTCACGCGGACCTCAGCATTATCAGGAAAGTCAGCCATTAGCTAGTAGCCATCTCACGGACCTGATTCGAGTCGCCCCGCACCATGCGGTATGCGCCCTGGGCGATGTTCGCATCTGCGACCCCTGCCGACTGCACGTCTGTCTTGTCGTACATCGTGAGGTCTCGAGCAATCGCAGCGACGTTCTTACGCCCGGGGAAGACCATGTACCACGTGCCGCTGGACACGTGAGGCGTGTCGATCATCTGCAGCGGGTAGTTGAGCTCGTTCGTCGACTGGTTGTCGTTCGGGAGGTCAAACTGGGTCGCCATTGCGCGCTTGATCCTCGTTTTCAAGGTCTCCTCCCACTGGTTGACGACGAT
>JAHEOA010000119.1 GCA_018609825.1 Candidatus Bipolaricaulota bacterium | reverse complement strand
GGACCGGCCACGGCTGCCATCCAGCCCATACCGTCATCGAGGAACGACCATGAACCGGCGCGAACTGACACACCTTGGCCTGCTGCTGGCCGCCTCGGCGCTGATCCGCTACGCGCTCATCCCGCACGTCGGCGTCTTTGGCGATTTCGGCTTTTGGGCCTACGACAGTCGTATGGTCCTCTTGGGAAAGACGCCATACATTGACTTTGTGGGGCGCTCGCCGCTGACGGTGTATAGCTTGGCGGCCACGCGGGCGGTATTCGGCATGTCCGTCTACAGCATGCGGACGTTCGTGATTCTGCACTGGACCGCCGCAGCCGCCGTGCTTTACGGCCTTACGCGGTCGTTTCGAGACCACCGCACCGGGCTGGTCGCCGTCCTGCTTGCCACGCTGACGCCGGTGCCGCTGGTGTACGGCATGTGGCTCAATTCACAAGCCCAGGCCGGTCTGCTGGCGATGCTGGCGGTCGCTGCTGTCTGGCGCTGGCCGACGCTTCAGGGCTACGCGCTGGCGGGTGGGTTTGTCGGCGCGGGGCTGCTGGCGCGGCGGTCGCTGCTGATGGTCGCCGCGGGCATCGGGCTGTGGACCGTCTGGCGGCACTATCACACCGAGGCCAGCACCGGCCAATGGCTGGGCGCGGTCACCAGCCGCGGGCTGGCCGCCGCCGTGCCAGCCTTGACGGTGCCGCTCATTGGCTACGGCTTCGTCGTCGGGTTCGGCCCCAACGCGATCGAACTCTTCCGCGGCGAGGTGCTGGGCGTGGTGTTTGGGCAAGGCAGTTACCCGATTCTCGGGGTCGACGTGCCCGCCGCGGACGCGGACATCGAAGCGGCCCGGGTGCCGATCCTGAACGACCTCTGCCAACTGTGCGGGGCGTGGACCGCCCGCATCGGCTTCCAGATGCTCATTCTCTCGATGCCGGCCGCGGGCTTCTTTTGGTGGTACACGCGGGACATCACCGACCACCACTTCACGCCAAAGGACCGCCAATATATGTTCGGGGCACTGGCGCTTCTGGGCGCCTACGCCGGGTATCTCACGTTCACCCGCGGGTTCACCATGCGGTTTCTGACGCTCATCGCCATCGCCGGCTTCGCCATCGTCGCCTACCGGCTGACGGACGGCCTTGACCGAGACCTGCTGTATCACCCGGGCCTGGTGCTTGTCGTGCTCGTTGCAGCGGCCGTGGTGCTGGCCTACCTTTACCGCGACCGCCGCATCCATGTGTACTATTTGATGGACGCCTGGCCCTGGTATAGCATCATTGGCGCCTCAGTGGCCACGGCGGTCTATCGACAAGCCGAGACTCGAACACGAGTCATTATTGGTGGGCTGCTGGCGCTTGCGCTCCTCGTAAGCACGCTGACGGCCGCGCCCTTCGTTCACGTCACGCTGCAGGACAACGCCGTGGGCTGGTTTACGGTCAACAACATGGCCGCCGGTCACGCGGACCTCGAAGCCCGCGCCGGTCCCGGCGGCACCGTGTTCACCGCCCGGCCAAACTACGTGGTGGGCACCAGCCTGTGGCTGGCGGGGAACGTTTCGCGGTCTTACAAGATCGGCCTCGAATACGGCTGGTCCGACCGGTTGACGGAGTATTTGTATGGCACACTGCGTGAGGGCTTCCGTGAGGGATCGATCGATTACGTTATCCTGTCGAACTATACCGGCGACGTGCTGGCGTGGGATGACCGCACCCAACACCTCTTCGAGACGCGGTACTGCCGCGTGCCGGGAAGTGAGTGGCCCTACAACTTGACCAACGCGGAACTCTACGCGCCCGCGGAGGACTGTGGCACTGAACGGCCGAACGTGTCCGCCCAGCGACCGCCCTGGGACGCGCCCAAGGCATGATCCAACTCCGCACCGTCGCCGTGCTGGTGCTCCTGGCGGTGGCGTTTATCGCGCTGTTCCCGCCCCCGCACCACGATTTACGCGCCATCTATTGGGGCGATGTAGATAAGGTCAACAACAAGCCGGATAGCGTTGGAGAAATGCGCGAGAGTGCCGCCCATATCGACCGCCGGCTGGCCGAGGGCGAACACGTCTATGGGGTACTGGCTGAGTATTATGCCCTATCGGACCACTACCCGCCCTATTCGCCGCGCATCTACAACCTCGTAAGTAAACAGATTGGGAAAATTGAGGGCATGAATCAAACGGGCCTTCACGATCGCCGCCGGGACCAGTTCACGGCCGACTTGCGGGGCGGTAAGCTCCAGCTCCTTGTGATGACAGTGCGACTGGATTTCATGCTGAGTGAATGGCCGAAAGCCCGCGCGGCCTTCCGGGCCAATTACTGCCGTGTGACGCCGACGCCGGACGTGTTTCAACAGAACAACGCTCGGCTGTATGAGTACGCGCCCGGGCGGAGTCACTGTATCAACCGCACGGAGTTTGACACGGGTAATTAGTTCTGCACCACATGGGGCATCCTTAAGTCCTGACGCGACTAACCGCCGCTAATGCGAAAGCGGCCACCAGATAGCAAGCGGATCAGTACCCGCCTCATCCCAAGCCGTACCGAACTCCGGTTCCTGTTCCTCCTGACCATCGCCCTGTCGGTCGGTTTGATTGGCTATTCTTGGCTGGCCGACCCCGCCACGGGCACGGCCGACCGCTACGTGCAAGTCGCCAGCCAGCCGGTGGAAGAGCGCCAGCCAATGGTCGGCGAGCGGGACAATATCACCGTCATCGCCGGCATGGACAGCCCGTTCAAGCGGACGAAAGCCCTCTATGCGTTCAACGAGAGCGGCGTGCTGATTCACTATTCAAACAACTCCGTCTATGGCGACGTTGACCCGACCGACAACCCCCGCGAGGTCATGGTCGCCACGCACGACTATTACGACAGCCCGAACACCGGCTGCGAACAACTCTGCACCGAACAGCAGATCACCTACGTCAATCTCACCACTGGCGAGCACCGCGCCGTTCACACCTACACTATTCTCGATTACCGAAACAGCAATTGGCACGACGTGGATCACATCGGCGGCGACCGCTACCTGGTTGGCGACCTCAAGAACAACAAAGCCTACGTCATCAATATCTCCAGCGGCGTCCGCGAGTGGAGTTGGGATGCCCAATCGGAATATCCGCTAACCGGCGGTGGGCCGTTCCCGAGCGATTGGACGCATCTGAACGACGTTGAAGCGATCGAGCCGCCGACGGGCGAACCCGGCCATTGGTACATGCTTGACCTCCGCAACCAGGATCAAGTGGTGTTTATCGACCCCGAACGGGGGCTGCAAGCGAACTGGACGCTGGGCTGTGAGGACTGCCATGACACGCTGTTCGAGCAGCACAACCCCGACTACATCCCGCCGGCAAACGGCGGCCCGGCCGTTTTGGTTTCGGATAGTGAGAACAGCCGCATTGTCGAATATCAGCGCGTCGGCGACCAGTGGAAGCTGTCTTGGGTCTATCAAGACAAACAGATGAGTTGGCCCCGTGACGCCGACCGGCTGCCGAACGGCCATACACTCATCACCGACAGTCACGGGACCCGCGTGTTCGAGGTGGACCAAAACGGCACGATTGTCTGGGAAGCGAATATCATCAACGGCTACGACGCCGAGCGACTAGGCACCGGCGATGAATCCACCGGCGGACCGTCGGCCGTCAAGGCCAACTTGACCAACGTGACCACCGGCGAACGCAGCTCCTCGCCGGCGCTGGCCAACGAACTGGAATGGGAATACGTTAGTTACATCACCAGATGGTGGCACGCCGCGGAGTTCGTGTTTCCCGTCTGGGTGACTATGGCGGACATCTTTATCGCCATTGGGGCTGGCCTTCTCACGAACCTGTGGCTGGCGCTGGAGTTGTACTGGCGGGGCGTCCGACTTCGGCTACCGATCGTTAGGCAAGGCTCCCGCTCAGGGGCTATCACAAGCGGCTTGCCGGAACGGCTGCACGTCGCCTACCTGTTCGGCGGGCTGGGACTGATTAACGGCGTCCTTGGTGGATTTCTGGCGCTGGGGGTGTACCAACTGTGGGCCTTTTGAATCAAGTGGATCAGCGGCTTCACCTGTGGTCTGGGCTGACCGTCGACAAGGGAGCCATCGCCTTGGCCGTGTTACTGGTCGGCGTGACGGCCGCCAGCGTTGCGATGGTGCCGGTGCTACAGCAGCCAACTGAAACCGGCGAACCCGCGGTCAGTCAATCCGACGAATTGGCCGATAAATCGGCGGGCGAACAGGCCGCCGCTGGCGGGGGCTGGGCCGTCCTCGAAGCCGTGGCCGCGGGCCTGGTGTTGGCGCTGTTCCTGATGTATCGCTGGCTCCCGGAGTTCTGGCAAGACCTCATCAAAGACACCGCCGCCTACGGCGCGTTCATGGCCCTCGGCGGGCATTTCGCGCTTCAGGGCCGGTTCAACTGGGCACTCGGGGTCGCCCTCTCGGCGTATGTCGGCTTCGAGATCGTTGATGAAGCCGGCCTGTGGTGGGTGATTAACAACGTTATCGCGCTCGCCGTGGCGGTATTGGTGGGCGCCTTTGCCGGCGTCAAACTGGGGGTGCCCTTCGTCCTGTTGGGGTTGATCGGCCTGTCGGTGTACGACCACTATTTCGCCAACAAGCAGGGCTGGATGCTGCTGGCCGCCGAGGCCCTGCTGCGTGTTCGGTTGCCCGTGCTGGTGCTGTGGCCCGACCGCTGGCGCTTCGACTGGGACGACTTTGCCCAGCGCATCGGTGACAGCGGCGACGAAGAGCTTGAAGACACCATTAGCTTCGGCATCGGCATGGCCGACTTGATGCTGCCGGCGATGTTCGCCGCCGCCGTGGCGGCCTATTCCGGCGCCGTCACGCTCGCCGGCTGGCCGCTCCCGGTATGGGGCGTGCTGGCCGGGCTGATCGTCGCCGCCGCCCGGCTGCGCTTCGAAATGAGCACCCACGGCTCGGGCGCCGGGCTGCCGGCCATTACCGCCGGCGCGATCGGCGGGTGGGCGGTCGGCCTGGCCATGGCCGTGCCCTTCTAATGCAAACCGCCAGACAGGCCGTTCGGTGGGCGATTCGCGCCCTTGGCGGCCTGCTGGCGAACCTGGCCTTGCTCACGCTCTGGGTGGACTATTTCGGGGTTCCCGAGTGGTTCGCGGTCCTGCCAAATTGGGTGATCCTGTCGACCGTCATGTATGTCGTCAATGACCGGTGGGTGTTCGCGGAATTGGGCTCGCCGGGGTCCGTAATTGGCCACGTCCGGCAGTTCATCGGCAGCGAGAGCATCATGGTCGCCGGTAAAGCGTTCAATTACGTGTTGTATCTCGGCCTACTACCCCTCACGGACTACCGCATCGCGTGGACGCTGGGCGCCGTCGCCGCGTTCGTGGTGACCTTTGCCGGCAATCGGTGGTGGTGGGGTCGGCGGGGTCACTCTACTTCGACGTGAATGAGGAGCATCTGGGCCGTCCAACGCAAGCCCGGTAGCCGGTTCATGACCGCATCGATCCCGTCATAGAGGCCATGCAGCGCGGTCGGCCAGGGTAGCGTAAAAATGACCGGCTCCACCGTCGCTTCGTGGGGCAGCGCGGCCAGTGTCTCTCGCAGCCGCCAAGGCGCCATCTGTCGTTTATGCCGCTCTTCGGCTCTGAAATGAGTCTCAAGCAAATCCTTCGGAAACAAGTAATTTGGTTCGGTCAGGGTCACGCTGCCACCCGGCCGGACCACCCGACACCACTCTCGCAGCGCGGCCTCGGCGTCCGGCAGATGGTGTAAAATAGCGTTCCCAACCACGGCCTGAAAGTAACAGTCCGGCATCGGCAGGTCCGTGGCATCGGCCACCTTGACACAGGCCGATCCGGGCGTGACCTCTCGCGTGGCTTCGACAAGCGATTCTGAAATGTCGATTCCGGTGTAATTGAAGCGGTGAGCGTAGCGACGGGCGTGCAGCCCGTGGCCGCAGCCAACCTCAAGCAAGCGGTCGCCGCGTCCAGCTCGCACGCGCTCAATGACCAATTCTTGCTTCTTTCGATGGTTCCGGTTATCCCGCGATAGCCAGCCGAACGGGTCGGACTTGATCCGCCTGGCGCCGTCGAAAAACTCGCGTTGAATGTCGCTCATATCGCATCCAACCCGGGCGTGGGTTTACACTTCTCAGTCGGATCGTTCGTCGGCTGCACAATCGTGATCGGGCTGTTGCCCACGCTGTTCACGTAGGGATACTTTCGAATCGTCCACGCCTCTTCCCACCAGAACGCCTCGTTGTTGCGGTGTGGAATGGGCGCCCCGTAGTGGGCCACAACGCGGTAGCCGTCCAAGCTGACTACGGGCCGAATGACCGCATTGACTTCGGGAAACACCGTCGGATCGCGGTAAAACCGATGATAGTGGTTGTGGGCGATGATAATATAATCCGAACAGTAATTGCTGAATTGCGTCAGTGCCGCGCTGGCGTTGCGACCCTGTTTGTAGTTATCGCGGTACTTTCGGAACTCAAGGTGGTCCGGTTTCTCCGGTAGATACATTTCCTGTGAGAGATAAGCCACCGATGCGTTTTCGGGCAAACCGTTCAAGCCGGATTCGGCATCCTCACGCACGGTGTTCCAATGATACACGCCGAGCCCGGTATTGACCGCCGCAAAAATCAGGGCCACGGCCAGCCCAGCCTGTAGCACGCGCCGCACGGCCACCGGCTCCAGCCGCGTGACCACGCCAGCGGTCATCACGGCCACCAGCGGAATCATGGGAACCAGGCGGAAGAACTGCGGCGAATTGAGAACGGCGACGAAGACACCCATTGCAGCCAGCATCAGTACCAACAACCAGCGGGCGCGACCGTCAGTCGTCAAGCGATTTCGTTGTTTGATTTGGTGCCATGATTCCCGCGTCTCGCGGACCAAACCCACGACGGAGGCTGTAATGGCAACCACGAACAGCGGCCCGCTCATGGCCACCGACAACTGTACGCCGGCCATCAGCCATCGGTG
Source organism: Candidatus Bipolaricaulota bacterium (assembly GCA_018609825.1). Next base: position 1,356 of record JAHEOA010000119.1, on the reverse strand, counting down.
GTCCGTTAGTTGATAGGTCGATCCCGACAGCGATTGCCCAGTCAACATCGACATCTGACCGAGCCACAGCGCCGAATAACGCAGCATGCTCGGCGTCGTTACGACATACGTGAGAAAGGCCACTGCACCCAAGGAAACGTAATCTTTCAGTCCTCCCCGCCAGTCAGCGCCGGTGTCTCGAAGCACCCAATAGGCGCCCATCGTGAACGGCAACACCGCCATCACGGCCGTCGCCTTGAAACTCCCCGCGAGCCCCAGCGCCAGCGCGGCGTAGGTGAGATACTGCCGGTCGGCGCGGTCAACGGCCAACACGGTCAGCCAGATCGTCCCCATGATGGCGGCCGTCACTGGAATGTCCTCCGTCGCCATCTTGGCGGTCGTAATGAATCCCAAGGACAGCAGCGTTATCAACGCGGCCAGCCAGCCAGCCCGACGACCATAGAGCCGGTCAGCCAGCCGATAGATAATAGCCACCGTCACGGTGGCGGCGATGACTGACATGAACCGACCGATAATTGTGACTTGATTGCGAGCCTGGTTGAGCCCGGGATCACGAACCATCGTGCCGGCATCGCCAGGATAGTTGAACACGTATTGGAGCTGGTCGGTCAGCGCCCACCACGGGATTGCCAATAGGTTGCCGACGTTAATCAGCCACATGTGGGCGTTTCCACCCTTGTTGAATGCCTTGATGAACCCTTGATCAAGCAGCAATAGCGAATCCTGAATGGCGCCGGCTGAGTCGAAGAAGAGATAGTGGGCGTGAATCCGCCAGATGCCCCACAGGCCGATGGCTAGCGTCAAGATCGACAGCACGGCCAAATCGCGCCGCTGCGTCAGGTTCATGGCGTAATCGGCTCCTGCCAGTTAGCGGTTTGATACACCGATTCGTATTCATTCACCATCTGCTGGAGCGAAAAATGGTCGCTGATGTAGCCCGCCGTGTTGGCCTGGCGGCGGTCGTAGTTCGCCAGCAGCCGCCGGATCGCGGCCTCAATCGCGTCCTGGCTAGTGTCCCGGGCTAGCACGCCCGGGCGCTTCGCGTCCGACACCGCCCGGAGAATGTCGGACTGGCCACCGCCGTCGGTCATGACCACCGGCAGCCCGCTGGCCAGCGCCTCCAGGTTGACGATACCGAACGCCTCGTATTCCGACGGCGACACAAACACGTCCGCCGGTTCAAACCGGTCTCGCAAGTCCGGCACGTAGCCGTGTACCTTTAGCCATTCAATCCCGGCCGCAAGCCGCTGCAATTCGTCCTCAAGCGGCCCCGTGCCGACGATGTGGTACTCTACCGCGGGATAGCTGTCTCGAAGCTGGTGCACGGCGTCGATCGCCGTTGGTAGGTTCTTCCGT
>JAHEOA010000118.1 GCA_018609825.1 Candidatus Bipolaricaulota bacterium | reverse complement strand
GCCGGCGACTTCTATCTGAGCGAGGAGGCTTTCCATCGCATCCGCCAGCTCGCGGGTGAAACTGAAGAGGACGCGAACGATGACTAACACCACGAGGAAGAATAAAAACAACGGCCCAGCCGTCTGAGCTGGGCCTCCATCGTCGGCGTGCGGGCAGCCGGCGCTTATGGGTTAGCCGACCTTGCACAGCTCAACCGAGGACAGATCACCCGCAGCTGAGAAGCGCGCTACCACCTTAGCGGCGGAGACCGGACTTTGGGGCTTCACGCGCTCACCACAGAGGCCGTTCAATGGCTGCTCCTATCTCCGCCACAACACGGGTCTCCGCGGGGCACCCGCCATACGGACGGTGTTCGGAGGGCATTATCCTACCATCCGCCTGCGCTCAGTCAACTTCCTAGCTGCCAATCAGAGCAGAATGTTCGACCCCCGTTCGCCTTGACAGAACAATTCCCCGTGCTACAGTAGATTCACACAGCAACGTATGCCGACATCATCCGCTACACAACGTGCTCGCCAGGAGGTTGCCATGAAGTCGTATACCTTCAAGGTGGTCTTGGAGCAGGACAAGTGGCCCGACCAGCCGGACGAAGAAGCCGTCTGGCGCGCCTATATCCCCGCTCTGCGATCACGCGGGGCTGCAAGCTGGGGCCATACCCGCCAAGAGGCCCTAGAGAATCTCCAAAATGCACTCGCGCTTTTGCTCGAACACATGCAAGAGCACGGTGAGGAAATTCCGAACGAGCTGCGCTCTGAGATCCAGATCACTGAAGAGCCTCAGGTGACGGTTACCGTCTAAGCCGCATGGCCATTGACTATAGCAATCTGCGCTCTCTCAGTGCCGGCGATCTCATTAAGGCACTGAAGCGTGATGGTTTTGTTGAGAAGCGTCGCAAAGGAGCGACGCGGTTTTTTGCACATCCTGACGGACGCACGACGACCGTTCACTTCCATAAGTCCAGTCAGACGTTTGCCATTGGTACCCTTAAGGACATAATCGAATATCAGGCACACTGGGACGAAGATGACCTGAAACGCCTCAAATTACTGAAATAGGACAGACATACGAACTTTCGGCCTCCTCTCCCTTACCAGCCCGTGAGCGACGCGAGCCGCGCGCCGTCACGGTGGAGCGCAGCGCCAGCGAGCAAGACCGTGACGAGCACGGCCGCGGCGCTATGCTTTTAGCAGGGAGAGACCGCTGGAGCAGTTGCCTGGCGTCTGATTTGTATCTGTCCTCCGCCCTGGCTTACAACCGTCATGGCAGTCCTCAAGAGCGGAGAGGGGCTCGGCTCACCGCTACTGGGGAAACTCCCGCCGGCAAGGAGGCTAGAACAAGAAGGTCGTTCTGTGGAAAACCGACGGGCAAAACCCTGGCACCGCCCTCGTGAGCCGAGCCTTTCCCTCTCGCCAACGGAGGTTGAGTCACGCTCCCCCTCACCCAACGTGGATATTCCACCTATATACCAATCGGTTGACCTCCACACAATAGGGCCACATCTGCTACATGCACATTGTCCCCTTCCCTTCCGCCGAAACCTCTGCTAGAGTAGCCCCAGCCCTCCTACCAGCACTTTCTCAATTCCAACCCGAGATCGCGGAGGTGATATCCGTGGCCAAACGCTACCGCACGCATATCTCCAACCTCCCCGAGCAGGAGGAAGACCTCATCGCGAGGATCCGGCTGAACGGCCCCCAACTCATCGACGGCAAGGAGTGGTCGCTCGACGAGTGCGGCTGCCTGCACTACGTCACCATTCCCACTTACACGGGCACCCAGCTTGACCTACGCCTGCCCGACACGCATCCGAATGACTCCCTCTTTGCCGACTCCACGGAGAACGGAGGCAACCCATGAGCGCCAAATTCCCCCTCGGCCGCGTTGTGGCCACACCAGGCGCCCTCACGGCCATCGAGAACGCCGAGCAGACCCTGGACGAGTTTCTCAAACGTCACGCCGGCGGCGACTGGGGCAACATCGACCCCCGGGATCGCCGGACAAACGACAAAGCCCTCAAAGCCGGAGGCCGCCTCCTCAGCGCCTATCAGACCGCCAAGCGCGACGTCATCTGGATCATCACCGAGGCCGATCGATCGGCCACCACGATCCTTTTACCTGACGACTATTGAAGAAAAGGAGGCTTTCTGTGGACGTTGATCAGGTCATCAATAACCTGTCCTGGCTCGACAGCAAGACCCTCATGCGCCTCTGGCAAGCGACGGACGAAGAACTCCAAGCTCGCCACTACCGCCGGCGTGACATCGTCACCCACAAAGCCCTCGGCCTCATACCGCTCTATCGCTGCCCCGAGTCCGCTCACCGGTCTCTCGGCCTCTCCGGCGAGGACTTCAGCCGCCCCGGATACCTCATGTGCGGATGCGCAAAGGCTGCATCCCAATTCGTCGGCTACGAATAGTACCAATCGAAAGGAGGTATCCATGTCCGAACAGACCGACAGCGTCTGGCAACGCATGAAGCGCGAACTCCAAGAGCAAGATCGCGTCGCCCGCGAGTGGCAGCCAAACGAGGGCGACATCCTCCTCGGCACGCTGCTCTACACCCAGCAGGTCAAAGGCGAGTACGGCACCACGCCCATCGCCATGATCGAGGACGCCGAGAGCGGTGAAACGATCGCGGTGTGGCTCAAACACCAGATCCTCAAACGCGAGTGGGAAGGCCGCGATCCGCAGCCCGGCGACCGCATCGGCATCAAGTACCTCGGCGAGGAGACCGGCAAGAACGGCAAGTACAATGCCTACATCCTCAAAGTCGAAAGCAAAAATTCCGACGCCTAGCGTTGGAATGACCCCAACAAGGCCCCGCCTCCGGCGGGGTCTTTCCTATACGGGGCGGTTGCACGGAGGGACTGGAACCGTCCGTCCGTCTCCTCTGTGTTAGACTCGCTGGCAATAACGGACAACCATTTGAAGGGGGTTGTTTGCATGCGGGGCAAAGTCGCCGTTGTTGCGGTTGTGGCCGCCGCGGCCGCCGTCGTTGCCGGCGCAACGACCATCACGTCGGATGAGTTCGCGGCGTTCTTCGAGATCGAGAACCGTCCGGGCGCCATTACGCAAGACCACCTCCCCTATCTTGAACGACTGGACGGCTTCAGTGCCTCTTCCAGCACCTACGAGTTGCTTGCCGATGAGGCCCCGATTGACTCCCAAGCGGAGCTCGACACCCTCTGCGAGGAGCACGGCCGGCTCCTGACCGACGGCAAGTGCTTTCTGCTGAACGCGCTCTTCGATCTGGAGGCCTCGGCCGCCGCCGGTGAATCCGAGGAGGAAGACGGGGCATCCGGCCCGTCGCTCACGGCCGTCGACGTCGAACGCGTCATCGACGGCGACACCATTGAGGTGACCATGCCCGACGGCGCGACCGAGGACGTGCGCTACATCGGCATCGACACGCCGGAGACGCACAACGAGGTGGAGTGCTACGGCCGGGAGGCCTCGGGTTACAACGAACGGCTTGTCGCCGATCGGACGGTGTGGCTGGCGTTCGACGACGAACGGCGCGATCAATACGACCGACTGCTCGCCTACGTCTACCTCGACAGCGACGCGCAAGCCATGGCCAATGCCGTGCTGCTCTCACAGGGGTTCGCCGAGGTGCTCAGCATTCCGCCGAACGTCACCCATGCCGATCGCTTCGAGGAGCTCGCCCAGGAGGCCCAAAGTGCGAGCCGCGGCCTCTGGGACGCGTGCCAGTCCGGATACTGAGGCAGCTGAGGGATGGGCCAACCATCCCCAAAACCGCCCACGCGCCGAAACGAGCGAGGCAGTCACGCCTCGCTTGCTTTGATTCTAGCGCCCGTTCTCGGCCGTCAAGGTCGTTCTGCCAAGGGAGCTCCACCTCTGACGGCCTGCGCGTGCGGCCGCTGAGCCAGGGCTGCGCGAGGAGCTGCCGTCGCGCAGCCGGCAACAAAGGTCGCCTCGCGCCGCACATCCTAATTTCGAGCCACTATGCGGATTCCGCACCTGTACGAGACCGACGGCACGCCGGCGGAGCGCAAAGTTATCTACGAGCATTGCTACCTGCCACGGCGTCCGGGCTACTTCTGGCTCATCGCCGAGCTGGATCCGAAGGAGATGTTGGCCTTCGGCTACGCCTGTCTTGACGCCCCGGAGCTGGCCGAGTGGGGCTCCATTGACCTGAACGAGCTGTTGCTCGAGGTCGGCTGTGTCAAAGACGAGTTCTGGGAGCCGTGCCGTTTTCCCGAAGCGCTCCGCCGCGTCCGCGATCTCCATGGCTCAACCGCGACACCATGAGCAGCGATCGTCACAAGTTCTGGGTGACCTGCCCCAGTTGTAGCGAGAAATTCGGCGTCAACGCCTCGACGGTCTTTAAGTACGTCAATCGCATCGTCGCCGATCTACAGGACGGTACCGGGAAGCAGACCAAGCGCGGGCGCTCGGCGACCAAGAAGGGGAAGAGCTAACGCTCTTCCCCTTCACGTTTCGGCGCTCCCGGTACACGGTGGCGCCGCGGCCGTCACCCCCGCGGCGCTCTTCATATAATGATTGCATGTGGCTTCGTTTTCGCCCGCGGCAGCATAAACGGAAGCAACAGACCATCTACGACGTCTATCTCGTTAAGTCGTATCGCTCCTTCGACAGCACCCCGCGCCATCAGGTGATGGCCTTCCTCGGAGTCCTGCATTACGACCCGCATCCGCGCATCGCGGACAAGATCCAGCTCTGGAAGGAGTTGGCCTCACAGGTCTATATCCACAACCTTCGGGACGACAACGTCGGCCGCCTGGTGCGCAAGCTCGCTGAGTGGGTCGGATTTCCCTATCGGCAGGAGGTGGACCTTATCTACGGCGATCCCGATGCTACTCTGGGTTGGAGCCTTCGGGCTACGTGGATTGTTTCCGACATAGAGCGGCACCTGGGCGATGACGTGGTGAAGGAATAGCATGGACACTACATTTGGACACTACACGGCAATGGAATGGCTCTGAGCGGCCTTCACGGGCGGTCTGCAATTTCATGGACACTACAAGGCCATAGCTCGCTTTACAAGCTTCATTTGGGGAAATATAAGAGGCCTCAGTGAGATGAGGCCTTTCGGAAGGTACAACGGCGCGTTTTCCGCCTTGGAGGCCAACCCTCAGGAAGGGTTGGCGGCCGGGCCGGCGCTCAAGTTGCCCGCCGGCAGAGCTCTATCCTCCGACCCGGCCATGGATAAACGACCATCAAATGAGAGCGGGTGGAGCTGCAGTGTGGACTGGCATGGAACACACTGTCTGACACAAAGAGCATCAGAGTCGCAGCTCCACCCGCTCGTAGTATAGGGGTTGAAAGACAAATCTCCAGCCGGTAAGCTCCAAAGTGGCATGGAACACTTATGGCACAAGGAGTTGTATCGGAGTGCGCTTCTGGAGTGACGAAGCGCGGAGGGTGACCGCGCTCCCTAAGCGCGGTGGGGTAGTTGCTTCTTTTAACTGCTGGTTTCGCTTCGAGTGGGGTGGAGCTACGACTCGAGCGAGGCCTTTGGCCCTAGTGAGAGCACCCTCCGGCAGCTCCAAGGAAGCGCGGCAAATTCCAGGGAAATCCGGTTGCGAAATCCAGCTCTCACGGCGAGCGCCATATTCTCCTCATATATCTTATATCCTACCAGTCACACTTACTCAGTCAAGTTCTCCTCAATTATTGCGATATACCCGCCGTCGGCGGTGGGCCTTCCCCTCTCTCCACCGGGCACAGCGACGGCAGTCGTGGCCAAGCTGTCGTTGGAGAAACGAGCGGCGAGACCGCGTCTCGCTGTGGGCCCGGCGAGGCGACATTACGGACGGCGAACAAAGACGGCGGAGCGGCCTTGGGCTGAAGGCCGCTCCGCCGCTCCCCACCGTTGTGCCAACGGAAAGGAGTGGGCATGATAAGCCTACAAACCTGCCAATCGCTCATCCACATCCTGGAGCGCCAACCGTCTCCGCCGGCGAAGTACGTGTTGGATCGGCCATATGGCGCCGTCTACTACGTCTGCGAGCGATGCTTCCACGAGATCGTCGCCACGGAAGCCGCCAACAGCATCCTCGGCCGGGACGAGGACGACGGCCACCTCAGCTGAGCGGTGCCTCGCTCATGACGCGTCTCCTCATCTTGATGTGCCGTCTTGTCGGTTGGCTGTGGCGACGCGCCCTGCAGGCCGCGTCTCGTGATCGGAACAAGGCCGCCGAGGCGTGGTTTTTCATCCCACTGGGCATAGTCGGAATGATCGCTGTTGCAGGTCTCGCCGCCCAGTGGCCCCTCGTCGGCGTAGTGACGCTTCCACTCACGGTGCCCTTCCCCGCCTTCTGTCTACTCGGCGGCACACTGGCAGCCGCCGAGCCATTGATCCGCCGGCATCATCTCCGCCGTACCCAAACCTATCTCCGCGGTCATCTGCACGATGAACGCTGGCAGGAAGTCGAAGCGTGCTTGATCGTGCAGGCTTGGAAGCTGCGCTCGCGTCCGCCGCGAATCCTGAAAGGCCGCCGTATCTGGTGGGAGATCCTTCACACCGACAGGGACGGCAACCGCCTCCTAGTGCGACCGCTGTTCGACCATCGCATCCACGTCCTCATGGGTGAGGATATCAACCTTCCCTATCACTTCTTTTTCATGCCGACCGACACGAGCGTTCGCACTGTCCCCGGCGCCATGGACTGGCTGTGGCAACTGGAACCCGGCACTTGGGAACGGAGCCGGGTGCTCGAGATCTAGGATTGAAAGGGGGTGTTCAACAATGGACGTGTTGCGCCAAGGCGACGTGCAGCTGATCCGCCTGCCCGGGCTCCCGCAGGACGCCACCCGCCGTTCCGAGGCGGAACTGCAGGTGCCCGGTGAGGACGGCCACGTGCACGCCTTGAAAGGCAGTCGCTTGTTCGAGCGCCATGGGCAGCCGATCGCCGTGGTCGACGACGGCGACACAGCCGTCTTGGAGCACGGCGAGCACGACGCCGTCGACGTGCCCGCGGGCGTGTGGGTCGTCCGAACCGCCGCAGTTGCCGACATGCAACAGGCGCTCGACCTGAACGGTGGGCCGAGCAACGGTCGGCAACAAGCAACCCCGGCGCAGCCAAGCCGCCCCGCACAGCCCTCGCGGCCGCGCCGCAGGGCGCATCGCGACTGACGCACCGGGGTTGCGAACGAGTCCGCCCCATCACGGGGGCAAACCCACGTTGCCGGAGGCGGGGCGCTATCCCCGCCTCCGGTCTTACCCCAAAGCATGGAGTGACTGACCATGACTATAGTACGAGCTCTTCTGCTCGCGCTACTCGTTCTGGGCGTCTTCGTCATCCGCGGACTGGAAGCCATGGCGCTCGCCCTCGGTCGCCGACCGCAGTTCATGGCCGGACGGGCGGCGGGCGCCCGCGCCATCGTCAACGGGTTCGTCAACGTCACCATGTCGGCGTGCAACGCCGTCAAGCGGCGTATCGCCATCTATTTGCGCCATACCCATCCCGGTGTCCACCGCCGCCTGGCGCCGTGGCTCGTCCAGCGTCGGAGGGGATCGTGATGCTGAGCGCGCTAACCAAGCGACTGTTCGGCACCGACGAGCTGGGCTCGAGCCTCGTTATCGGTGAGAGCGGTTCTGGCAAGACTTACCTACTGACGCAGCGGATCCTCGATACCTGGGAAGAATATGGGATCGCCACGCTCGACCCGCACAGCGACTTCGGCGAACACTTGCTGCGGGCGGCCTACCACGAGGGCCTCGGCGATCGCCTCGTCCTAATCGACCCCACGCACCCCAACTACTCCATCGGCCTCAACTTGCTGGAGGTGCCCCCGGGCCGCGACCCACATCACCACGCACGCGAAATCGTCAAGAGTTTGCGGAAAATATGGGCGGAAGGTGACCACGCCGGCTGGGGAGCTCGCATGGAGTCGATTTTATTCAACGTTTTATTGACGCTCATGGACGAGGGCAATCGCGACCTCGGCCTGACGATCCTGGAGGCGATCCCGTTGCTGACCAACGCGGATTTTCGCGAGTATCTGGTCAATCGCGTCACCAATCCCGACGTGCGCGCCTTCTGGCGGGACAGATTTGAGCAGTGGGGCCGAGACCAGGCCCTGTGGGCAGAGTCGAGCCTCAACAAATTAAACCAATTTCTCGCTCCCGAAATTCGCCACATGCTCGGGCAGAGCCGCTCCACGCTTGACGTTCGCCGATTAATGGACGAGAGTGCAATAATCCTCATCAACCTCAACAAACCCGTGCTCAAAGAGGCCACATTCTTGCTCGGCTCGCTCTTGTTGACCAAAATCGTGGAGAGCGCGCTGAGCCGCGTCGACCTTCCCACAAACGAGCGCACGCCCTTTATCACCTACGTTGACGAAGCCCACAATGTCATCAATAGCAGCACCGCCGAATTGTGCAGTGAAGGACGCAAGTTTGGGCTCTACCTCGAACTGGCCTCCCAGACGCTTTCCCAGATCCGCGACGACGTTCGCCCTGTGGTGCTGGGCAACACGCGCAATCAGATCGCCATGCGCGTGAGCCGGGAGGACGCAGAGGTGTTGGCGCCGAGCTTCTGGGAGGCCGATGGCCACGCGGTGAAGATGATCGACGGCGACGAGATCGTGTTCTCGCCGATCAACGAACAGCACGAGGCTTTCGTTAACCGGCTGACGACGCTGAAGCAGCGCTACGCGTGGCACCACGTCCGCGGCGGGAAGACCCGGCGTCTCAAAACGCGCAGGATTCCCGACTACCGTGTCCCCGACCGCGAGATGGAGACCTTCAAGCGCGACCTCCTCGCCCGGCACGGCCGACCTCGCGACGACATCGAAGAAGAAATCCAGCTTCGGCGGGCGCGTCTCGAAGCGGAAACCCACGAAGCGAGTAATCCCGTCGAATTTTGATCATGAGCGACACCCGAAAAACCCAACGCCCCAACTGGGAGCGTGATCCGACCGGACTGCCGGCCATCCAATTGCAAGACCGCGATCGCGAGCTGATCGAGATCGTTTTCGCCTATCGCGTGCTGACCAGCGACGACGCCGTGACCGCCTATCGCCTCCGCCACCCGGACAAGCCAACCGCGGGCGAGAAACTCGGCAACTATACCGCGCCGGTGGCCAGCGCGCGCACCATCAAGCGCCGCCTCCGGTATCTCTACCACTGGGGCTACCTGACCCGGCCCCAGGAGAATGTCGTGCTGCGCGCCCGCCAGGGCCGATCACTGCCCATGGTCTATCGCATCGGCGAGGCGGCCGTGCCCGTGCTCTGCGAGCGGGGCTACGACGTCGACCACGTCCGCGGCGCCCTGGGCGAGCCGAGCTTTCGCTACTTAGAGCATACGCTGCTCGTCACGGAGTTCCGGCTGGCCCTGGAGCAAGCGCTCCAGGAGCAATCCCAGTGGCAGCTGCTGTTCTGGCAGAACGAGGGCGGGGCCACGCGGACGGCCTGGCACAGCAAGGAGGGCGGCCGGAACCGACGCCACAGCGTCAACCCAGACGCCTATTTCGCCCTCACTGACGGTGAGCGGCCAATGCACTTCGTTATGGACGTCGATCGCGGCACAATGTCGCGCCGGCGTATGAAAGCCAAATTTGAAGCGCTGGCGGCGCTATGGCGCGAGAAGCGGCACGCTCAACCGCCCTACAACATGCCGGACAAGACAGCGTTTCGTGCGCTGTTTCCGACGATAACACCTGAGCGTGTGGAGACGCTGCGGGGCATCGCCCGCGAGGCCGATCCCAAAGGCCACGGCCTCAACATCTTCTGGTTCGGCGACCGGGCGAGCTATGCCGAGGAGCCGCAGACCATCCTCGACCCCATGTGGTATCTGCCCTCGGGCGAGACGCCCCACTCCCTGCTCGATCGAAAGCTAAAGCGCCCCGGCTCGTAAGCCCGGGGCGCTCGCCACCCCTCGTCCGATCGGGGCCTTTGGTCACGATGACCCAACAATGACCGGATTATGACCGATTCGCGTAAGCCATCTTACATCTAGCGAGTCGGCTGCTCGATACCGTTCACCCGCGACCTCACGCCCGGTGCCCCCCGACGCCGGGCTTTCCCTCTTATCCGTTCCCCCCGAGGAGGCGGCGCCCTCGCGCCGCCTCCTCATGTTCGCTCGCCCGCTGCGGGCTTGCCACCTCGCAGGTGCGCTGCGAGCTTGCGCTCGATCCTCTCACGCGGCACGGCGTAGCGCTCGCGGGATTGCTCGATCACCTTCTCCATGACCGACAGCCGCCAGCCCGCCGGCAGACCGGGAACCAGCCCTTTTTCGTACTGCTGAGCGACGGCCTGTTGGCGCCGGCGCACGATGAGTTCACCTGGCTGCAGGCTCATGGCCTCTTGCGCCGCCCGGTCGGGATTGAAGCGGTCGAGTTGCTTGCGGAGCAGTTCGGCGTCGTCGGCGCCCAACCGAAAGGCGACCAGATGGCCCATGTGGGCGAGCAAGGCCCCGCGCAGCTCGTCGCTCAGGGTGGCCAGGCTCGGCACGGAGACCACCAGTCGGAGATCGGTCTCGGTGGCGCGTTCGATCAACGCGGGGAGCCCCGGCGCGTCCAGCCGGTGCAGGTCGGGCACGTAGACGGTCGCTGCGGCGTCCGTTCGCAGCCACCGCGCCAACAACGTCATGCCGAGCAATCGGCTCGCGGTCTCCCCGATGCGCGCGTGCGGGGCGCGAGCCAGCAGGGCGGACGCGGTGCCCAG
>JAHEOA010000117.1 GCA_018609825.1 Candidatus Bipolaricaulota bacterium | reverse complement strand
GTCGCGCTACAAGCGACCAGGAGCCCCCATGCAGCCTCTCAACCAGCACCCGTTCGCCGACGCGGTCCGCCGTTACTTGAGGGCCCGACGTGAGCCGCTCGACTTGTTCACCGCGGAGGACGTGCGACGGTCCGTGGTGGAGACGGCCCCCAAGAAGGAACGCTGGTATCGCTGCGAGGTCGACGGACGCTGCTACGCCGTGCGCATCTCGCGCCACGATCGGATTGAGCTCATGAGCAACATCCTTCACGAGCCAAGCCTCGCCATCGATCAACCGCGGACTTGACCCTCCCCATGGACGACGTACTTCAGTGTGGTCAGTTCCTTCAGGGCCATCGGCCCGTAGGCGTGGAGCTTGCTCGTGCTGATGCCGATCTCCGCGCCCAAGCCCAGCTCCGCCCCGTCATTGAAGCGCGTCGAGGCGTTGTGCAGCACCACCGAGGCGTCCACGCCGCGGCTGAACGCCTGGGCGCGGACGTCGTTCTCCGTCACGATGGCCTCCGTGTGTCGGGTCCCGTATTGCGCGATGTGGTCCATTGCTGCGGACATGTCCGGAACGACCTTGACCGACAGGATGAGGTCGAGATACTCCGCCGACCAGTCGGCGTCGGTGGCCGGTTCGACGTCGGCGACGATTGCCTGGGTCGCTTCGCAGCCGCGTACCGACACGCGATGCTCGCGCAGCTGCTTGATCACCCGCGGCAGGAACGCGTCGGCGACGCTCTCGTGCACCAGCAGCGTCTCCAACGCGTTGCAGACCGAGGGCCGCTCCGTCTTCGCGTTGAGCGCGATCCGTTGGGCCATGGACAGATCTGCCTCGTCGTCGACGTAGACGTGGCAGACGCCCCGCTCGTGGCGCAACACGGGAATTCGGGACCGCTCCACGACCCGACGAATGAGCCCTTCGCCGCCGCGCGGGATCACCAGGTCGATGAACGCCTCCAGATCGAGCAGCTCGTCGACGAGCTTGTGATCGGCTTTCGTCACCAACTGGACGGCGTCGCGAGGGATACCGACGTCGTGGCAGGCCGCCCGCAGGACCTCCACGACCGCCTTGTTTGAATGGATCGCCTCGCTGCCGCCGCGCAGAATGACCGCGTTGCCGCTTTTGAGACACAGTGACGCGGCGTCGGCCGTGACGTTCGGGCGGGCCTCGTAGATCATCGCGACGACGCCGAGCGGGATCCGGACCCGCTGCACCCGCAGCCCGTTGGGGCGCGACCACGTCTCAGCGACTTGGCCGACGGGATCGGGCAGCTTCGCCACTTGGCGCAGGCCCTCGGCCATGCCCGAGATGCGCGCCTCGTCGAGCTTGAGCCGATCGAGCAGCGCGGTGGAGTGGCCCGTGGCGCGAGCCCCTTCCATGTCTTGGGCGTTGGCTTCCTGGATGACCGCCGACTCGCGCTCCAGTCCGGCGGCCATGGCGCGGAGCGCCTCGTTCTTCGTCTCCGCCGACAGCGTCATCAGGTCGCGTCCGACCGTCGCCGCGCACCGGGCCAGCTCTCGCATCTCGTTCATGGACGGGACTCCTTGGGGGGCGATGAGAGGATCACCAGGTCGTCGCGGTGGACCACCTCATCGCGATATTTGTAGCCGAGCGTCGCTTCGATCGCATCGGTTCGACGGCCCCTGAGGGATAGCAGCTCGCGCGCGTCATAGGCAACCAGGCCGCGGGCCAGGCAGCCCCCGTCGGGACCCCGAATCTCCACGGCGTCGCCCATCTTGAACGTCCCCTCGACCTCGAGGATGCCCGAGGACAACAGGCTTTTGCCGGCTGCGACGATGGCCGAGGCCGCGCCGGCGTCCACGCGGAGCACGCCGCGGGGCTTGAGCAGATGCCCGATCCAGTGCTTGCGCTGCTGCAGGCGCTTCGGGCGTTGGGGCTCCACGCGCGTCCCCACGGACTCGCCATGCAGAACGACCCGCGTGACGACGTCCGGCTCGCGCCCGTGCGCGATCACCGAGGGGATGCCGAGCTCGCCCGCGCGCTTGGCGGCTTCGAGTTTGGTCCGCATGCCGCCGACGCCGGGGCCGCTCCGCGCGTCGGACGCCATCGCCTCCAGGTCGTCCGTGACCCCCCGGACCACGGGGATGCGCTCCGCGCCCGGATCGCGGGCCGGATCGGCCGTGTAGAGCGCGTCGATGTCGGACAGCAGCACGAGCAGATCGGCTTCCCAGAGCGAGGCGACCATGGCGGCCAGGTTGTCGTTGTCCCCGACTCTTATCTCCTCGGTGGAGACCGTGTCGTTCTCGTTCACCAAGGGCACCACGCCGAGCTCGATCAGCGCCCCGAGGGTGTGGCGGGCGTTCAGGAAGCGCTTGCGATCCTCAATGTCGGCGTGGGTGAGCAGGAGCTGGGCGCCTTCCAAACCGTTCTCGGCAAAGACCGTCCGGTAGGCGTGCATGAGCGCGATCTGGCCCACGGCGGCCGCGGCCTGTTTGCGCGCCACCGAGCGCGGTCGGTCCGCCAGCCCCAGCTCCGCCACGCCCGTGGCGATCGCGCCCGAGCTCACCAGGACGGTCTCGACGCCCGCGTCGCGCAGCGTTCGCACGCCGCGGGCGATCGTGTCGAGATAGGCGAGGTCGAGCCTATCGCCCGGAACGAGGAGTCGGCTGCCGAGCTTGATCACGCAGCGACGCACCGTCTCGGCCATAGGGTCCCTCTCCACCGGTGCCGAACGAGACGTAGACCTCGGGCGACGGTCGGCCCAGGCCTTGGGCGACCCCGACGCGCAGCGTCGGCCCGCCCATGTAGCTGAACAGGTTCATGGTCAAGCGGGCCTCGGCGCCGAAGCCGACCCAGACGTCCTCGCGATAGTTGGTGAGCCGATCACCGGCCTGCGCGGCATCCACGAAGGCGCTGGCGTGGACGTCGTCGACAAAGACCGGCCAGAGCCCGATGCCTTGCTCGATCTCCAGAAGCCGCTGGTCGTATTGGAGCCCGGCCGCCGCGGCGATCCGCCCCCGTTCGACGCCCTGCCGGAAGCCGCGCACGCGGAACGGGCCGTCCTGGCCGCCGAGCCAGAAGCCGCGCTCGGGCAAGAGCGCGTCGCTGTAGCCGCCGGCCAGTCGCAGCGACAGCCGCTGGTCGCCTTCCACCGGCAGTTGCCAGGTCTCGCTCGCGCGGCCGACGATCTTGGCCAAGGGGGGCTTCCCCACGGTCAGGTTGTACTCCGCGTTGACGGCGGCGTCGGTGGCGAGACGCGCCAGATTGAGCGCCCAGTTATGCGAGATGGTCCCGGTCGCCGAGATCGTCTGCGAGGTTCGCTCGAAGCGGCTCACCCGATAGCCCGCGGACAGCGACGCGTTGAGGGTCGAGCTGCGCACCCACGGGTAGCTGGCGTTGAGCCCGGCGCTGTAGCCGGCGCCGCTGGCGTAACCGTTGACCGACACCGTCGGCAGGACGCCTGCGTAGGCGTAGCCGATGTTCAGATACGGCGTCCCGGCGTTCAGATCCCAGCCGGCGCTGGCGCTGTAGGCCTGCTCGAACAGCGCGTCCTGGCCGAACGTGGCGGCTCCCATTTGGGATCCGCCCAGAACGGGGAACCAGAGCTTCGGCGCGAGCGACGGCCACGGCTCGTAATCGCGAACGGGGTAGTCGGTCTCGGGGAAGCCGTTCCATGCTGGAATCTCGGCTTTGCTGAGCTGGACCTGGGTCCAGCTCTCCGGCGCGTAGCGCATGGCCTGCAGGTCGTAGCCCGACTCGCCGTAGCCGCTGTACGCCAGCTGATCGCCGCTCGGCGACACGGCCGGGCCGGTGGCCCCCGTGAGCACGTTGCTGACGCGGAACAGCGACCCGTCTGCCAAGCGAACGGCGTGGAGATTGTAGACGCCCGTGCGGTCGGAGCTGAACAGCACGTACTTGCCCTCGGGTGCCCACGTCACGCCATAATCCGTCGCCTTGTCCTGAGTCAGCGCGGTCAGCTCGCCGCCGGAGGCGGGCAGGGTGTAGACGTCGGAGTAGCCGCCGCGCTTCCAGATCGACAGCGCCAGAGTCCCTCCGTCGGGCGAGAGCGCCAAATCCTCGACGATCGTCCCCTCGTCGAACGCCCGAATCTCCGTGATCTCGCCCGAGTTCAGATCGATTTCCTGGATCGACGGCGCGGCCTGCCCCCAATTGTAGCGGGCGTAGACGACGCTTTCGCCATCGGGGCCCATGGCGATCCGGAACGG
>JAHEOA010000116.1 GCA_018609825.1 Candidatus Bipolaricaulota bacterium | reverse complement strand
TTGGGCATATTCTAGGAGCTTTTCTCCTCGATCGGTGTCGCGCGTTCCAGGGGAGAGCACCTCGACGACGAGGTCCGGGACGCCGCAGGCCTGCTCGCCGATACGGTCTTCGTGGCCTCGGGCAATGACGAAGACGTCGGGCTCGCGGACCTTGCCGGGCCAGAGGCGGACGGGAAGCGGGGCAACGCGCACTTCTCCCAAGTCTCTTTCCCGCACGAACGCTCTCAGCCGAACGGCAATCTCCAAGACCGTGGCCTGATGACGGTTAGTGGGATGCGGCGGCATGATCAACTCCCCTTCCGACAGCTCCATGCGGTGGTTGGTGTCGGGGAGCGAGAAGTAGTGACGCTCCGTCCATTCCCCCTGTCGCGGGAAGAGGGCCGCAATCTCCGTGGTCAGCTCGCGATCTTTGGCTCCGGTGCCCATCTCGCCCCAAGCTTAGCTGCCAACGCTTGACGCCTCAATCAGCTCCCCAGCGCCCGCTCGCCGCGGGCCACCTTGACGCCCTCGTCAATCAGTTCATTCACTTTGCGCGGATCGTCCATCTCGCAGTAGACCCTCAACACGGGTTCCGTCCCCGACGCGCGGAAGAGCAGCCAGCCGTCGTCGAAGCGCAGTTTCAGTCCATCCAGCGTCTCGATCGCGCGAACGGGGCGGCCCGCGAACGTCTCCGGCCGGGCGTCCTCGATGCGCCCCACGGCCTCGAGGCGCTCCTCCAGATGGAGATCGCGGCGCTGGTAATAGTGCGGGCCGACCTCGTCCATGAGCGCGTCCACCAGCTGCCCGATCGGCTTGCCTTCGCGGGCGACCGCTTCCATCAACAACAGCCCGATCAGGACGCCGTCGCGCTCGGGGATGTGGCCCTTCACGGCGATGCCGCCGCTCTCCTCGCCGCCGATCAGCACGTCCTCGGTGAGCAGCTTCTCCGAGACGTGCTTGAAGCCGACGGGCACCTCGTCGATGGCCACGTTGTGGCGTTCCGCCACCTTCGTCGCCATGTCGGTCAACGTGAAGCTCTTGACGGCAATCCCGGTCATGCCCTTACCCAACAGATGGCGGAAGAGCAGCGCGTAGCAGCGATGCGGGTCGACGAAGTGGCCGTGCTCGTCCACCGCCGCCACCCGGTCGCCGTCGCCGTCGGTGACGATGCCCATGAGCATGCGTTTGTCGGGGCGGCGGCGGCTCTTCTCCGCAGCCACGACGGCCTTCAAGGGCGTCACGTTCTGCTCGATCGGCTCCGGCGGCGTCCCCCCGAAACCGGGATTGCGCTCGTGGCGCACCCGGACGTAGGGGATCCGCAGGTCCGCCAGGAGCTGGGCCAGATAGCCGCGCGCCGAGCCGTACATGGCGTCGACGACGACGCGCAAGGGGGCCTCCTGGAGCAACGGCACGTCGATGAGCTGCTCCAGGCGGTTCAGATAGGGCGTCTTGACCTCGACCTCGTCCGGGGCCCAATCCTCGGCGACCTCGGGCGGATCATCCGGCAGGAAACGTTCGACCAAGCCCGTGATTTCCGGACCGGCCGCGCCGCCCAGCTCCGTCTTGATCTTGATCCCCAGATAGTCGGGCGGGTTGTGGCTGGCCGTCACCATGAGCCCCAGCGCGGCGTTCCGCTGCACGGCGCCGTAGGCGACGACCGGCGTCGGCACGGCGTCGGGCGTCACCCAAGCGGGGATGTCACGGCCCTGGAGCACGCGGGCGAGGTGGATCGCGAACGCCCGCGCCTGGAAGCGCATGTCGTAGCCGATAACGACGCCCTGGCGCCAGTCCGTCGGGGTGGCGCCCCAGCGCTTGTACGCATCGAGGTCTTGACGCTCTTGGCTTTTCAGGTAGCGGGCGACGGCGTCGCCCACGCGGGCGACATTGGCGTAGGTAAAGTCCTTGGCAATCACCCCGCGCCAGCCGTCGGTGCCGAAGCGAACGCTCTCCATTTGAGCCATGTCAGATGAGGTCCAATCGTCGGAGGGTGTCGATGACCGGCGGCAACGGCTCCGACCAGAGCCAGGCGACGTCGATCCAGAATCCCGATAAAACCGTCGAGCGATATACGCCGTCCTCGTCCGGGCGTTGGCGCTCATAGCGATCGTCGTCGCCCAGCACGAAGAAGTCGGCCCGTTCCATTTCGGGATCGATGAGCCAATACTCCCGTACGCCGGCCATCTCGTACTCCGCAAACTTTTCGCCTCGGTCGCGCAGGCGGCTTTCGGGCGAGATGATCTCCACGACGAGATCTGCGGGGCCGTCCAGGAAGCTCTCCTTAAGTAAGCGGTCACGGTCTCGGGCGACAAAGAGGAGATCCGGTTCGCGTCCCGACAGCTCAGGGCCCAGCTTCATCTGAAAAGGGGCGGACAAGACCACACCGGCGGCATCGACCTCCGCGAACGTCCGCAACAGAGTCTCTAAAAACCCCGCAATGTCCTGATGGCGACCGGACGCTGGTGAGACCATCACAATCTGCCCTCCGACCCACTCGGCCCACGTGTCCTCGTCGCACCACTCAAGGAATTCCTCATAGCTCAGCATCGTCGGCACGTCAGCGCGTTGGGCCATGAGACGATCGCCTCCGAATGCAGGCTACTTGGGCCGAGGTCGCATGTCAACGGGCTCGGACGAGGCTCAGAGGAAGGCATCCTTGCCGCTGACGTCAAGCGCCTCGACGATCCGCTTGACGTCCTGAGCTCGCTCCTTGGGGCAGACGAGCACGGCATCGTCGGTGGCCACCACGACGACGTCGCGCACCCCGATCGTCGCCAACAGACCGCGCTCGCTCACCAGTACCGAGTCGCGCGAGTCGAGCGCCACGACCTCGCCCTGGGTCACGTTCCCGCTTTCGTCGCCCTCGATAAGCTCACCCAGCGCCGACCAGGAGCCGACGTCGCTCCAGCCGAACTCGCCCAACACGACCGCGCGGTTCTGCGCGCGCTCCATGACCCCGTAGTCGATCGAGATATCGGGAAGTTGTTCATAAACCCGGGCCATCGTGGTGGGCTCGAACTCGGACTGTTCGATCGCCATGAGCCCCTCGTAGACCTCAGGCAGGTGGTCCCGCAGCGCATCGAGCAACGTGCCCACGCGCCAGACGAAGATGCCGCCGTTCCACATGTAGTTCCCCGAGGCGACATATTGACCGGCCGTCTGGCGATCGGGCTTTTCCACAAAGCGCGCGACCCGATGGACGCCGGGATAGTCGAGGTCGTCGAGCGACTCGCCGACCTCGATGTAGCCATAGCCCGTTTCCGGATAGCGCGGCCGGATGCCGATCGTGGTCAAATACCCCTGAGCCGCCACGTCCTTGGCGATCATGAGCGTCTTGAGGAACCCATCGACGTCGGCGACATAATGATCCGCCGGCAGCATGGCGAAGACGGCATCGCCTCCCGAGACACGCTTGAGATGGAGTGCCGCCAGCCCCACAGCCGGGGCGGTGTTGCGCGAGCTCGGCTCGGTCAGGACCCGCTGCGCGTCGAGATCGACGTGGCGGCGCACGCCCGCAACTTGATCCCGATGGGTCACGACCCAGAGCTGATCGCGCTTGAACAGCCCCGCCAACCGATCGATCGTCGACGCGATGAGCGGCTTCTCCCCCAAGATGTCCAACAGCTGTTTGGGGTGATCGCGCCGGCTCTTCGGCCAGAACCGCGTGCCGCCCCCGCCCGCCAGGACCACCGCGTGGAATTCGCTCATGTCACGACGCCTCCGCCATGCGGCGCTTGAACGCCTCAATCAACCCCACGGGCGTGGGATCCACGTCCTGAATCATCGCCCGATAGTAGCTCACCCAGTCGCCCAGGACGATCAGGCCCAGCAGCCGAGCCAGGACGCTGTCGCCGGTTACGTCAACCTCGCGAACGCGGCGTCCGCGCTCGGTTAACAATTCCTTGCTGATGGCGAAGCGACGCGCGATCGCCGGCGCTTCGGCGGCGTCGCGCAGCAGCACATACCCGCCGTGCGCGGCCGGATCGTCGTTCGCCCAGCCCATCAGCTCGTTGTGGTTGAGCTCGGGGACGACGTCCCAATACGCCGGAACCTTGGCGTTCTCGTTCAGCTGGGTCTTCCAGCGCCGCGCCGCGACGCCCGTGAGGCCGGCGCTGCCGTAGCAGATCGGGATCCCCTCGCTCAGCTCGTGGGCCAGCTGCTTGGCGCGGTTCGCGTCGCCGGGCGATTCGTCAAGATCGTTGCTGAGTGAACGCAGGAGGGCGAGCGCCTCGTCCATCTCGGCCTCGACGTCCCGGTTGAGGTGGGGCGCCAAGCTGCGCAGCACGGGAGCGAACAGGTGGCCCAAGGCCGCCCGCGGCGGTTGGCCGCTCGGCACGCTGACCAGGGGAACGTCGTTCGCTTGCGCCAGCTCGGCCAGTCGCCCGCCCGAGGTGACCGCCAGCATCGCGCAACCTCGATCCAGAGCCTGCTGTGCGCAACTGAGCGTCTCTTCCGTGTTGCCGCTGTAGCTGACCGCGATCACGAGCGTGCGCTCGTCGGCCCAGGGCGGCAACAGATAATGCCGAACCGTGGAGACGGCGATCGGCACGTCCCATTGGCCGAACAGCGTCGCGAGCAGGTCGCCGCCCATGGCCGACCCGCCCATGCCGCAGACGACGATCTGCTCCATATCACTCACCGCGGGAACGCTCGCCCGCCGGCTCCAAGCTTCCCCGATCTGATCGGGAAATCCGCGAAGCAGCCCGCGCATGTCCGCGGCATCGATCCGCGCCAGCGCCGCTCGATCGTCCAGGTCGATCATGACGCCGAATCGGGCGGTTGCTGACCCGACTCACGTCGGGTCAGGGGCTCGCTCTGCAGGTAATGGACGAAGAACGCCAAGAGCAGCCCGACGAACAGCCCCAGCACGCCCGCGATGGCGACGTTGAGCCCTCGATTCGGCCCGATGGGCGCGCCCGAGCTTTGGGGGGGTTGCGCGACCGACAGCGGGGACCAGTCGGCGTCCCGGACCCGTTCGTATTGTCGCTTCGCGAGCGCCAACTCTTGGATCTGGGTCTCAAGCTCGACGAGACGTTGCTCATAGGCCGATCCGGCCTCGGGCTGAGGCGCGTCCGAGCTCGTCTCCAATCGGGCCATCTGGCCCTGCAGAACTTGGAGCTGGGCGGTCATGGCCAGAAGAGTGGCTTGGCCGGGCGAGGACGTTCCATCGGCGGATGACCCGTCCATGAGCTGATCGAGCTGTTGGACCACTTGATCGCGTTGGGCCTGCAGCGCCTGGAGCCGCTGGGTCTCGCGCTGGCGGATCCGTTCCAACAGCGACGACCGTTGATCTCGGAGAAATTGGATCTCATCGCCCAGCGTGCTGAGCCGTTCAGTGACCTGGGTCCCCATCTGGTTGGCCAGGAACTCGCGCACGGACGCGATCGTCGCTTGAAGCCCGTCTTCCAGGTCCGACGGCGACGACGTGCCCGAGACGCGGAGCCGAATCAGGTCGGAGCCGTTCAGCGTCTCGGCTTGCGCGTTGCCCATCGAATCGATCACGGAGATCAGTCCCTTCGCGTTGGGCAAGCCGAGCGCAAGACTCCCCGTACCTTCGCGAGCCACATTCGAGACGGGAGAGCTCTGATAGCTCAACAGCGCCTGAGCGCGATACTCGTCGGGGAGCGTGTACGAATAGACCGCAGCCGCGATGATCGCGGCGACGAAGACCCCGACGATGATCCACTTCCGCTCCCAGATGACGATCAGGTAGTCGCGCAGGTCGATCTCATATTCGTCCATGACGGATCCTCAACTCCATTTGTCGGCGATCGCGCGCAGCAGCTCGCCCGACAGCTCCAGGTTGCGCGGCCGCACGTGCTCGACGTTGATCCCGAGGGTCGACTGTGGGGTCGACGAGGGCCCGAGGGCGATCAGGTCGTCCAGCAGCTCGAGGGCCAGCTCGAGCGATCGCCAACCGATGCCCAGGGCGCTGCTCATCAACCGCCGTCGCCACGTCGGATCGAACCGCACCCCCCACGCTTCGAGAAAATCCACGTCGCGACGCTGGCCCACGGGCGCGACGCTCAGCACCAGGGGCCGAGGCCGCAGGCCGCGCTCGCGGCACGCGCGATGATAGTCCACCAGGAGCTGGCGTGTCGAGTCGGGCTCGCCGAGGATCTGCGTGACGAAGAGCTCGATTCCGGCCTCGGTCTTGGCGATCAGTCGCTCGACTTCGTGCTCTCGCGTCGGAATGGCGACCCCCGCCAGGACGACCTCATCTCCATAGAGCGCCCGCATGCGCCGGGACGCCTCCACGACGGACACTCCCGGATAGCGGAACTCCCGCGAGGCGCCGCCGACCAACACGAACGAACGGCGCCCCTCGTCTTCGATGGTCCGTCGGAACCAGCGTTCTTGGTGCGCCCAGTGATGATCCACCACGGAGCGATCGAGGAGCCAATCGGGGGACGTCTCCAAGCGCTGATCCATCGCCCGCGCAAACGCCCGCGGCGCCAGCTTCGGCACGAAGGTCGAGCGGGGCGAGCGGGGATCGGGCCGAGCGTCCGGAACGTGGATCGCATCGAGCGGGGCCGATGCGAGCACACGTCCAAGCGCATCCGCAACGACGTCCAACTCGGCTCGGGATGCGTCCAGAGACGGAGAGACGAAGGTGTAGGTCATGAGGGGATGCTGTGGGTTCTGAAGCCTCGCTCGGAGGGTCATGGCGACCGGAATCTGACAACGGTTAGAGAACGGATGAGCGAACGACGCTCAACGGGCCCGCACCGTTCCATCCGCTAATCTGTTCATCATCCGTTGACCGAGGCCAATACCCGAATCAACTCGACGAGGCTCTCCCCGGCTTCGGCCCCCTTGTTCGACTTGACGCCCGCGCGCGCCTGCGCTTGGCCCGGCGTATCACACGTCAGGACGCCGTAGACGAGCGGCGCCTGTCCGTTGAGCGCGGCCTGGGTCAAGCCGTCGGTGACGGACTGACAGACGTAGGCGAAGTGCGGCGTCTCCCCGCGGATGACGCAGCCGAGAGCGACCACCCCGTCGTAGCGCCCGGTCTCCCCCAACGCCCGGGCCGCCTGGGGCAACTCGAACGCGCCGGGGACCCAGACGACGTCGATCGCGTCGGGGTCGACGCCGAGACGGGCAAGGCGCCCCTGGGCGCCCTCAAGCAGGGATCGGGTGATCGAGCTGTTGAAGCGGGAGACGGCGATCGCGACCCTCAGGCCGCGGCCGTCCAGGCGACCCTCATACGTCGTTCCCATGGGCTCCATCAACGACGGGGGCCTCCGTGAAGAGGTGTTGCAGGTGATGCCCCATCTTCTCGTATTTCGCCTTGAGGTAGTT
>JAHEOA010000115.1 GCA_018609825.1 Candidatus Bipolaricaulota bacterium | reverse complement strand
CCGGAAGGCCAGCTCGTCGGCCTCATCTCCGTCGACGACCCCAGCGACGGACGCGCGCCCACGCCGAAGACGATCGAGCCCTTGGAGATGTTCGCCAACCTGGCCGCGTTGGCCATTCAGAAGACGCAGAACATCGATGCGCTGCGCGACCACCAGCGGCGGCTGAACGGCATCTATCAGCTGAGCGAATCGATGGCGGCGGTCTCCGACACCGATGAGCTGGTAAGGCAGGCGCTGGAGATCCTGACCGAGCACTTCGACTACGACTTTGCGGGCTTTTTGGCCCAAGAGGGCAATTCCCTGATCACGGAGAGCTTCGCCACGACGCTGCCGGTCGAGGAGTTTACGTTCGACTTCGAGCGGGATCGGGTGGCCCTCGATGAGGGGATCGTGGGGTGGGCGGCTCGAGAAGGGGAGCCGGCCTTGGTCGAGGATGCCGAACAGAGCCCCCATTACGTCGCAATCCATCCGGACCTCCGTTCCGAGCTCGCCGTGCCGGTGATTGCCGACGAGGACGTGATCGGCGTGCTGAACATCGAAAGCTGCGAGCCCCGGGCGTTCTCCCGGCGGGATCGGGACCTGCTCCAGGCGCTGGCCCGGCAATTGGCGGTGGCGATCACCAACGTCCGCCGCCGCCAGGAGCAGGCCTGGACGAACCGCTTCCTCCAGCGCCTCAACGCGGCCGAAGACTTGGACGACCTGCTCCACCAGGTCCTGGAGCAGGCGATCGCCTATCTACACCCGAAGGCCGAAGCGGGGAACGTCCTGTTCTACAACGACGCCCACGATCACTTCGAGTATCGCGCCGCCGTCAATCGGGACTGGCACACGCTCCAACCGCTCACCTATCGACGGGAGGAGCTGCTCCAGGTGTTCAACGAGACGACGCCCACCATCCTGACGCGTTCGTATCAACGGGCAACGCCGGTCATGCGCCGCGCAGCTGAGGAGGGCGGCGTGCGCATCCCCGGGTCCACGATCTGTGTCCCCATTCGTGACCCCGAGCAGGCGAACCTTTTGGCCTTTTTCAACCTCAATAACCTCGAGGAGGAGGGTGTCTTTACCGAGGCGGATGCCGCCCGGCTCGAACCGTTGATTCCCGAGATCACCACGGCATTGATACGGGCCCGCGACCGCGAGTACCTGCAACAACAGGCCACTCACGATCCCCTGACCGGCGTATACAACCGCCACTACTTTGCCGAATATATCACCTCCGAGCAGGCCCGAGCCCAACGGTATGGCCATCCGATCTCGCTGCTGTTGATCGATTTCGACCACTTCCACAAGGTCAACGATCGGTGCGGCCACCTCGAGGGGGATCGCGTCCTGCGCGAGACGGCCCAGCTTTTCCAACGGAACGTGCGCACCGCCGATACCGTCGTCCGCTACGGCGGCGACGAGTTCCTCATCCTGATGCCGGAGATCGACCGCGAGGGAGCCGAAGACGCCGCGACACGTATCCGTCGCCAGCTGGCCCAAGCCGATCTCGACTTGCCCAAGGAGGTCACCGTCAGCGTGGGCATCGCGACCTGGTCGCCGCAGGATCAGCGCAGCTTTGACGCCGTGCTCGAAGAGGCCGACCGCTGGATGTATCGGCGCAAACGGCACAAGCACGGCGGTCCGAGTTGAGCGGCGGGGACTATCGACTATCGCCGCGCGAGCCGTTGGCTACCGGCGAAGGCCGGGCCTGTTGGGACACGGCTTTGCCCGACGCAGGTCGCCCGCGTCAGCACCGGCACCATCGACGAGCCGACCGAGAATGTGAAGGGCCAGGCAGTTGACCTTGGCGACGCCATCGGTCGACTCGGTGCGCACGCTGCGAGAATCGCCACCACGGGTATCGGAGGACTGCTAAAACGGGGGCACCCGCTTCGCTGGCGACTCTGCGACGACTGCCCGGCCCTTCGCGACCTCCTAGATGGATGAGGGGGACGCCTCTTTTTCGTCAAGATAGCACGTGAATGGCGTTTGAGACCTGATACTCTGCTCGATCAGCGCCACGGGACGCCTTGACACCCCATTCGCCAACGGAGGGGAGGACGGCCATGGTGAAGCCTGAAGTGCAACCGATCTGGCTATTTGGATTGCGTCTGCCTCCAGTTGTTCGAGATCATCCAAAGTTGGACATTACGATACCCGTTCGCTCCGAAAGCGGTGCCGAAAACCCTTGACCCCTTGGGGCGAGGGGTTTAGGATGTGAGTCATTACGACCATTATGTCTCGGGCTCAGCCCCATGATAGAATAGTGGCGAGGTCTCCATGGCTACGCCAACGCTCGCGGCGATCGACGAGGCACTGATCGAGAAGGTCCGGGATCGCATCCTGTCGGCCTGCTCGCCCGAACGGGTCATCCTCTTCGGCTCCGCCGCGCGCCATCGGGCGGACTCGGACAGCGACCTCGATCTCCTCGTCGTCACGGAGCTTCCCGAGGGGATCTCGGCTCGCGAGATGGCCCGCCGACTCCACGCCCTCTTCGAGGGCTGGCGCCTTCCGCTGGACCTGATCGTGCTCACCCCCGAGGCCTTCGAGCGCGGCGCCCGGATGCCCGGCCACATCGCCGCGATCGCCACCCGCCACGGAGAGCGGCTCGATGGCTGAGCAACCCGAACACCAGGCAGCCTGGGCCTGGCTGGATAAGGGCGCAGGCGACCTGCGCAGCGCCCAAGCGCTTCTCGACCTCGATCCGCCCGAGACGGAAGCCGCCTCGTTCCACAGCCAGCAGGCGGCGGAGAAGCACCTCAAAGGGTTCCTCGCCTACCACGGCACCGAGCCGCCGAGAACACACGACCTGAGTGTCCTGCTCGACCTGGCCATCGACCATGCGCAGGATCTGGAGACGCTGCGGGCCGCGGCGCGTTTCCTGATCCCCTACGCCGTCGAGGTGCGTTATCCCTTCGCCGGCGATCCGCCGAGCGCGGAGGAGGCGCAGGAGGCCTTGTCGCATGCGCAGACGATCTGCGAGCGAATCGAGACGGAGGTGGAAATCGAGTCATGAACACCGACACGATCCACTACCTCACCCAGGACGAACTCAAGCGCCTCTTCGGCGCCATTGAGTCCAAGCGCGACACCGCGATCGTCCGCGCCGCCTACACCTACGGCCTGCGCGCCAGCGAGATCGGACTCTTGGAACGCGAGGACGTCGACTTCGAGCGTTTGAAAATCCGGATCCGACGGTTGAAGGGCTCGATCTCCAGCGAGTACCCGCTTACCAAGGAGGCCCAGCGCGACCTGAAGCGCTACCTGCGCTCGCGGACCGACACCTCGCCCATCCTGTTCCCCTCGAACCAGGGCCTGCCGATCCACCGCAAGACGCTCTACGCCATGATGGGCAAGTACGGGGAGAAGGCCGGGCTGCCGAAGGAGAAGCGCAAGTTCCACGCATTGAAACATTCCATCGCCGTGCATCTACTGGATGCGGAGATGGACGTCATGTTCGTCAAGGACTGGCTCGGGCACAAGAATATCCAAAACACGATGGTCTACGCTCAGCTCACCAACCGCACCCGCGACGAGCTCGCGCGTCGGGCGTTTGCGAGTGCGAAGGTGGTGTAGATGCCGATCCGCGAGAGCGGCATGCCCGACGTCGACCATTGGGAAAGCCTCTTCGACCCAGCCGCGCTCCTGGATGCGCTCGGCTTCGGCGACCCGCTGAGGGATGTCGCGGATGTCGGCTGCGGCTACGGCACGTTCACGCTCGCCCTGGCCGAACGCGCCTCGGGCACGGTTTACGCCGTCGACTGCGATCCCGATATGCTACGGCTCACGGTCGATCGGGCCCGAGCTGAGGGACGTTCCAACGTTGTGCCCGTCGAAAGCGATCTGCTCGCCCATAGCCCATCTCTGGCGTCGGCCTCCGTCGACGGCGTGCTTATCGCCCACCTGCTCCACGGCGAGGACGCGGAGAACGTCGCGCTGCTCGCTGAGGCCCATCGCTTGCTGCGCCCCCACGGTCGACTCGG
>JAHEOA010000114.1 GCA_018609825.1 Candidatus Bipolaricaulota bacterium | reverse complement strand
AGCCAACAGAGCGAGAACGCGGACGCTTGGCTTGTTCAAGTTGAGGACTCTTTGCCGGATTGCTACGGCAATAATGGCCCGCTTCCGAACGTCTTCGTCAACAACAAGACCGGCGACATCATACGAGTGGAGTGGGAGACGTTCTAAGCGCCCATGCCGTTCCAACTGAGCGCCCCGCCGGACGAGACGCTGCGCCAGCTGGCCCAGGAGGCCACCGAGGATGACCTCGAGGCCTTGGGGCGCGCCCATTCCACGCTGCACGCCAAGGCGAAGGAGGCCTGCGAGTCTCTTGCCGAGGGCGGGCCGGGCCATGTCGACGTGAGCGGTTCGATCTACGAGCCGGCGCAGCTGGTCCAGGTCCACGACGCCCTCGTCGAGCGACTGCAAGCCCTCGATCCGACGTGGACCCACACCTCGGCCATTCCCGATGACTGCCCCGAGTTGGCCAATCTGCAGGAGGCCGTCGCCGGCCGCAGCGGTTGGTGCATCGGCCCGAGCCGGCGGCGCGCGTTGATCGACTACGGCCACGAGCGCCTTGCCGGCAAGCGGGCCGAGTTCATCTCCGCCGCCCGCAAGAACGGCGTCTCCGAAGATGCCGTCGACGGGTTCCTCGAACAGAGCCGCACGCGCCTGACCGAGACCATTACCGAGTGGCGCCAGGCCGACCTTGAGGTGAGCGAGGGCGAATGCCGCTTCCCCACCAAGGACGAGGCGTTCGCCGGGGTCGACGAGCTGGTGGCGGCGGAGGTCCAGCGCATCCGCGAGGAGATCGAGCGCCAAGGGGATGCGAACGCGGGCAATTCCGACGGCTACACTGTCAAGGCCTCCGACGTCAACAACCTCATCTCCTCGGCGGAGTCCCGCTTCGACAAGCAGGCGCTGGAGCGCCGCCAGGAGCTGCGCGGCGAGCTCACCCGGGAGGGCGTGCCGCTGGAGCGCAAGCGGGAGATCCTGCGCGAGTTCGAGCGCCAGGCCGGGCGGCTCAAGCCCGAGGTCCGGCCGTTCGTGCGGGGTCTTGTCGGCGAGACGTTCGCCGACTGGAGCGCCGTCCTCGAGGCTGTGGACGAGTTCATCCGCTCGCTTATCGAGTCGATCGAGATCGCCGCGCTCTCGGAGAGCGCCGGGGCGAGGCCGACGGGCGAGGCTCAGGCCTCCTTGGGCGAGCGCTTTGCCCGAGATGCCATGGACACCCTCTACCGCCGAGCCGAGGCCCGACTCTCGGGCCTGTGGGAGCAGCGTCCGGCCAAGTGGGAGCTGCCCCCACCCGAGCAGTTTGCCGACGCCGTGGAGACGGTCAACGCGCTGCGGCTGTTCAAGTGGCACCGCAAGACCCACGACCACTGGGATGAGATTCAGGAAAACGTCATCAACACGGGCGAGGCGACGACGGTCAACGGGTGGGATCTCAACCGGCTCAAGGCGGCCCACGATCAGATCGTGCAGCGGCTTGCCCGCATCGAGCCCGCCTACGATCACAGTTCGCCCCTCGAGGTGAAGCCGCTCGTGCGCGCCGCGCTCGGCGGCCGCTTCGGCGACCTGCCCACCGCCGACGAGGAGGGATCGTCCGAGAATAGCGACGGCGACGGCAATGGGGGCGATGGCGAGTCGTCGCCGGAGCTGCTGTCGGTAGAGGTGCGGGAGGCGCTCACGGGGTCGCAGGTCGCCCAACGACTCCGGGGGGCACCGGACCAGCTCATGCTCGTGCCCGACTACGTCTCGCTCGTCGGCTCGGCCCTGGAGAGCGACGCCCCGAACGACACGGACCTGTTGATCCGCTCGGCCGTGGCCGACCCGGCGACGATGCAGCAGATGCGTCGCGTCCTCGGCCGCGAGGGGAGCGACCTCCATCCCGTCTACAACCCGAAGGGCCCACACGAGGCGCACATGCCGCTCTATCACCTGATGCTGGTGCGCGCCGACCAGGCCGACCCGCAGCGGATCAGCTTTACCACCGACGAGGGAGGCGCCCAAGAGGGGCCGGACGCTTCGCTGATGGATCGCTTCGGGGACGCCCTCACGGGGTTGCGCGATCGGCTCGCCCGCATCCGGCGGACCCCCGAACAGCGGGACGGCGTCGACGAGGCGCTGGCCGAGGCTCGGCAGAGCGGCCTGACGCGGTTCCGGCAGTTGCATGAGGAGTTGGCCTCGCTGGGCGATGCCGATACCCCGATCGACGAGGCGCAGAGCGCCTTTCTCGAGGAGCTGGCCGCCTGGCGCGAGGGCGCGTCGCGGCCGAGCGACGATCCCCAGGACCTGCGCGCCCACGCCCAAGTCCTCTTGGCGCGCAAGGTGGCCGACGCGCGGCGCGCCGTCGAGGGCAGCGGATCGCGACGCGGGCTTCGCGTTCTCGAAGGCTGTTTCTGGCTCGGCGACAGCCGCATCGACGACCTCGTCGAGGAGTTCCGGGCGAAGCTGCGCCAGGAGGGCGAGCTGAGCGAGTCGCGCATCGAGGAGATTATGGGCCAAGTCCGCGAGGAGCTGGAGCGCCTCGACAGTCAGGAGTCGAGCGACAACTGCATCTTCAACACGAAGGACGAGGCGCGCGCCCACATCCGCGAGTTCATCGCGGAGCGGACCCAGGACGAATCGGAGCAGGACGAGTCCGAAGAGGAGGAGTCCGAGCAGGAGCAGCCGGAACGCGATCCGGCGCCCGAGCCCGAGCCGGAACCGGAGTCGGAGGCGGGCTACTGCTTGGATCCCGCTCGCGTTCAGGGGTTGCGCGATGAGGCGGCGCGTACATTGGCCGATCGCCGCGAGGAGATTGCTCGAGTTGCCGAGCGAGTAGGGGCGTCGATCGAGGCGCAGCTGGCGATCATCGAACGTGAGGTCGGTGACGTCATCGAGAACTGGGCGTCGGACGATGCCGATGCCGGACCTTGCACATTCGACAGCCAGGCGGGTGCTATGGCGGAGACGCGCCGGGTGACCGATCGCCGTATCGATATGCGCCTTCGCCGACTCGAGGATGAGGAGATCGAAGGTGAGCGCAATGAAGGCGGGACAGAGCTCCGCGTCAAGCCGACGGAACTGACCTTCCGCGTTTCCGCCGACGGCTCGCTTCCCGGCCCGAAGACGGTTGAGCTTACCACCGACGCGGAGCGCTCCGAGGTCCTCTGGGCGGCGGGTGCTCCCAGTTGGCTCCGGCTCTCGCCCGATCACGGCAAGACGCCCGATAGCTTCCAAGCGGCGCTTGTCCCCGCCGAGGTCGAGCGTCTGCAGCGCAGCATGGACACCGGCCAGCCGACCGAGACCGTTACCAATGAGATTACGTTCCGAATCGGGCGCACCACGGCTCGGGCCGACGTCCCCGAGCGTGTCGTGGTTACCCTCATCCTGGAACGGCGCGGAACGCGGACGGCCGAGGCCGCGGAGGACCGCGAGTTCATTAAACCCATGACGGCCTCCACGACCCTCACACAGGCACGCGAATTTTCTGAAAGGGGTGACGAATAATGAACCGTGGCGGCATCACGTTT
>JAHEOA010000113.1 GCA_018609825.1 Candidatus Bipolaricaulota bacterium | reverse complement strand
GCTGGCGTCGGTGTAGGTCAGATCCAGAATCTCGCCCGTCATGGGCCCGCGCAGATAGCGGAACACCTGGCCGGCGTCGCGGGCGTCGCTCTTGGCGTCC
The DNA here is from genome assembly GCA_018609825.1 of Candidatus Bipolaricaulota bacterium. Next base: position 27,943 of record JAHEOA010000113.1, on the reverse strand, counting down.
ACACAATGGGCGTTGTAGCCCCAATAGTCGCCCGTCGCCAGTATCTCGATGCCCTCGCTGATGCGTCGCTCGGCGTAGGCGAGACCTTCGGCATCGGGCGGGCATGAATCCTCGGGTGCGTCCCCGTACCCGATGCCGTGATGGAACGGGTCGGCCGTGGAGACGACGACGGCGTCCTCAGCGAGCTCTTCAAGTTCCGCGATGGCGGGCAGCGTGTCCGGCCGGCCGCCGGCCAGATAGGGGTAGCGCTCGATCACCTCGGGACCGTCAACGCCGCGGCGCCGCGTCTCGGCCGCCCAGAGGTGCCGGAAGCCCATGAGCGCGTGATCTTGTTTCCACTGATCCGATCCGGGCCGACCGGGGCCGTAGATGCCGCGCCACGGCTCCGCGTCCAGCTCGACGCCGCCCTGGGCCACCCGGTGGCGGGCTTCGTCCATTTCCTCGGTCAGCGCGTGCAGGACGCTGATGACCAGGACTCGATCGGCCCCGCTGTCCAGACAGGCGTGGACGACGGCTGCAATCTGGTGGCCGCAGTCGGCCACGCCGGCGTGCGGGAAGACGAGCACGCCGCCGCGCTCCAGCGTCGGCGCCAGATCCCACTCGCGCCCCCGCTCCAGCAGCTCCAACGTCCCGGCCTCGCCGAGCGCAGCATGCTCGTCTCGATACAACGTCTGAATCTTTTGCCGGAGACGGTCGCGATCCATGTCAGCTCGCCTCGCTCTCGGCCTCGCCGATATGACGATCAAACCAGTCGAGCGTCCGTTGGAGATACTCGGCTCGCAGCTTCGGATGCCCCATGCGCAGGAACAAGTGCGAGCAGTCGGGAAAGCGCACGAACTCCACGTCCTTATCGAGGCGTTTCAGCGCCGTGAAATACTGCTCGCTCTGCTCGATAGGGCAGCGATGGTCGGCCTCGCCGTGCAACAACAAGACCGGCGTTTCGACATTCGGCGCGTAGGTGAGCGGAGAATGCTCGATAAACCAGTCGAGGCGCTCCATGCGCGTGCCGCCCCACTGGACCTCGCCGAACGGCACGCCGATGTCGGCGGTGCCGTAGAAGCTCGGCAAATCCGTGCAGGGAGCGCCCACAACGGCCGCGCCGAACCGGGTGTCGTGGCCGACCATCCAGGAGCTCATGAAGCCGCCGTAGCTGTAGCCGTGAACCCCCAAGCGAGTCGGGTCAACGTACGGCCGCTCACAAACGGCCTCCACAGCGTCCATGATGTCGAGATAGTCCTCGCCGCCCCAGTCACGCAGCACGGCTCTCACAAAGTCGTCTCCATACGTCGAGGAGCCGCGCGGGTTGACACAGAGCACGAGATAGCCGTTGGTGGCCAGAATCTGCTGGATGGAGTTGAACGTGTCGTAGAACGCGCCGTGCGGGCCGCCGTGGATCTCGACCACCAGCGGGTACTGCCGCGACGCGTCGAAGTCGGGCGGGAAGAGCAATCGGGACTCGATGGCCATCCCGGCCCGTTCCCGCTGGATCTTTTCCACGCGGGCCGTTGGACGCTCCTGAAAGTAAGCGTCGTTAACGGCGGTCAAACGCTGCATCTGAACCGACTGGCCCTCGACCAAGTAGAGGTCGCCGGCCGAAGGATAGGGCGCGCCCTGGACGACGGCCCACTCGCCCGCGGCGTCGAAGGCCACGTCGACCATCGCCATCTCGCCGCCGCCCAACGCCTGCAGCTGCCCGGACGACGCGTCGAGCTCAAAGAGGAACGACTCGCCGCGTTGATCGGCCAAAAAGCGCACGCGGCCGTCCTCGCCCCAGTGGATCGCGGGCGCGGGCATGATCGGGGGAAAGCCGGCTGCCGGCTTGAGGGCCGGATCGGTCAATTGTTGGGGCTCAGCGTCGGGCGAGAGGGTGTAGAGGCAGCCCTGCATCGTCGCCATCATCTCCGAGTCGCCGGAGCCGACCGCCAACAGCCGATCGCCGTTCGGCGACCACCCCAGGTTGGCCACGGACAAGAGCCCGTCCGACCAGCAGGCGGCCTCCCCGCCCTCCGCCGAGACCACGTACGCCTCGTTGTAGAACGTCACCTCGCGATCCTCGCGGCGGGCGGAGATGAACGCAAGGCGCTTGCCGTCGGGCGACCAGACCGGCGTCGTGTCGTCCCAGTCGCCGTCGGTGAGCTGGCCCGGCTAGTCCGCCCCGTCCGCGTCCATGTCCAGAACGAAGAGGTGCCGATGGGCGTCGCCCCGCCAGCCGAGCGTGTCGAACCGATATTTCAATCGACGCACGACCCGTGTGCGCGGATCCATCTGCGGGTCAAGGTCGTCCGGAGGTCGATCCGGGTCGACGTCGGAGACCAGCGCGAGGCGCCCCGAATCCGGCGCCCAGGCGAACTCGCTCACCCCACCCGGCAACTGGGTCCGTTGGCGCGCCTCGCCGCCGTCGGTGGGGATCAGCCAGAGCTGTTTTCGGTCTCGCTCATCCGGCCGCAAGAACGCGACCCAGGCGCCGTCGGGGGAGAACCGCGGTCGGGCGTCGCCCTCGCCCTGCGTGAACGGCTCCGGGGAGCCATCCGGCAGCCGCATGCGCATGAGCTGCGAACGCGTTGTCATCTCGTCCCGATCGACGGACGACTGCGCGAATACCAACTCAGTGCCGTCGGGCGAAAGCGTCGGCTGGGCGACGCCCGAGAGCTCGTAGACGAGCTCGGGGGTGATCGGTTGGGCCATGGCGATCGCTCCTCAACTGTGGAGTGCGGATCAGCCTAAGCGGCCGGCGCCGACCGCATCAAGTCGTCCAAGGCTCGGAGTGATCGGGCGAACCAGGCGAAGGATGCGGCGATCAGCCATCGAGGGGCTTCAATTCCGAACCGCGCTCGCGGACCCTGGCGGATTGCTCGTCCAGGGCCACGAGATAGCGCCCGTCTTCGTCCACCTCGACGATCCGTCCGGGCCCGGAATGGGTCTGCACGCGTTCGTCAACGGAAAAGGGCGTGGACGAGGAGGTCGGCCGCCCATTGCGGCGCGGCGTCGACGGCGCCGGAGCCGCCCGGAACTGCGCCCAATCCAGATCCAGCTCTTTGGTAAGATCCTCGGGCAGGACGAGACGCTCGATCGCTCGCGTCATCGCCACATACGCCACGTTGGCCTCCTCATCCACCCGTCGTTCGGACTCGTGCTTGATCGCCCGGTTAAGCGCGCTGGCAATATCCTCGTGCAGCACCACCTGACGGTACTCCTCGCCCTTGGCCGCGTGGACCGTGGAGAGGACGATCGCGCCGTCGCCCCGTTGTCGGGGACTTGCCCGGGTGAACTCGCTCAAGCCGGACACGAGCGTCGGCATCTTCCGATGGTAGCGCTCCACGACCTTGGCCAGCTCGCGCAACTGGAAATCCTCCATCTCCTCGGCGTAGTCCTTCATCTGTTGGAAATCCGCGAACGAGCGAATGAGCGGATCGCGAATCGACGCTCGCTGGCCGTCGTAGAGCCAGTAGACGTCGAGCGCCCGATTGAGCAGCGGCCCGATGCTGCGCTCAAAGACGCAGGATGCGCCCCGCTCGTGCAGCCCGACCGCCGTGTTGAACAGCCCCAGGTTGGTCCGCGCCAGGATCGCCGGATCGCGGCCGCGCACCCCGCGGGAGGAGCCCTCGTGGGTGCCGACCGACGACGTGCGCTCCGGGTTGCCGCGGATGGCGAAGTCGCGCTCGCCCTTGGCCTCCTGGATGAACGCGCTGGCTAGCCGAGCGACGGAATCGCCGAAGCGGAAGCTGAGCGAGAGCTCACACTCCCCGTCCGCGTCGAGCCGCTTCATGGCGTCGACCGCGTAGCGGAACCCGTAGATCTGCTGGTGCGAGTCGCCGACGAGATAGATCGTCCGCTGGCACTGCCGTAGCGCGTCGAGCATGACTTGCCCCAGATCTTGGCCCTCGTCGACGAGCACGAGGTCGTAGCGATCGAGGATGCGCCCCAACCGACCCGTCGTATGGGCCAGCTTGAGATAGAAGTCGTGCGGACAGGCGGTCCGGCCGTGGTGCCAGTCGGTCGCCAGCGTCCGGGCCACGTCAACGATCCGCTCGGCATAGGCGGCGAAGTCCGGACGCTGCTCCGCCGAAAGACAATGCTCGCCGAAGGGCTGCACGGCGTCTTCGAGCTTCGGATGGGCCGAGTTGAGGAAATAGACGAGGAACTCCGCCGTCAGGCCCGCCATCACCTGTTGGCGGCTCCCCATGTCGCCGAACGCCGGCAGCAGGTCGACCGTCGACAGCCCGCCGCTTCGGGCCAACTGCCACTTGTACCCGCGCGCGACGCTCTTCATCGCCAGCGAGTGGACCGTGCGCACGTCGACGTGGTCGGGAAACGTCGCCTCGGCCTCCTGGCGGGCTCGGCGGTTGAAGACGACGTACAGGACGTTGCGATCCCGAAACCGCTCGGCCAGCAGGCGCAACGTCGTCGTCTTGCCCGTGCCGGCGCGCGCGTTGATGCGCACGACGCGGCCGCTGGCATCGAGAATGGCCTGTTGTTCCTCGGTGGGCGCAAGCTTCTCACTGTTGATGGAGGCCATGGGCACCGCAAGCGTTCAGATGTGTTGGACGAGGTTCATTGTGGCCGATGGAGGCGGCCGGGACAAGGCATCGGGCGGATATCAAGCGAGGAAATCGGCGTGAAGATCGTGGGCTAATAGCCGGCCATCTTGCGGATGATGCGACGGCACAGCTCGGCGTCGGCCCGCGCCCGGTGGAGATCCTCAGGCAGTGCGAGCCCGAGCGCACCGGCGGCGACGTGCTGCTTGTGCCAGGCGTAGGCGCGTTTCGACCGGTTCCAGGCGCCGTGATATTCGGCATAGAGCTGCATCGCACAGCGAAACGTCGGGGATTGATCCCAAGCCTGGCTCGGCAGTCGCCGAGCTTGGGCCGACTGACGCAAGAGGCGCACGTCGTAGTCGGCGTTGTAGATCACGACCTCGCGGCCGTCGAGGACTTCGCGCAGCCAGGGCGCAACCTCGGCGAAGGTTGGCGAACCTCGGACGTCGTCGTCCGTGATGCCGTGGACCCGACAGGCGCCATCGGGGATCGACTGCGTGGGCCGGACGAGCGTGTCCACCAGCGACGTGCCGTCGGCGGCGACCACGGCGATCTCGCAGATCTCGGCGCGATTATCGAGGCCGGTCGTCTCCGTGTCGAGGAAGACGGGGGCGCGGTCGAGCCATTGGCGGGCGCGGCGTCCGACGTTCGCTCGGCGGTCTTGATCCGCATAAGAGGCCATGGCGACCCATGCTAAGCGCCAAGGCGCGGGGGTGACAATCGGAACCGAACGTTCAAGGCGGCTGCCAACGCCGACCCCACGCAATTGCTCGTCATCCAACCGAGTCGCAGCGTCGACGGTCTCGCCAACGAGCCGCCTGACCAACGCTGTCGCGACCACCGAGGACGGTCGTTCACGCATCACATGTGCCATCCTCGGGTCCGCAGGTTCAAAGCATGAACCGCTGAGGGGGCCGACGCTGACAAGTCGGCGGGCAAGGACAAACAGCCTGAAGCGTTCCTCCTTGAACGCCGGCCCAAGATCCGTAGCGTAGGCTCTTGATGTTCACGCAAATGCAAGCGTTCACTGAGAAACGAGTGCGCTTCAGCGTTGACGTGTCGCAACGACCAAGGTTCACGATGACGCTACGCTTGCCGCCGGGATGAAGGAGCGCCCATGACGGATCAGGACGATCAGCGAGAAAACGAACTCCGGTCGCTGGACGTCCCGCTCGGGATCGGGACGATGTTCTGGGGCGATACCCGGCTGGATGAAAAGATGGCCGGCCACATTGTCTCCGACGACACGCTCGCCCGCATTCGCGACCGAGCCCACGAGGCGGGCGTCACGTTCTTCGACACTGCGGAAGGCTACGGGGTCGGCAGCTCCGAGGAACGCCTCGCCCGGCTCGGCTTCACCCGGCCCGAGAACCTGATCGCCACCAAGTTTCTCCCGACCCTGTGGCGCTGGTCGCCGCGGGCGTTCGTACGCGCCACCGACGCCTCCAATCGCCGGCTCGGCCAAGCGACGTGCGACCTGTCGTTCATCCACAGCCCGGTCCATCCGCGCTCGCCCGCGGTCTGGGTGCGCGGGGCCGCCCAGGCCGTGCGAGAGGGAAAGCTGCGCGCGCTGGGCGTGTCCAACTTCGACGCCGAGCAAGTTCACGCGGCCTGGGCCGTGGCCCAGAAAGAGGGCGTTCCGCTCGTGGCCAACCAAGTGATGGTCAGCCTCCTCGTCCACGGCTCAAGCGCGCTCCAAGAGATGCTTGAGGCCTGCCGCGAGCTCGGTATTGCGGTGGTCGGCTTCGGCGCCTTGGGTCAGGGCCTGTTGACCTCCACACTCACCCAGGAACGCCTGGAGGCCAGTCGGATTGCCCAGCGCATGGAGCTCTCCGCCGAGGACCTCCAGCCCCTTCGCGAGGCCATCCGCGCGGCGGCCGACCGCCATGAAGTATCCATGGCCCAGGTCTGTCTGCAGTGGGTCCGGAGCAAGGGCGTGGTTCCGCTCGTCGGGATCCGCAGCGTGGAGCAGCTCGAGGACGCGCTCGGGGCGCTCGCGTTCTCCCTGGATGCCGACGAGATCGCCCGGCTCGACGACGCGGCCCTGGCGTGTTCCACCCTGGAGCGGCCCCTCGGGCGTCGGGCGCGCTTCCTGGTCTTTCTCTCCGGCCTGATTGCCGGCGTCAAGCTGACGCGCGCCGTGGGGCGCCTGAGACCGGGATCGCCCCAGTAGAATCGGACAGCACGGGATCGACGTTTGACCCTCCCGAGAATGGAGCCTGGTTGCGCAAATCCGACTTGGACCTTCGTTTCCTACCGCCGGGGTGAGGCCCGCCCGATCGCCCAGGCGCTGATGAGGGCGACGACGAGTCCGACGCCGACGGCCGCGATTCCCATGTAGGCCCAGAAGACTTGGCCCGTCATAAACGAGCCGGGCAACAGGCCGCTGCCCTGGAGGATCCAGATCACGCCGACGGCCTCCAGCAGGACGCCGACGATCAATCCCAGCCACCTCAGCATGGTGAAGCCTCCTTGATGACGACGTGCGCCTAGGCCGTCGGGTCGCCGCAGACGAGGACGTCGTTCTCGGTCAGGATCAGATCCACGGGCACGTCGTGCGCCGACGTGGGCACCCGATCCACGACCTGGAACGAGTAGGCCAAGGCCACCTTCAGCCCCCCGACGGGATGCGCCGCGAAGAAGGCGTCGAAAAAGCCGCCGCCTTGCCCGAGGCGATCGCCCTGTTCGTCGAACGCGAGCCCCGGCAGGATCCAGACGTCGATGGCATCGGGCGCAACGTAGGACGGCTCGGCCGGCTCGAGGATGCCGTACGCCCCTTCCACCAGCTCATCCGTGGCCGTCAACTCGGCAACCCGCAACGTGTGATCGCCTCGATCCGTCACGGGCACGTAGGCGACGCCGTGAATGTCCAGCAGCATGTCCACGATCGGCCGCGTGTTCACCTCATGGGGCAGCGGCAGGTAGCTGAAGACCCGCTCGGCCGTCTGGAAGTCGGGCAGGGCCATGAGCCGCTCCAGGATGCGCCGGTCGTGGTCGTCCCTTTGCTGCGGCGACATCGCGTGCAGCTTCTCGCGGATGGCCGCGCGGACGTCGGTTTTCGTCATCCCCTGTTGACTGTCCGTCATTCGTGGCGACGCCTCCCGGTTCGTGTGGCGCCATCTTGCCCAGAACGGGCGGTTCCGATCAACGCCAGGCCGGGTCGTCGCTGCCTACGGTTGCAGACGAACGGCTCGCCAGGCGTCGCCGTCGCGGTCGTAGCGGACCCGCTCGTGGAGCCACGGATCGCCCTGCCGCCAGAACTCCATCGATCGCGGGATCAAGCGGAATCCGCCCCATTCAGGCGGCCGCGGCACCGGGCTCTCGGGATGGTCCCGCTCCTGGTCGGCAAAACGGGCCTCGAGCGACGCTTTGTCCGTGAGGACCTCGCTCTGCGTCGACGCGCGATCGCCCAGCTGGCTGGCCCGTGACCGACGGGTCCAGTAGGCGTCGGCTTCGTGAGCAGCCAAGCGCTCCACCGTGCCCCGAACGCGGATCTGTTCCGCGAGCGATTTCCAATGGAAACAGAGCGCCGCGTCCGGATGCCGGTCGAGCTGGCGCGCCTTCGGACTGTCCAGGCGGGTGAGAAACGCCAAGCCGCTCGCGTCCACACGGCGCACGTTGACCACCCGCGCGTCGGGCCGGGCCCCGGCGTCGACGGTCGCCAGCACCGCCGCCTTCGGCGCGCTCGGCTCCACCTCGACGGCCCGTTCGAGCGCCTCGCGCAACAGCGCCAACGGATCGGCGTCGACCGGGGTCATGGCAGGCGCCGTGCCGGCGTCTCGAGCGTCCAATGCACCATCATGGGCGGCTAGAGCCTAACGCACGGCCATCTGTTCCACGGAGGTCTCGAGCGCCAACAGCCGCTCGGCCGCCTGATGCCCTTGCTTGACGCAGTCGGGCAGGCCGATGCCGCGGTACCCGGAGCCGGCGATCTCCACGCCGGGCAGCTCCGCCAGCGCGGCGTCGATGTGCTCGAGCTTGTCGAGGTGGCCCACTTCGTACTGGGGCATCGCGCCCTCCCAGCGGTGCACGCGGGTCAGCGTCGGCTCGCCCGCAGCGCCCACGAGGTCGCGCATCTCGCGCGTTGCGGCATCGATCAGCTCCGCGTCGCTCGAGTTGAGCACCGCCTCGGCGGACCCGGAACGCCCGAAGAAGCAGCGCAACAGCGCGTAGCCCTCCGGGGCCCGATTCTCCCATTTTGAGGAACTCCAGGTGCAGGCGGTGATCTCGCGCGGCTCGGTGCGCGGGACCAAAAACCCCGTCGCATCGAGCGGGTGCTCCACCCGGTCGCGGGGGAACGCCAGCGTCGCGATCGCCGTGCTCGAGTAGGGAATGGTCAACAGCTGCTCCGCGGCCTCGAGACTGATCCCCTCCAGCAGCTCGGCCGTGACGAACGCTTCCGTGGTGAACAGCACCCGGTCGGCGTCGATCGTCTCGTGATCGAGATGGAGCCGATACGCGGCGTCTCCGATCCGCTCGGCCCGCCGCACGGGTCGGCCCTTGAGAATCCGCGCGTGGCCCAACTGGGCTTCGAGGGTCTCGATCCAGGTCGCGAGGCCGGTGCGCAGCGAGGCGAAGATCGACTTGGGCTTCGACGCTCCGGAACGGTTTGATGCGGCCGCTTCGCGCTTCTTGCGGGCGGCAACGGCCCCCTTGACGAGCCCGCCGTACTTGCGCTCCAGCGAGGCGAACTGGGGGAACGTCGCGTTCAGGCTCAGGTTGTCCGCGTCGGAGGCGTAGACGCCGGCCAGCAGGGGCTCCGCCAGGCGTTCCAGCGGCTCGCGCCCCAAACGCCGTTGGACGAACGAGCCGAGCGACTCGTCACGGTCGTCGCGCTTGGCCGGGATGAACGGCTCCAGGCCCATGCGCAGCTTGCCCCGGACGGAAAAGAGGTTGCTGCCCAGAAACGCCATCATCGACTGCGGCGTCGGGATGAAGCCCATCGCGCCACGCGGCAGCACGCGCAGCTTTCCGTTGAAGAGGATGTAGGCGCTCTTATCGGCCGGCGGCTCAATCAACTGATCCCCGAGGCCGAGCTCGCGACAGAACTGGAGGCCTTGGGGCTTCATCGTCGCCATGGAGTCCGGCCCGCCCTCGATGAGGAAGCCGTCGTCGGTGTGCTCGGTGACGATCTTGCCGCCGAGGCGCTCATCGGCCTCGATGACGGTGAGCTCGATCGGTTGGCCCTGCTCGCGGGCCCGTGCCTGGAGCCGATAGGCCGCGGACAGGCCCGTGATGCCGCCGCCGACGATGGCCACGCGGATGGGGTCGGTCATGAGGACACTCCTTGGGCACGAATAAACCGGGGGCTCTCCTCGTGAACCAGATCCACCAGGCGGCTCAGCTGTTCGGGATCCGTGTCCGGGATGAGCCCGTGGCCGAGGTTGAAGATGTGGCCCGGTCGCGGCCCCGCTCGCCGCAGGACGTCGAGGGCCCGCTCGCGCAGCAGCTCCCAAGGGGCCAGCACGGCAATGGGATCGAGGTTGCCCTGCACGGGCGTGCCCGAGCCGAGGCGCTCGCGCGCGTCGTCCAGATAGACGTGCCAGTCGACGCCGATCACGTCCCCGCCAGCCTCCTGCATGCGCTCCAACAGCGCCGCGGAGCCGACGCCGAAGTGGATGACGGGAACCTCCAGATCCAGCGAGTCGAACAGTCGCCTCATGTGGGGCTTGACGAACTCGTCGTAGTCCTGCGGCCCGAGCGCGCCCACCCAGCTGTCAAACACCTGCACGGCCTGCGCGCCGGCGTCCACTTGCGCCTGGAGATACCGGGCGACCGCGTCGGCCAGTTTGCCACAGAGTTGGTGCCAGGCGTCCGGCTCCTGATACATGAACGCCTTGACCTTGGCGTAGTTCTTTGTCGGCCCGCCCTCGACGATGTAGCTCGACAGCGTGAACGGCGCGCCGACGAAGCCGATCAGGGGGACGGTCAACTCCTCGCGCAGCATCCGAATGGCGTCCAGGACGTAATCCAGATCGCCTTCGGGCTCCAGCGGCCGCACACGGTCGACGTCATCGGACGACCGGACGGGCCGATCGACGACCGGGCCGACGCCCTTGCGCAGCTCCACGTCAATGCCCATCGGCCGCAACGGAATGATGATGTCCGAGAACAGGATCGCCGCGTCCACCGCCATCTGGCGAATGGGCAACAGCGTCACTTCGGCGGTAAGCTCCGGCGTCGTCGCGAGCGTCATCATGTCGTATTGTTCGCGCAGCGCCCGATACTCGGCCTGATAGCGCCCCGCCTGGCGCATGAACCAGACCGGGGTCCGATCGACGGGCTCGCCCCGACAGGCTCTCAAGAACCGATCGTTGAACGCGCTCATCGCAGCTCCTTGAAGGCCTCGTAAGCCGCGTCAACGGTCTGTTGAACGTCGTCGGAGCTGTGGGCGAGCGAGGGGAACCAGGCCTCGTACGTCGAGGGCGCAGTGAGGACGCCGCGGTGGAGCAGGCCCCAGAAGAAGCGCGCGAAGCGCTCGGTGTCCACATGCTGAGCGTCCGCGTAGTTGCGAATCGGGTGATCGCTGATGAATGGCGTCAGCATCGCGCCGACGCGCTGGGCGACCAGCGGGACGCCCGCGTCCTGGGCGGCTTCCGTGAGCCCGTCCTGAAGCTCTCGGGACCGCTCCTCCAGTTGGTCGTAGACGCCGGGCTCCTGGAGCTTCTGCAGCGTCGTCAGGCCCGCGGCCATCGCCAAGGGATTGCCGGAGAGCGTCCCGGCCTGATAGACGGGGCCCTTCGGGGCGATCTGCTCCATGACGTCGATGCGTCCCCCGTAAGCGCCCACAGGCAGCCCACCGCCGATGATCTTGCCGAAACAGGTCAGGTCGGGCGTGACGCCGAAGCGCTCCTGAGCGCCGCCATACGCCACGCGAAAGCCGGTCATGACTTCGTCAAAGATCAACAACGCATCGTGTTGACGCGTCACCTCTCGAAGATCTTCCAAAAACCCGGGCTCCGGCGGCACGACGCCCATGTTGCCCGCGACGGGCTCCACGACCACGGCCGCGATCTCATTGGGGAACGTCTCAAACAGTCCCTGGACGGCTTCGGGGTCGTTGTACGGAGCCGTCAGCGTGTCCGCCACGGCCGCCTTGGGGACGCCGGCGGTGGCCGGCAGGCCGTGGGTGGCGACCCCGGATCCCGCTTCCGCCAAGAGCGCGTCGACGTGGCCATGATAGCACCCGGCAAACTTGACAACTTTCTCCCGGCCCGTGAATCCGCGCGCCAAGCGGACGGCGCTCATAGTGGCTTCCGTGCCGGAGTTGACAAAACGGACCATCTCCACCGACGGCAGCGCCTCGATAACGGTTTGGGCCAGCTCGTTCTCCACTTGGGTGGGCGTGCCGAAGCTCGTCCCCTTGGCGGCCATGTCATTGACGGCCTGGATGACGTCCGGATGGGCGTGACCCAGGATGAGCGGGCCGTAGGAGCTCACGTAGTCGACGTACTCGTTGCCGTCGACGTCGCGAATGAGGGCGCCCTCACCCGAGTCGATGAAGACGGGCGCGCCGCCGACGCCGTCGAACGCGCGCGCCGGGCTGTCCACGCCGCCGGGAATGAGGCTGAGCGCCTCGTCGTAGAGCGCCTCGGAGCGCGTGAACGAGCGGGTCACGTCACCACCTCGCCGCCTCGCGGCTTGTAGGGGCAGAGCGGGTCGGCCGCGAGCGGGTCGCCCGTGGCCGCAAACGCCCGCGCGCGCGAGCCACCGCAGATGTAGCGGTACTCGCACTCGCCGCAGTCGCCCGCGAAGCCGTCGGGATTGCGCAGGTCGATAAACAACTGGCTGTTGCGATAGATGTCGACCGGGCTCCGATGGCGCACGTTGCCGGCGGATAGCGGGAGAAAGCCCGTGGGATAGACGTCGCCCGTGTGCGAGATGAACATGATGCCGTTGCCGTCGCGGATGCCGAACCCGTGCCCGACCGACGTCTGTTTGATCTCCTCGGGGCTGAGCCCTTCAATGCGCATGCGCTGATACGCCACTCGGCGGAAGTTCATCGCCTCCGTCGTCTTGATCGCGAACGGCGACGTCTTGGACTTGTCGTAGACCCAATGGAACAGGTTCTCGGCTTGGGCCTCCGTGATCGGCTTGAGCACCTTCCCTCGACCGACTTGCACGAGGAAGAACAGGCTCCACCGCGAGACGTCCAGCTCGACCATCAGATCGTAGATGTTGCCGAGATCGGGCAAGGTATCAGCGGTGACGAGCGTGTTGACCTGCAGCGGGAAGCCCATCTCGCGGATCTCGCGGGCGGCCCAGACGGTCTGGGCGAACGTGCCGGGCACGCCGCGGAAGTTGTCGTGCCATTCGGCATCCGATCCATCGATGCTGAGCGAGAAGCCGTGCACGCCGAGGTCCTTCAGCCGTTGCAGCTTCTCCCGCGTGAGGCGGTTGGTGGCGCTCGGCGCGATCGACAAGGGGAAACCGCGGTCAATGGCGGCTTCCACCAGTTGAAAGAGGTCATCCCGGTGCATCACGTCGCCGCCGGTCATCACCAGGTGCGGCGGCGGGTCGCCGAACGTCTTCAGTTCGTCCAGCAGCTCGAGGCCTTCCTCGGTGCTCAGCTGATAGGGATGGGGTTCATGCTGGGCCTCGGCGCGGCAGTGTTGACACGCCAAGTCGCAGGCCAGCGTCGTCTCCCAGTAGATCAGAATGGGGCGCTCCTCAAACACGCGCGTCCCGTCCATGCCAGGGTGGAACGCCGTCGTGGGCCGTGGACCGGCCCCGTTCGTCGGCGCGTGCGGATGCGTTTGCGTTTGGGTCGTCGTCTCCGTCGTCATCGTGTCAGCTCCTTTCGCTCAACGCCCGAGCGGCGTCCTTGGCGAAGTAGGTCAATATCAGGTCCGAGCCGGCGCGCTTCATGGCGGTCAGGGATTCCAGAACGGCCGCCTCTTCGTCGATCCAGCCGCGCTCGGCGGTCGCCTTGATCATCGAATATTCGCCGCTCACGTTGTAGGCGGCCACCGGCACATGGGAAACTTCGCCCGCCGCGCGAATCACGTCGAGATAGGCCAGCGCCGGCTTGACCATGACCATGTCGGCCCCTTCGTCGAGATCGAGCTCGATCTCGCGGACCGCCTCGCGGACGTTGGGCGGGTCCATCTGATAGCCGCGACGGTCCCCCGACGCGGGCGAGGACTCCGCCGCGTCGCGGAACGGGCCGTAGAACGCCGAGGCGTACTTGGCGGCGTAGCTCATGATCGCCGTGTTGGGGAAATCGGCGGCGTCGAGCGCCTCGCGGATGGCCTCGACCTGGTGGTCCATCATGGCGCTGGGACCGACGACGTCGGCACCGGCATCCGCATGCGACACGGCCATGTTGGCCAAGAGCTCCAACGACGCGTCGTTGTCAATTTCGCCGTCTTCGCGCAGCACCCCGCAGTGGCCGTGTGGGGTATAGCCGCAGACGCAGACGTCGGTCATGACGACCAACTCGGGCGCCTTGGCCTTCAGCTCGCGGATCGCCCGCTGGACGACGCCGCCGTCGTCGTAGGCGGCCGTGGCTTCGTCGTCCTTTTGATCGGGCAGGCCGAACAGCAGGATGGCCGGAATCCCCAATTGGAGCAGTTCTTCCGCCACAGGTGCCAGATCGTCGATCGACAGCCGCGACTGGCCCGGCATCGACGGAATCGGCTCGCCATTGCCGTCCTGGACGAAGACGGGATAGATCAGATCCGATGGCCTCAGTTGCGTCTCGCGCGCCAAGCGGCGCAGCGCCGGCGTGCGTCGCAGGCGCCGCGGCCGGGTCTCAAACGCGCGCTTCGCCGTAATCTCGCGCACTGGGGGTCACCTCCCGGGCGATGGCATCGGTCAAGCCGTCCACGGTGTGCTCGTCGGCGACGATATCGACGTCAAAGCCCAGCTCGCGGACGACGTCCGCCGTGATCGGCCCGATGGAGGCGATCGTCACGCCATCCAACCGGGTCCGCTCCGCCCCGAGCGCCGCGACGAACGCGCGGGCCGTCGATCCGCTGGTGAACGTGGCGATGTCGATGCCATCACCGAAGACTTGGGCAATCTCTTCGGAACTGAACGAGCGGTGCTCGGTCCGATAGGCCGTGACCTCGTCGACGCGTGCGCCGCGCTCGGTCAGCTGGTGACGCAGATCCTCGCGGGCGATGTCGGCGCGCAAGAGCAGAAACGACTGGCCGTCCACGTCATGGAGCTCGTCGGCGATGGCATCGGCGATGAACGTCGAGGGCATGAAGTCGGGCTTCCGGCCGTGCGATCGCAGAGCGCGCGCCGTCGAGGGGCCGATCACCGCGATCCGGGCGTCCGCCAGCCCAGCGCTCGTCAGGCCGAGCGCGTCGAGCCGCTCGGCCGTGAACCGAACCCCAGCTGGGCTCGTGAACACGATCCAGTCGTAATCGCTGATGGCTTGAAGCGCTCGATCGACCTCACGCCAGTCTTCGGGGGGAACCAGTGCGATCGTCGGCAGAATCACGGGCTCGGCGCCCAGGGCTTCGAGCTTGCGCGCAAACGCATCGGCCCGCTCGCGTGGCCGCGTCACCAGCACGCGCCGATCCTGCAGGGGCTTGCCCTCCGTCATCGCTGCAGCGCCTCCTTCAGGATCTGGTCCGCGCCGGCGTTCCAGAGCGTCGTGCCCAGGTGCCAGCCCATCTGCTGCGCGTCGTCCGGGTGGCCCTCGATCTCGTCGTGCAGCACCGTCTGGCCGTCGAGGCTGGCCACCAGCCCGCTCACGACCAAGTGCTCACTCTCCATGCGCCCATAGGCCGCGATCGGCATGCGGCAACCCCCGCCCAGCGCGGCCAGGCACGCCCGTTCCGCGGTCACCGCAGCATGCGTCTCGCGATGATCAACCGCCCCGAGAATGTCCCGAACGTCCTCGTCGTCGGCGCGGGCCTCCAGCGCCAGCGCGCCCTGGCCGGGCGCGGGCAGGACCTGCGTGGGATCGAGGAACTGACTGACCAGATCCAAGCGATCCAGGCGCTGCAGGCCGGCCGCCGCGAGCACGATCGCATCGACGACCCCGTCGTCGAGCTTCCGAAGCCGGGTGTCGACGTTGCCCTGGATGAAGGTCATCGCCAGGTCGGGCCGAAGCGCCAGCAGCTGGGCCGCGCGGCGCGGACTGCCGGTCCCGACGGTGGCGCCCTCGGGCAACTTCGACAGCGGGGTTCCGTCACGCGTGATGAGGACGTCGCGCGGGTCGGCCCGTTCGGGCACAGCTGCGATACTGAGGCCCGACGGCGATTCGGTGGGGAGGTCCTTGAGGCTGTGGACGGCCACGTCGATCTCGCGCTCGCCCAGCGCCCGCTGCAGCTCCTTGACGAACGCGCCAACGTCGCCGACTTCGCCCTGGTCGCCGCGGGTCTTGATGATCCGCGTCTCGGGCGCGAGCTGGGGGCGCCGGGTCTGCAGTTGGGCCATCACTTGGCCCGTCTGCGTCCGGGCGAGCGTGCTTCCGCGGGTGCCCACGACCAGGGCGCGCCTGTCGCCGGCCGCCGAGCGCCCGTTCGCGGCGGCCTCGGTCGGCGTCTGTGTCGAGCCGTCCATGTCGTTCAGATGGGCCATCTCGTCCTGAAGCGACGGGTCGAAGTGCGGGTGCTCGACGTCGTCCAACTCGAACAGTTCCCGGGCGACCGTGAACGGCTCGCACGTCTCGGAGCGCTCCGCCAGTGACTTCAACTGGACCGTCGGCTTGTGGAGCCACTTGTTCATCAGGCGATGCGTGAGCGCCTGCAGCGTCTCCTCCTGATCCTCGGTCAGCTCGCCCAGCTTCGACCGCGCCCAGTCGAGCTCGCTCTGGCGAATCTCCTCGGCCTGCTGGCGCAGCGACTTGATCAGCGGCGTGGCGCGGCGCTGGCGCAGCCAGCTCATGAACGCCTCCGTCTCCGCCTCGACGATCCGCTCCGCCTCGGGCACCTCGGAGGCGCGTTTCTGATGGCTGGCATCCTTGACGGCCTTGAGGTCGTCCAGATCGTGGATGTGGGCGTTCTCCACCTCGCGGATCCCCGGATCGAGCGTGCGCGGCACGGCCAGATCGATCAACAGCAACGGCCGGCCCCGGCGTTCGTCCATGGCCTCGCGGACTTGATCGGCGGTCAGGACGTAGTCCTTGCCCGGGGCGGTGGCGCTGATCAGCACGTCGGCCTTCGACAGCAGTCGGGAAAGCTCACTCGCCACGGTCGCCTGGCCGCCGAACTCCGCCGCCAGCTCCTCGGCCCGCTCACGGGTCCGACTGGCCACGCAGAAGTCGCGCATGCCGTTCTTGTGCAGATGGCGCGCCACGAGCTCGCCCATCTCGCCCGTGCCGAGCAGCATCGCCGTGGCGGCGTCGAAGTCGGGATGGACCCCCGCGGCGAGGTCGACGGCGACCGACCCCAACGAGGCCGGATGGCGTCCCAACTCGGTCTCGGTCCGGACGCGCTTGCCCACTTGGATGGCCCGCCGGAAGAACGTGTCGAACAGAGGCCCGAGCGCATGGGCGTCGCGGGCGCGGTCGTAGGCGTCGCGGATCTGGCCCAGGATCTGGGGCTCGCCCAGCACCTGGGACTCCAGTCCGGCCGCCGTGGCGAACAGATGGCGCACGGCCTCGCGGTTCTCGTAGACCTTCAAGTGGCGTCGCAGCAGATCGGGAACGGCCCCGTTGCGGCCCGCCAAGAAGCGGGCCAGCGGCTCGGCGCACCCGCCGACGGCGTACAGGCCCGTCCGGTTGCAGGTGGACAGAATCGCCGCCTCGCCGAACTGGGCGCGCGAACAGCGGGCGCAGTCGTCGTCACAGCCGATGTGGAGCACGGGGATCGACGCCAGCCCACGGCCGCCGAGGAGCCGGCCGAGCGTGTCGGGGATGTCATGGGCGTCGAGGCTTACCTGTTCGCGCAGCTTGAGCGGCGCCGCCTTGTGGTCGATCTCCACGCTCACGATCATCCGGTCTCGCTCCTTTCGGGTTCGACTGCCCGGTCGGATTTCGACCCGGAAACTGAATTCCGACCTTATCGTCTAAAATAGGCCGCGAGGCCGTCCGGAACAATGACGCGGATCATCTTAACATCTGATCCAGCTCAGGCCCAGTGGGAGGCGATTATGGACGATCCAACCGACAGGGTCGTGGAGCGCCCACACGGCGGAGCCGAGGCTCCGCCGTGTGGGCCTATCAACGGATGCGTTGCGTGGTCAGTTCTCGTGGCAGGAGGTGCAGAACTCGGCCTTCTGGCCCTCGGTGTCCGCCGCGCTCGGGTGCTGGGCGACGACGCCCAGGTTGTGGCAGCGGGCACAGAAGCTGGCCGGCTCATCGCCGTCGAGCGGGACGTCGCCCGTGACGTGACACGTGGCGCAGAACTGGCCGCCCTGTTGGCCTTCCGTGACGCCGTGCGTGGCGTTCTTGCCGTTGTGCTGCTGTCGGTGGCAGGACGCGCAGTCGCTGGAGGTCCACTCCATGTTGATGGTGTGCGGCGGGTCCGGGGCGGGCTGCACCACCGGCTGATTCGCGGCAAATCGAACGTGCAGGTTGACGTGGCAGGTATTGCAGAACGAGGTCCGATCTTGGGCGGGCGCCTGGACGGACTGGTGGCACTGCCAACAGGTCGCGGCGTCGCGGTTCGGGTCGACCGGAACGGGGTGGTTATCCGGCACGGGCGGTGGGGATTGCGCAATCGCAGCAATGGTCAGCCCGGCGATCGCGATCAAGGCCGTTGCGGCGAGGACGAGCTTCTTGCGATTCACCATCGTCACCTCCTTACGGATGATTACGGGCTCATTGTAGACAGTCGACTCCGCAATCCACATGATGACCATCAGATATGGGGTTGATATGGATCATGTCATGGTCGGCCGTTCGGCCATGATCTGGATAAAGAGATAGGCTGATCTCGGTCATGGACGCCGCGCGGAAGCGTTCGTATACTGACGGGCCGGTCGGATCTCGAATCCGCGGTCAAGCCTATGGGAGTCTCAGAACGCCGCGAACGCGAGCGCCACGAGCGCATCCAAAGTATCTTGGAAGCCGCCTTGCGGGTCTTCGCCCGCGAGGGGCTCCGGCCCGCCACGATCGAGGAGATCGCCAGCGAAGCCCAGCTCGGCAAGGGGACGATCTACTATTACTTCTCCTCGAAGGAGACGCTTCTGGAGGAGCTCGTCGCCAACCTCTCCGACGAGTACTTCCGGGGGCTGCTCGCCGGCGCATCCGGGCAGGGGACGCCGCTCGCGATCGCGCAGGGGATCATCGAGCAACTGATCGAGCACTATCGCCACAGGCCCGAGCTCTTCCGCGTCATCTACATGGTGCTGGGCGAGCCCGAGCCGCGACCCGAGAGGGCGCTCGAGACGTTCGTGGAATCGCATCTGAGCTGGATTGAAAACTTGAAGACCGAAACCGCCGGCGTGCTCCAGTCCCATGACGTCCCCGAGGACGCCTTCCTCTACCTGATCAGCACGTTCTCCCATGGCGTGCTCTTCGAGGCCGTGTCGGGTCGCGACCCGGACCGACTGCTCACCGAGACGCGCAGCGCCCTTGCGTCTTTCCTGAAGCCGTTTTCAGAGGCTGCTGAGTAACCTGCGGGCCCTGCCGCAGACGTCGGCTGTTCCTTGCGCCGGCGGATGGGCCCATCTAGACTTTCAGCAACGCTCGCACGGAATCGTGAGCCAATTGTCAGCCCCAAAGGAGGACCCATATGGCATCTCCCCAACCGGCCGGCGGCGCGGGTCGCGTGATCGCCCTCGCGCTCCTGGCCGTCGGACTCTTTGTCGTCGGGTTCGCGGCGCGCCCGCTGCTCGCCCCCTCGCCCACCCCCTCGCTGGATGCGCAGATGAGCGCCGAACTGGAGCCGATCCGCAACGACGTCCACGCGCTGAGCGAACGGGTGACCGAGCTGCAAAGCGCCATCGACGAGCAACAGGCCATGCTCCAGACCCAACAGGAGACGCTCGCCGATCTTCAGACCTCCCGAAACGAGAACATGAGCCAGCTGACCCAGCAGATGAACACGATCGCCTCCCGGTTTGAGCAGCTGCAGGCGAGCGTGGCCGACATGCGCGATCGGGGCCAGTCGAGCGACACTACGGGCGGCGAGGACTCGGCCGGCTCAGGCCAGCAGCAACCGGAGGCCGATCCGGCGTCCGTGGGGCCCGACGACGATCCATCAATCGGCGCCGAGGACGCCCCCGTGACGATCATCGCGTTCTCCGACTTCCAGTGCCCGTACTGTCGCCAGTTCGAGCAGCAGGCATTCCAGCGGCTCAAGACGGAATACATCGAGACCGGCAAGGTGCGGCTCGTGTTCCGCGACTTCCCCCTGACGCAGATCCATCCCAACGCGCTCCCGGCCGCCATGGCCGCGGAATGTGCCCATAACCAGGACGCGTTCTGGCCCATGCACGATCGGCTCTTCGCCAACCAGGGCGCATGGGGCCAGAGCGACACCCCCAACGAGGTCTTCGTCGGCTATGCGGAGGAGATAGGCCTCGACGTGGACGCCTTCCGGGGGTGCCTGCAGAACCGGGAACCGATCCAGGAGATCAGCGGCGACTTCCAGGACGGCGTCGACGGCGGCGTGCGCGGCACCCCGGCGTTCTTCATGGGCGGGGAGATGCTCTCGGGTGCGCAGCCGTTCGGCGCGTTCCAAAAGCGCATCGAAACCCTGCTCAACGACAACGGCAGCGCCCAAGCCGAGTAGATAGAAAGGCCGGCGCCTGCCGGGGGAGACAGGCGCCGGTCCACGCGCGTCGGCGTTCGCCCCAGTGTCAGCGGGGCATCGCGGGGCTTAGGCGTAGCTGTGCAGGCCCGCCAGGAGATAGTTGACGCCGACCCACGTGAAGATGGCCGCGGCAAAGCCCAGTACGGCCAGCCAGGCCGTGCGGTGATCCCGCCAGCCCCAGCTGACGCGGGCGTGGAGATAGAGGGCGAAGACGAGGAACGTGATCAGGCTCCAGACCTCCTTCGGGTCCCAGCCCCAGTAGCGCCCCCAGGCGTGCTGGGCCCAGACCATGCCGAAGATCATGGGGCCGATGGTGAAGAAGGGGAAGCCGATGGCGATGGCCTTGTAGCTGACCTGGTCGAGCTTCTTGAGCAGCGCGTTGTCGCCGCCGCGCCATTGGTGCCAGAGGAAGAGGAGGCTGGCGACGAAGGCGACGGCGAAGAAGCCCTCGCCGATGAAGCCGAAGGCGATGTGAGCCACGAGCCAGTAGCTCTGCAGCGCGGGCACGAGCGGCTCCACGCCCTTGTCGGCCACCAGCGGCGACGACGCCAGGGCGACAAACAGGAACGAGAGCCCGATGGCGAACGCGCCCAACGAGCGGACTTTGTACTTCCACTCGAAGATCAGATACGCCAGGGGAATGGCCCAGGCGAAGAAGGTAAAGGTCTCGTAGGTGCCCGTGACGGGCGTGGGCATGAAGAAGCCGGAGACGTTCCAGATCTCGATCGTGCGCAGTACGACCGCAACGGTCGCAATCGCAAACGCGATCAGCGTGACGCCGGTCGCCCAGTGGCCCCAGCGGGTGTCCTTGGTGAGCCAGACCGATCCCGCGCTGGCCGTGCCGCCGCCGGCGTATTGGGCCTGGCTCACGGCGAATCGAGGCGCGCCGACGAGGTGCAACAGATAGAGCACGAAGCCGACGAAGTAGCCGACCGCGCTCAGGAAGAAGAAGAACGTGCTGTCCATTGTGAACGATCCCCCTTTCAGCCGTTCATGAGGCCGCTTCGCCGGACGCCCCTTCGGGCGCACTGGACGTCGGTGTCTGAGACGCGGCCGTCAGATCGTCTTGGACTTGCTCGAGCAGCGTGTCGAACTCGCCCATGAACTCGCGGTTGTCCCGGCCGACGCCGCCCATCACGAGCCGACCGCGTTCGCCCACGGCCCAGACCCAGCGGGGCGGCATGTAGAAGTTGAGCACGATGCCGACGGCCATGAGGACGAAGCTGAGATAGATCACCCAGATCCCGGGGTTGCTGCTGACCTGCATGCCGGTGTACTGGGGAGCGTTCATGCCGACGATGTCGACCCGGAAGGGCTGATCGCCCAGCTTGCCCTGGGACATGGCCGATCCCTGCGAGCTCCCGCTGTCGCTGTTGCTGTTGCTGTTGCCGTTTCCACTGCTGCCGTTGCCGCTTCCGCTCTGGTTGGGTATCCAGACCTGCATGTCGGGGAACTGGGCGAAGGTGTAGCCGTAGTAGAGCAGCTCCTCGCCGCGGTAGACCCGCATCTCCGCGGCCGGGTTGTTGAGGCGCCGACTCCGGTTCTGCGGGCCGTTCTCCGTGAACATGATGTCGGGGTAGAAGCGGACGAACTCCGCCGTCAGCTCCTCGGTCAGCTGGAAGCGCTCCCCCTTGGTGACGGTCGTCTCGCTCAAGGTCTTCACGACCTCGTAGCTCGACCCGCCGCCGTGCGGCGACTGTTGGGAACTCTGCGAGTCCTGTGAGGAGTCGCCGTGCGGGTTCTGCTGGGCGGACGCATGGGTCGTGCTCACGTCGTTGCTCGTGTCGCCCGCCTCGTTGGCGTCCGAGGAGTTCGAGTCCGAGGAGTTCGAGTCCCCGGAGCTCGGGCCCGGCGAGGTCGCGGCGACCTCCTGGACGGCGAAGGTGACCTCCGCGCCGCCCATCCAGTCGCTGCCGAACGAGGTCTGATAGAAGTTGATCCCTTGATAGTTCATCGGGTCGTTGACCTGGATCGTCTTCGTCTTGACCTCCTGGCCGTCGTCGATGACGGTCAGCTTGCTGTACCAGTCCTTGATCTTGCCGGAGTCGTAGCTCTCGGTCCAGAGGTCGTCGACGCGCACCTGGAAGTCGGCGTTCGGCACGTCGAAGACCTCGCCCTTGTTGGCCTGCTGGAAGGTCTCGAATCCGAAGAAGCCGCCCACGAGCGCCCCCAGCAACAGCAACACCAGGCTGGCGTGGAAGACGTCGACGCCGAGGCGGCCGAAGCGCTGTTTGGACGCCATGAGGTTGGCCCCCTGGCGCTTGACCCTGTAGCCCTTCGAGCGCAGCGACTCCGCGGCCCGATCCAGCGCCTTGGTGGGGCCGCCGCTGATCGGGACCTCGGCGCTGTTCTCCAGCTTCAGCAGCGAGTCGGTCGTCTGGCCGCCCGGCTGGCGCCTGAGCATGTGCAGCGTCGTCCGGAAGCGTCGCGACAGACAGGCCGTGGTGTTGAGGCCCAACAGCCCGAGCAGGCCGAGGTAGTACCAGCTGTGGAACATCCCGTTGACCTGGAGGAAGTTGATGATCCGGGCGCCCGTCTCGCCGTAGCGGCTGACGTAGGCGGTCTGCGACAGGCCCTGCGGGATGAGCGTGCCGAGGATCGACAGCACGGTCAGCACGCCGATCAGCCCGAGCGCCAGCTTCACCGAGGCCAGGCCCTGCCAGACTTGCGCGATCGCCGGGCGCTCCTCGGGCAGGCCGACGACCTCGCGAATGCGCTCCTTGGCCTCCGGCGCAGCCTGCAGGCACGAATCATAGGGACTCTCGCCGCGGACGATGGCCTCGGCGTTGTCGGCGCAGTCCTCGTAGCCACAGCGGCCGCAGTTGAGCCCCGCCAGTTCTTGGCGGACCAGCTCGACCTTGGTGCTGAAGTTGAGCGGTTGAGCGCCGGCGCCCTCCGACGCCCCCTCTTGAGGCGCTTCAGGGGGGGCTTCCCGTGGCTCTGGCGCTTGTCGAGGCTGCGAAGTGGACTCGCTCATGGACGGCAGCGCCGTCCCGCACGCGTGACAGAAGTTGCTGTCCGCCTGCACTTCGGTTCCGCAATTGGGGCAGAACATCGGCCCTCCTTCGTGCGTCGTCACTGTGAACTCCCCCGGGGGTCGAACGCCGTTGAGATCTGGTCGAATGAGTCCGCTAAGGACTCGGTCGTGATCGGCCCGAGCCAGACGCCGCGAACCACTCCGTCCCCGTCGAGGAAGAACGACGTCGGCGTGCCCGTGATCCGATAGGACACGACCGCCTTCCCTTGACGGTCAATCAGGTTCGGATAGGTGACGCCCTTGTCCTGGAGGAACGTCTCGATCCGGGCCGGATCCTCCGACCAGTTGATGCCGACGATCCGGACTTGATCTCGGTATCGCTCGTAAAAGTCCTGAAGGTGCGGAATCTCCTGAACGCAGGGCGCGCACGAGCTCGCCCAGAAGTTCAAGAGGATCGGCTTGCCCTCGTCGCTCAGCTCGCTCAGGCTGATCTCCCGACCGTCGGGGCCCATGAGCGTGAACGAGGGGGCCCGGTAGCCGAGCTCAGGCGCGCGTTTCTCGCCCTTGGGGGCCTTCTCCGCCGCCCAGAACGAGCCGCGCCCCTGGGAGATCGCGTTGTGTCCCGACCCGCCGCCCCCGAAGTTGGCGGTCAGAAACGAATGGCTGACCAGGGCCAATCCGGCGGTCGCCAAGACGATCAACAGGCCGATACTGACTCGCTTTACCATTTCAAGATCCCTTTATCTCCTTAGCGGGTTGCCCGCATTATAGCCCCCCGAGAAATCCCCTTTCTATGATCTGGGTCAGGCGCCCGGTTGACCCGTATCAACCCGAGCGACAAGCCGCGCTCGGGATCGCCCAAACCGGGATGACGTCCGTCAGGTTCGATCTTGAGTCACGTCATAGGCGCCCCGTCGGCGAGGCCGTAGGCTGGAGGCGCAAACCGGACCTGAATGTCGGATATCCGGGTTGGGGGATAAGTGGCCCAAGGAAGGAGACAGCATGGCGAGATCGGGATTGGCAAACGAGTACGCCGACATCGCGTCGCTTCCCACGGACGACGACCTGATGCGCATGGCACAGACGTTCGAGTGCGAGCCGGGCCAGCCCGTGTTCCAGAGCGGCATGCCGGCCGAGCACCTCTACGTGGTCCAGTCCGGAAGCGTCAAACTGGTCCGGCCCACCAGCGACAAGAGCAAGGACTACATTCTCAAGATTCTCGGACCGGGGGACTTCGTCGGCGCCGAGGCGTTCTTCGGCAGCGGCGTCTATCGCGCCAACGCGAAAGCCCTCTCACGGAGCCAGTTGCTCGTGCTCGGCCGCAGCGAGGTCTACACGTTCCTCCGGCGCCATCCCAAGACGGCCCTGCACCTGCTCCAGGCCGCCTCCCAGGAGCTGGAGTCGTTCGAGGAGCGCCTCGTGGAGACGGCGTACGAGCAGGGCGAGAAGCGCCTGGCCCATCAGCTCTTGGAGCTGAGCCGACGGTTCGGGGTCGCCGACAACGGAACCGCGTATCTGAAGCTGAACCTGACCCGAACGGAGCTGGCGGAGCTGGTCGGCCTGCGGCCCGAGACCACGATCCGCATCCTGAGCCGTTGGCGCGACAGCGGCCTGCTCAAGGAACAGGACCGGCACATCGTTATTGAGGATCGCCAGCGGCTCGAACAACTGGCGGACGTCGACCCCGCGCGGAACCCGTTCTCCGCCTAGCGTCTCCGCGCAAGGCGTCCTCGAGCAAGCCCTCGCTCGCCGGGCGGCGGGCAGCAGCATTCGGACCCACGGGCATAACGCGAAGACCCCACACCCATGGCGTCAACGCGGAGGTCATCCCCCGTTTTGGGCAAGGTTGGGCACCCGATTTTCCAGGCGTGCCGACTGATATAGATCTTTCCCTCCGCGGCGTCGGCTCGTTATCATAGCCGCTTGAAGGGAGGTCGTATGATCGTCGGAATTCCCAAGGAACCCCCGCCCGCGCCGGGCCTCGACGAGCGCCGCGTCGGCCTGACCCCGGCCGGCGTCGCCGAACTCCGGGAGCGCGACGCCAGCGTCGTCGTGGAGAGCGGCGCCGGCACGGGCGCCCACTTCAACGACGAGGACTACCAACGCGCCGGCGCCGAGATCGTCTTCACCCACGAGGAGGCCTTCGGCCGGGCCGACGTGGTCAGCAAGGTCGGCCCCCCCGTCGAGGCGGAACTGGAGCTGCTGCGCGACCGCCAGGTCCTGCTCGGCTTCCAGCACCTGGTTACCGCCCCGCGGCGCCACCTCGACGCGCTGCTCGAAGGCGGAATCACCGCCATCAGCTACGAACTGATCGAGACCGCCGACGGCGATCATCCCGTCCTGGAACCGACGAGCGAGATCGCGGGCGCCCTGGTCCCCCAACTGGCCGGTCGGCTCTTGGAGCGGGGCCGCGGGACGCTGTTGGCCAGCGTGCCCGGCATCCCGCCCGCGGACGTCGTCATCCTCGGCGGCGGCACGCTCGGCTATCACGCCGCGCGCGCCCTGCGCGGGCTGGGCACCTCGGTCTACGTCCTGGAACGGGACCCGCGGCGACTACAGGAGCTCGATCGGCTCTTTGGCGGCCACGTCGTCACGGTGCTGTCCACGCGGGCCGCCGTCGAGAAGTTCGTCCGCTTCGCCGACGTCCTGATCGGGGCGGTGTTGGTCTCGGGTGAGCGGGCCCCCCAACTGGTCACTCGCGCGATGATCGAGACCATGGAGCCGGGCGCGGTGATCCTGGATTTCGCCATCGATCAGGGCGGCTGCGTGGAGACCTCCCGGCCGATTCCGCACCCTGACGACGCCTATCAGGAAAGCGGCGTCTGGCACGTCACCATGCCGAACGCCAGCAGCCTGGTGGCGCGCACCGCCAGCCACGCCCTCACCAACGCGGTGCTGCCCTACTTGCGGCGTCTGGCACAGGCCGATCTCCCCACAATCTGGACCGAGTTTCCGGAGCTCGCGCGGGGCGTGTCGACCCACGACGGCGGCGTCCCCCGACCGGAGCTGGCGCGGGCTCACGGCTACGACCCGCACCCCCTGGAGGCCCCCCGATGAGCTGGACAGAGCAATACGAAGCCAATATCTGCTCGGCCGACGAGGCCGTCTCGGTGGTGGAGAGCGGTCAGCATCTCTACATGAGCGGCAACGCGGCCACGCCGTTCACGCTCGTGGACGCGCTGGCGGCCCGAGGCGACGAGCTGGAGGACGTCGAGGTCGTCCACCTGCTGATGTTCAGCAAGGGCGAGTCCGACCCGCTCTCCCAACCCGGCATGGAGGGCCACTTTCGCCACAACTCGCTGTTCGTCGGACCCGCCGACCGGGAGGCCATCGCCACGGGCCGGGCCGACTACACGCCGATCTATCTGTTTGAGATCCCCGATCTGTTACGAAGCCAACTCTCCATCGACGTCGCGATGATCCACACCTCACCGCCCGACGATCACGGCTTTCTGAGCTTCGGCGTGGAGTGCCTGGCGTCCCAGGCCGCCGTCGAATCGGCCGACGTGATCATCGCGCAAGTGAACGAGAGGATGCCGCGCACGCTTGGCAACTCCTTCGTGCACGTCTCCCACGTGGACAAGGTCGTCGAGGTGAGCGACGCGCTGCCGGAGCTCAAACTCGGCGAGCCCGGCCCCGTGGAGGCCAAGATCGGCGAGCACATCGCCAGCCTCGTCGGGGACGGCGCCACGCTGCAGCTCGGCATCGGCGGCATCCCCGACGCCGTGCTCAAACAGCTCCGGGATCGCCGCGACCTGGGCGTCCATACCGAGATGGTCAGCGACGGCGTCATGGATCTGCTGGAGGCGGGCGTCATTACGGGGCGCGAGAAGTCGCTGCATCCCGGCAAGGTGATCGCCACGTTCCTGTTGGGCACGGAGCGGCTCTACGACTATGCGCACAACAACCCGATCTTCGAGATCCATCCGACCGACTACACCAACGACCCGTTCGTCATCGCCCAGAACACCGATATGGTGGCGATCAACTCGGCCATCGAGGTCGATCTGACCGGCCAGGTCTGCTCCGACTCCATCGGCTACAAGATCTACAGCGGCTTCGGCGGACAGGTCGACTTCATCCGCGGCGCGGCGCGGGCGCCCGGCGGCAAGCCGATCATCGCCGTGCCCGCCACGGCCAAGGGGGGCGAGGTCTCCCGCATCGTGCCCAGCCTCAAGGAGGGCGCGGGCGTCGTGACCACCCGCGCGGCCGTCCACTACGTCGTGACGGAGTACGGGATCGCCCAGTTGTGGGGCAAGACGCTGCGCGAGCGGGCCAAGGCGCTCATCGAGATCGCCCATCCCGACTTCCGCGAGGATCTCGAACGGGCCTACACCGAGCGCTTCGGGCACGTGCCCAGTCGGGCCTGACGGCGATGGCGGATCGCGCGATGAGCCACGACGACCTCCTGCATGACGTGATCGAGATCGCCCGCGCCGCTGGGGCGCGGATCATGGATTACTACCACGGCGAGGTCGACGTGGCCACGAAGGCCGACGACTCGCCCGTCACGCAAGCCGACCTCGATGCCAACCGCCTGATCACGGAGCGGCTCCAAGCGCGAACGCCGGAGATCCCGATCATCGCCGAGGAGTCGGAAATCCCCGACTACGAAAAGCGCAAGCACTGGCGCCGCTTCTGGCTCGTCGATCCGCTCGACGGCACCAAGGAGTTCATCAGCCAGAACGGCGAGTTCACGGTCAACATCGCGCTCATCCAGGACGGAGCGCCCGTGCTGGGCGTCGTCTATTCGCCCGCGCGCGAGCTGCTCT
>JAHEOA010000112.1 GCA_018609825.1 Candidatus Bipolaricaulota bacterium | reverse complement strand
TGAGCGACGCCCACGTCACGACGGCCGTCGTGGCGTACCCCGCCGCGCAGACGGAGGCCGGAAGAATCCCGTCGGGGATGTGCATCAGGCCCTCCGTCGGACAACGAACAGCGCCGTGCCCACGAAGCCCCAAATGACGCAGGCGCTCATGAGGCCGATCTGCGCCGGCGTGAACCCTGAGTTCTTCGGCGACAGCGCCTCGGGGGCCTCGGGCGTGTCATCGGATGCGACGGGAACATGGAGGAACGTCCCGTGCCCGGCCTGGCGGACGCGGACGTCCCACGTGCCCGGCTGCGAGCGATCGGGCACAAAGGCAAATCGACCGTTGGGATCACACTGGCCTTGCAGCCAGGGCTCGGCCGGGTTGTCGGGCGCGTAGACGGTCACCTGAGCGCCGGCCATCGGCTCGCCCGTGTCATAGGCGGCTTGAATTGTGACCGCTGAGACGTCATCGATCGTCCGATAGCCGGCGTCGATGCCGTGCGCGGACGCCGAGACCGACAGCGCCAGCAGCGTCAGACTGACCAGCCAAGCGATCGTGCGTGGGTTGACCATCTCGGGCTATTCCGGGCCGAGTTCGCTGTGGCAGTGGCCCTCCCCGACGTGGCCCAGCGTCGGCAGGACGTCCACGAGCGTCTGATACGCCTCAGCAGTCAGCTGATCTTCGAGATCCGCCAAGTCGACATCCAACGTGTCATGGTCGGCGATTCGAGCAAACGGCTCGAAGCCGAGCGCGGCCTCGTTCAAGTCGCGGTGCGACGGCGTCTCGGCGTCGCCGAAGATGTGGTCGAAGTGGAACGTCAGCTCAACTTCCGCCGTCTTTCCGGCCTGCACGATCCCTTTGCGCCTGTCGCCGACGTACTCGCCACAGCGATAGCCGTACGTCTGCTCAACCCCAATGCGGAACGGAATCGTGCGACCGTCCTTGGTGGCCGATCCGTCGAGCACGAGGGCGTAGCCCTCGGCGGGTCCGCTCTCGGCGCGCGGCATCGTCCACGACAGCGCGTTGTAGTGACCGGTCGGGGCGTCGCGTGCGTCGACGAGGATCGGGTCCGCGTCGGGGCCGCCGCCAGCCAAATCCGGCACGTACGACCCGCTCAGCTCCACGGTGACGTCGGCCTGGATGTCACCGCCGGCCTCGGGGTCGTACGGCGGGTCGGCTTGATACGCCCTCACCTCGGCGAGGCTGACGTAGACGTGGTCGAAGCCGACGCTCCAGCCGTCCTTGGAGACGAATCCCTGCCGGACGAAGTCCTCGCCGTTCGCGACGAAGCGCAGCGTGCCGGTCTCCGACTGCAGCACAAGGGGCGACGACGGCAGCCCCAGGAGGACGATCGCGACCATCGTCAGACCGATCCCAACACACGTACAACGCATCGGATCTCCTTTCGCTCGCAGCCCGAACGCCTTCCGGGCAATTCAGAAGGACGCTGCTGTCACCCGTAACACGATTGTACGCATCGTGTTACGCAAATACAAGACCCATCTATCAGCTATATGTGGACGGAACGATCAGCGAAGGCCTTCGCCCGTCGACGTCGCGGCCAGTTGGTGGTGCTTGACGCCCTTGAGGCTGCCGAGCCGATCGGCCAGACCCTGGATCTCGGGGCCGGGCCCGCGCACGGCCAGGATCTCCAGACACGTGTCGGCATCGAGGTGGATGTGCAGCGTGGCCTCGACGAGGTCGGGGTCGCCATGCTGGATGTCGGTGAGGCGGTCGCCCAGCTCACGCTGGTGATGGTCGTAGAGCACCACGATCACGCCGACGACCTCCTCGCCCGCCTCCCACGCCCTGCGGACGAGCCGCTCGCGGACCATGTCGCGAATGGCTTCCGAGCGACTGGCGTAGCCCCATTGGTCCAACAGCGCGTCGAACTGTTCCAGAAGCTCGGCGTGCATGGAGACGCCGAAGCGCTCGACGTCCGAGGCCCGCCTCTCGCGTGTCATCGTCAATCAGGCTAGCCGAGGATCAGACCGCTCCACAAACGACACCGTCGAGCGACTACGTTCGTTGGCGCATGCGTTGTCGCAGGAGCAGACCGAGGCCCAGCTCGACGAGCCCGACCACAAAGTAGAACGGCTGCAGCCAACTGATCCCGGCGCCGCCGCTGATGACGAGCACTTGGATCGTGATCCAGCCCATCATGACGACGCCGAGCAAGGCCGCAACCTCGCCGGCATAGCGATAGGCGCGCAACGTCAGGAGCGCTCCGGCGAGCGTCCCGATCCCGTTGACGCTCAGCAAGAACAGGCCGGGGATCAGGAAGTTCGGGAACGGCGAGCCGTCGAGCCAGGCCGTCGACATGCCGAGGCTCGCGCCGGTGGGGTCCATGGCCAGGCCGACGCCGCCGGCGACGGCGCTGAGCCCGATCAGCGTTTGGAAGACGCCCAATCCCCTGCTCAAACCGCGATTCGGCGAGGTCGCTACTGTGGAGCCCATCGCGGTCCTTTCTGGCTTGATCGAGTTGCTCAATTGGCCCGTGCCTGCGCCCATAGCATGTCGTGGGACGAGCGACGACGGAATGACGCCCGTCATCGCCGGCGTGACTCGGGGGTGGCGGAGACCAGATGAAAGCGCACCGCCCGACGGCGCTGGGCCGCCGCGCGATGCGCTATCGGGGGATGTCGTCCTGTCGAGTGTTGCCTAGAAGAGTCCGAGCGTTCGGCCCTCCTCGTCGATGTCGACGTCCAGGAACGCGGCCTTGGACGGGAGCCCCGGCATCGTGCGCATCTCGCCGCAGAGCGGGTACAGGAAGCCGGCCCCCACCGAGGCGCGGATGTCGCGAATCGGCAGTCGCCAGCCCTTGGGCGCTCCGACCAGGTTCGGGTCGTGCGAGAGCGACAGGTGCGTCTTGGCCATGCATATGGGCAGGTTGTCGTAGCCGAGCTTGGTGTAGAGCTCGACCTTGCTTTCCGCGTCGCCGCTGTAGTCGACGCCGTCGGCGCCATAGACGTTCGTGGCGATCGTCTCGATCTTCTCCTTGATGCTGGCCTCGACAGGGTAGAGGAACTCGAAGTTCGACGGCTTCTCCGTGGCCTCGACCACGGCCTCGGCCAGGTCGGCCCCGCCCGGCCCGCCGTCGGTGAAGACGTTCGACTCGACGCCCGCCTCGGCGCCGAACTCCTCGGCGGCCTGTTTGACGCGTTCCACCTCGGCGTCGGTGTCGGTCGGGAAACGGTTGACGGCGACGACGACCGGGATGCCGAACTGCTGGGCGTTCTCGATGTTGGCCTTCAGGTTGACGAGCCCCTTCTCCAACAGATCCAGGTTCTCCTGGGTGTAGGCCGGGTCGAGTTCACGTCCTGGCGTGACCTTGGGACCGCCGCCGTGGACCTTCAGCGCCCGAATCGTCGCCACCATGACGACGCAATCGGGGACAAGCCCCGAGTAGCGGCACTTGATGTTGAAAAACTTCTCCATGCCGCAATCGGCGCCGAAGCCCGACTCCGTGACGACGTAGTCCGAGAGCTTCAGCGCCACCTGGTCGGCGATGATGGAGCTGTTGCCGTGGGCGATGTTGGCGAACGGGCCGGCGTGGACGAACGCCGGGCTCCCCTCCAGCGTCTGCATCAGGTTCGGCTTGATGGTCTCCTTCATGAGGACCGTCATCGCGCCGGCCGCGCCCAGGTCCTCGGCGGTGATGGGGTTGCCGGACCAGTCGGTGCCGACCGAGATCTCGCCCATGCGACGGCGGAGGTCCTGGAGGTCGGTGGCCAAGGCCAAAATCGCCATGACCTCCGAGGCGACGGCGATGTCGTAGCCCGACTGTCGGGGATAGCCGTCGCCGCGCGACCCCAGCCCGATGACGACGTTGCGCAGCGCGCGGTCGTTGACGTCGACGACGCGGTTCCAGGTGACGCTGTAGGGGTTGATATTGAGATACTTGAGGCCGCGCTCCTCCCAGCGCTCGCGGCCGTAGTTGCGCTCGTGCATCATGCGCGCGTCGATGGCCGCGGCCAGCAGGTTGTGGGCGGCGCTGACGGCGTGAATGTCGCCCGTCAGGTGGAGGTTGAAGTCCTCCATGGGGATCACTTGGGAATAGCCGCCGCCCGCGGCGCCGCCCTTGAGGCCGAACGTCGGCCCCTGCGACGGCTGGCGGATACACGTAAAGACGTCCTTGCCGATGTGATGCAGCCCTTGGGACAAACCGATCGTTGTCACCGTCTTGCCCTCGCCGAGCGGCGTGGGCGTGATCGCCGTCACGTCGATGTACTTTCCGTCGGACCGATCGCCCAGTCGATCCAGGATGCCGGTGCGGACTTTGGCCTTCGTCTTGCCGTAGGGCTCCAGCTCGTCCTGCTGGATCCCCGCCCTCTCGGCTATCTC
Organism: Candidatus Bipolaricaulota bacterium; assembly: GCA_018609825.1. The sequence continues at coordinate 7,868 of JAHEOA010000112.1, read as the reverse complement.
GTCGATGTGCTTGACCTCGGCCGCTTGGGCGATCTGGAGGTCGCTCGGCATGCTCATTGGGTCCTCCCTCTCTCTATGTGACGGTTTCCTCGCGTAGGTTGGCTCGCTGAACGATCTCGGGGACAATTTTTTCCCACATGAACGCCATGATGTGGACGCCGTGGACGCCCTCGATCTCGCGCAACGTCTCGATCGTCTCCACGGCGATCTGGACGCCTTCCTCCTCGGGGTCCGCGGCCGAGTCCATGCGCGTGATCAGCTCGTCGGGGATCATCATGCCCGGCACGTTCTTGGCCATGAACTTCATGATGCCGGGCTTCTTGACGGGCATGATCCCGGGCATGATGTGGACCTGCTCGTGCAGCCCCATCTCGCGCACGTCGGCCATGAACGCCTTGAACCGCTCCAGGTCGAACACGCACTGGGTCTGGATGAACTGCGCCCCGGCCCGGACCTTTTTGGCCAATCGAACGGGCCGGAAGTCGTGCGGGGGCGCGAAGGGATTTGACGCCGCGCCGATGAACATTTGCGGGCCCTCGCCCGTCAGGTCGTCGTTGGAGATGAATTTTCCATCGTCGCGCATGCGCTTGACGGCCTGGACCATCTCGATGGACCCCAGATCGTGGACGCGCTTGGCGTCGGGATGGTTGCCCAACGAGACGTCGTCGCCCGTGAGACAGAGGACGTTGCGGATGCCCAGCGCCGACGCGCCCATGACGTCGTTCTGAATGGCCAGTCGGTTGCGGTCGCGGGCGGTGATCTGAAAGACCGCATCGATGCCCTTGTCCACCAGTATCGAGCAGGCCGCCATGCTGCTCATGCGCGACGCGGCGGTCTGGTTGTCGGTGACGTTGATGGCGTCGGCCCAGCCGCCCAGCATGTCCGCCTTGCGCTCGATGACGGAGCGATCGGCGCTCTTGGGCGGGCCGAGCTCGGCGGCGACAGCGAACGTTCCGCCCTCAAGCACTTTCTGCAGATGGCTGAACGGCCCGCTCGGGGGCTCCGGCGGTTGTCCGTTTTGGCCGCTCATGGTCAGTCCACCTCCTCGTTCTCCATGTGCCACGCGTAGGCCTCCAGGCCCTCCTTGCCTTCAAGAAAGAGGAACTGATCGTTCCTCTTGATGGCGTGGTTGACCCAGGAGGAGGTGCCGTGCATGCGCCAGTCCACCGGCGGCTGGATCTTGTCCTGGCTTCTCAAGAACAGCCCCGTCTTCATCCACCATCGGGGGACCCGATCGTCCATAAGATACTGACGGCGTTCCGTACTGGTGATGCCGGCGTACCACACGCACGTCATGTCCGGATAGACCTCGCAGTGCCCGTTCTGGCGCACGCCGCCGCAAGGCCCGTTGCGCAGGTTCTTGGGACATCCCATCGGGCAGACGAAGCCGTTGTCCTTGAGGATGCACTGGCCGCACTCGTCAAAGTTGAACAGCGCTCCCTTGATGACGCGCTCGATCCAGCCGATCAAGCGGAAAAGGATGTTTTCACGTTTGGCTGCGTGACTCATGGGCTCCTCCCTTCAGGTGGCCGATCGGGGGATGGGCGCCCGACGTCGCGGTCTCGTCGGGAAACAGCATGCTCTGCATGAACGTGTCGCTGAAGTCCGCGTGATAGGACAGCTCCAGATAGTGGACGTCGCGGGACAGCGCGCGGACCTCGGCCCACTGGCCGCGGTTGAGCAGCGCGAGCTTGGCCCCCTGACCGGCCGCGTTGCCGAGCGCCACGATCGACTCCAGGCCAAATGCGGGCAGCATCCCGAGACGCAGCACGCTCTCGCGCCGCACGTAGTTGCCGAAGGCGCCGGCCAGATAGACCATGTCGACGTCTTCGGGTGCTGCGCCCAGCTCGCCGAGCGCCACCTCGACGCCGGCGCGGATGGCGCCCTTGGCCAGCTGCAGTTCGCGAATGTCCTGTTGGCTCAACACGATCGGTTCCGGTTCGTCGGCCACGAGGAACTCGGGCTGGCCGTTGTCGGCTTCCCGAACCCGCGCGGCGTAAGGCGAGCCGCCGTCGGCGCGCAGCGTCCCCTTGTCGTCGATGACGCCGACTTTTAGCAGTTCCGCGGCCAAGTCAATCAAGCCGGAACCGCAGATGCCGCGGGGCGGGACGCCGCTGATGACCTCCAGTCGGATGTCGTCGCGGTCCGGATCGAAGCGGGCGTAGTTGATCGCGCCGGGCGTGGCGCTCATGCCGTGCTTGATGCGCGCCCCCTCGAACGCCGGTCCAGCGGGTGTGGAACAGGCCAGCAGATGGTCCCGGTTGCCGAGCACGATCTCGGCGTTGGTGCCGATGTCGACGAAGAGGCTCAGGCGGTCGTCGCGATGGAGGCCAGAGAACAACAGACCCGCCGTGATGTCGCCGCCCACGTAGCCGGAGATGCCGGGGAAGACGTGGACGCGGGCCTCGGGATTGAGATCGAGCCCGAGCTGCTTGGCCAGAAACTTCAGCCCGGTCTGGAGGACGGGCGTGTAGGGGCTATGGTCGATGAACGACGGGGGAATGCCCGTGAACAGATGGAGCATCGTCGGGTTGCCCACGATGGTCGCCTTGGCGATCTGGCTCGGCTCGATGCGTCCGGCCTCGGTGACGCGCTTGACCAGCGAGTTGATGCCGTCAATGACCGCTTCCTTGAGCTCCACGAGCCCCTCGTCGCCGCGGTCGTGGACCTGCTTGATGCGGGAGATGACGTCGGCGCCCAGGCGCTGCTGCGGGTTCATGCGCGAGCGGATCGCCAGCTCCTCGCCGGTGACGAGATCCAACAGGTACCCGGCCAGCGTCGTCGTGCCGATGTCCACCGACAGCCCGTAGAGGGCATCCGATGTGTCGCCGGGCTCGATGTCGAGCACGCGTTCGTCCTCCAACAGCACCGTCACGTTGAAGTCGTTCGCGCGCAGGACGTTGGGCAGGTTCTGCAGCGCGGGCAGCGAGAAGGTCAGGTCGTCAGTCCCGAGCGCCTCGGCCACGCGGGTCGTGTCCGAGCGTTGATCGTGGCGGCCCGGCGGATCCAGCTCCAGGAAGACCTTGCGAACCCCGGGATCGAGCTCGATCTGGAGCTCGTGCGCCAGCTGTTCCTTGGCTTGGGTCGTCTCGTCGTAGATCGGGGACGTCACGACCATGTCGCGGTCGACCCGTTGTTGACAGGACAGCCGCCAGCCCGCGTCGAGGTCGGCCTCGTCGAGGTGGACGCGCTCCGGCTCGGTCGGCGGTTTCCGTCCCTCGTGGAGCCGCACGGCACACTTGCCGCAAGTCCCGACGCCGCCGCACGCGCTGGCGATGGCGTAGCCTTGGCGGGTCAGGTGGAAAAAGAGGTTCCGGCCCGCCTCGACGTCCAGTCGATCGGGCGAGTCGGCCTCCTGGGGGTAGATCGTCACCCGATGATGCTCAATGTTCGCTGACTCGGGCATAGTGACTGATCTCCTCCACGCCCGGGCCCAGGGGGACGGCCCCGGCGTAGGACTTGCGCGGGTGCATCATGCCGCTTGCGCTCAACGCCACGCCGATGGGCTCGCCGTCCAGCAGCGAGAAGAGCTTGTGCTGCTCGCGCGTGTCCCAGTCGCCGTAGCCCGGGCAGAAGCGCCCCCCGACCCGGTACCCCTGGGGCGCGGCGTACGCTTCCAGATGCGCGCGCATGTAGTGCGTGAGCCCCACCACGGCCTCGGAGCCGAAGTAATCCAGCACGACGGCCGGCAGAGGCTCGCTCGAGATCCGGCTGTGGACTTGGTCCTCGAGACGGGGACCGATCGTGGCGACGAAGAGGACGAGCTCCTCCGCGCCTTGGCAGCGAACGGCCAGCTCGTTGCTGCAGAACGTGACCTCGCCCACGTGCACGGATCCGTTGGGTTCGGGGGCTCCCCGCAGCGACCGTATGGTCCAGCGAATGGCGGGATCCACGAGATCCTGCCCCATTCGGAACGCCCGGTCGAACGACCGGTGCAAGACCTCGGGCACGCTGGAGGTGTCCGCGTAGCCCATGCGGCGCCAGACCCGCTCGGGCTCGATCGTGAGATCGGTCGGTCGCAGGATCTGGCCGTCAGTGTCGGTTCCGCTGCTCATGGGAGCCCCCATTGTCGATGACGCGTTACTTGCGGGCGCCGATGAGCTGCTCGGCCAGCTTGACCGCCGAGCTGGCGTCCGAGGCGTAGCCGTCGGCGCCGATCTCGTCCGCGTAGTCCTGGCTGACGGGCGCGCCGCCGATCATGACCTGGAGGTTATCGCGCACCCCGTCCTCCTTGAGCGCGTCGATGACCTCCGGCATGTGGGTCATGGTCGTGGTCAACAGCGCCGACAGTCCCAGGATGTCCGCGTGGTTGTCCTTGACGGACGAGACGAACTCGTCGGCCGGGGTCTCCGCGCCGAGGTTGGTCACCTCGAAGCCGGCGCCCTCCAGCATCATCGACACCAGGTTCTGCCCGATGTCGTGGAGGTCGCCCTCCACGGTGCCGATGACGATCCTGCCCTTGGGCTCCACGCCGGATTCGGCTAACAGCGGGCGTAAGAGCTGCATGCCGCCCTTCATGGCCTGGGCGGACAGCAGCATCTCGGGCACATAGCGCTCGCCCTTCTCGTATTGATCGCCGACCGCGTCCATGGCCGGCACCAGCGCCTCGTTCAGGACCTTCTCCGCGTCCATACCCTCGTCGAGGGCTTTTTGGGTCAGCTCCGTGGCCGACTCAACCTCCATGTCGATGACGCTTTGCTTCAACTCGTCCAACACACCCATGGGGTCCTCCTCCCTTCTCGATTCACAGCTCCGTGCGTCCACTCGATTCGGACTTAGCCAGCAGCCGATCATGATGAGTGAACATCGCTAGCACCATTGTCACTTGCTCTCGCGAGCCCGCATGTGCTTGATGTAGCCCAGGCAGTGGGCGTCGATTCCGAGCAGCGCCTCCGAGGCGCGCAGCGTGTCCATCATCGGCCGCTCCGTCGGGTCGATAATGGCGCCGTCCAGACCCGCCTCCAGAAGCATCGCCAAGAACGCGCGGTTGATGATCCCGCGGTTCGGAAGCCCGTAGGAGACGTTGCTCAGGCCCACGGACGTCTTGACGCCCTGCTCGCCCCAGCGGTCCTTGATGGCCCGCACGGTGTCGATGACGTAGCCGGCCTGTTCCTGGTTGCTGCCGATCGTCATCACCAGCGGGTCGATGTAGAGTCGGTTGAGGTCGAAGCCCGCCCCGTCGAGGCTGTTGACGAGCTGCTCGGCCTCCTTGAGGCGGTCGTCGACGGCGGTTGGCATGCCCGATCCGCCGCCCATGGTCAGGCCGATGACGTCGGCGTCGTGTTCCTTCAACAGGGGCACGAGCGCCTCCTGCGAGGACGCCTCGTTGTTGACCGAGTTGACCAGGGCGCGGGCCTCGGCCTTCTCCAGGCCGCGCTGCACGGCCTCGGTGTTGGGGCTGTCGATGGCGAGGCGCACGTCGGGGCCGACCTCGTCGTGGACGAGGTCGATGACCCATTCCATGTCCTCGATCTCGCGCTTGCGGCTCGTGGCGGTGTTGACGTCCAACAGATCCGCGCCGGCCTCGACCTGCTCGCGGGCCAGTCGCCGGATCGTCGACTCGTCGTGCTCCGCCAGGGCCTCCTTGACCTCGTCGCGGGTTGAGTTGATCAGTTCGCCGATCACGATCATGGTGGATCCTTTCGCTCGATCAGGCCGTGACCTTGTCCGGGACCGTCTCCTCGATGACGCGCAGCGCCTCATCCGGCAGCGGCTCGACCTCGTGGGTGTCGAGGATGTGCCGGTAGCGCTCCTTGATGCGGTCGCCCATCGTCTTGGCGCCGGATTCGACCCACTTGTCCTGGGGCTGGCGGTCCATGAGCGTGGGGAAGTAGAGCTGCTCGCGGAAGTTCTGGAACGTGTGGCTGGAGGTCAGGAACTCGCCGCCGGGGCCGACGTCGTGGATCGCGTCCAACGCCAGCGTCTGGTCGTTGACGCGCATGCCGCGGGTGATGTACTTGGCCATGCGGGCGATCTCGTCGACCATGACGAGCATGTCGAGCGAGCCCTGCGTCCCCGAGGCCATGTAGCCCGGATCGTGGACCAGGTTCGCCCCGCTGAGCGCCGAGTACAGCACCGACTGGGCCGCCTCAATGGCCGCCTGCTGGTCGGGCAGCTTGGAGTCGGTGCAGCCGCCCGTGCCCCACGTCGGGATCTCATAATAATGGGCCATGTCCATGTAGGCCGCCAGCATCAGCTGCATTTCGGGCGAGCCGTACGCAAGCTGGGCCTGGAGCATGTCCATGGTGCCGATGACGCCGCCGATGATGATCGGCGCCCCCGCCTTGCGGACCTGCGAGATCGTCACCGACGCCAGGTTCTCCGCGTTGATGCCGACGAGCGTCCCCGCCAGCGTGGTGGGCAGGCTGGCGCCGGCTTGCGGAATGGGCGTGTGCACCGTGGGGATGCCGTAGTCGGCCGTGATCAGCAGCTTCTCCACGGCGATCTCGTTCTGGGTCAGCGGGGAGATCGGCTCGGAATACGACGCGATGAACGGAGCGTCCTGGAGCGCCTCCTTGCCGCCGCGGACGGCCTCGGCCATCTTGATGATGCTCTTCAGGCCCTGCAGCGACTCGGCCCAGGTGATCAAGGGTTTGGTGGTGTTGCGGACCATGGCGTCAAACTCGTGGACTTCGGTGTCGGCGGGGTCGCAGTCGCTGATCGTCCCCAGGCCCATGACCCACTCGATGTTCTCCAGCGCGTCGGCAACGCGGGCGGCCTTTTCGGTGTCGGATTTCACAAATTTGCGACGTTCGCCCGTGTCGGGGTCGAGCATGTAGAGCAGCGTCGGCCCCATGCCGAAGGAGGTGTTGTTCCCGCCGATGTTGAGCGCGTGGTCGCCCGTGCGGTCGTAGAAGAGGAACTGGCTCGGGGCCATGTCGAGCGCCCACTCCACCAGGCCGGGCGGAAACTTGACAATGCCGTCCTGGACCCGGCAGCCGGCCTCGGCGAGCATCTCGATCGCCTCGTCGGACTCGACGTAGACCCCCGTCCGGCTCAGGATCTCCAAGGAGCGCGAGTGGATCTCCTTGATCTGATCGTCGGAAAGGATCTTGAGGCGCAGCCCGGCCCGTTCGGAGATGTTCGTCTTGTTGGTTCGCATGACGCATGCCTCCCTAGTACTTGACCTCTCGCGACGCGGCCTCAGCCTCGAGCAGCTCGTTGATTTGCTTCCGCTTCGACTCCTCCAGCGGCTCGGGCTCGTGGGTCTCCAACAGATGGCGGACCTTCTCGTTGACCCGCTGGCCCATGTCTTTGGAGCCGTCCGCGGACCACTTGTCGTAGTTCTGGCGGTCCAGGAGGCTGGGGTACCAGTGCTCGGTCTTGAAGTGGTTCATGGTGTGGGGCTCAGAGAGGAAGTTGCCGCGCGGGCCGACCTTGTGGATGACGTCCACGGCCAGATGTTCTTCATCGAAGTCGATCCCGCGCATGAACCGCCGGGTCATGCCGATGATCTCGTCGGACATGACGAGCTGGTCGTAGGAGCCGATCAGCCCCGAGCCGATGTAGCCGACGTCGTGGATGAGGTTGCCGCCGGCCAGCGCTTGCAGCGCGATGGAGAACATCGCCTCGATGGCCGCCTGCTCGTCGACGACCTTGGAGTCGGTGCAGCCCGCGGTTCCGTACGCGGGAAGGTCGAGATAGCGGGCCATCTCCATGGTCGCGGTCGTCATGAGCTGGAAGTCGGGGCCGCCGTACAGATAGGCGGTGGTTTTCATGTCCATGGCGCTGATGACGCCGCCGATGATGATCGGCGCGCCCGGCTGGACGTGCTGGGCCATGACGATGCCGCTGAAGCTCTCCGCCAAGGCTTGAGCGACGGATCCCGCCAGCGTCGCCGGCGACGTCGAGCCGGCGCAGGTGCAGGG
>JAHEOA010000111.1 GCA_018609825.1 Candidatus Bipolaricaulota bacterium | reverse complement strand
GTCCGAGGCTTGCGAGCCTCGGGGTCCCAGACCCAGTCGTAGAAGTCGAAGGCGGCGCGCTGATTCTCAAAGCTGGACCAGCCAATGTAGCGATTCGGCATGGTGATCTTCCCTCAGTTTGCCCTGATCGGAGCGACGCTTAACCGCCGAAAAAGCCGCTGATCGTGTCCCAGGCCTGCTTGGCCGTCTCCACGATCTTCTTGCCTTGCTCGAGGGCGTCCTCCCCCTTCTCCTTGGCCTTGGCCACGTCGCCGCTCATCAGGGCGTCCGCCGCGTCCTTGGCGTCTTGCTGGGCCTCTTCGCTCGCGTTCTTGACCTCCTCCACCTGGTTGGCGGCCGCATCGGTGGCGTCGACCGCCTCCGCGGCCTTCTCCGGACTGACCCCGGCCGCATCGGCGGCGAACTTCGCCGCGTCCTTGCCGTAGGCGTCGACCACGTCCTCCACGCTCGTGTTCTTCAGGTCCGAGAGGTTGTCGGCGCCCAGCTTATCCATCATGTCGTTGATGGAGTCCTCGCCGACGCCGCCCATGAGGTCCTTGTTCGAGAGCCCGAGCGCCTGGGCGGCCTCGTTCAGGCTCATGTTCTTCAAATCATCCAGCGAAGGGACGCCGGCCTGATCCAACAGCTCGTCCGTACTCGACGGCAGGCCGAGGTCATCGAGGAGGCCCTTGGCGTCGTCCGCGCCGAACGCCTGCGCCGCCTGGTCCGCACTGACGCCCAGCTCGCCGAGGGTCTTGTCCGAGAAGTCCGGCGGGGGCTCCTCGGATTCCTCCTCGTCCTGCTGTTGCTCGACCCCGCCCTCGCTGCCCTCCGGGCTCTCCTCGACCACGTGGATGTAGAAGCGGCCCGGTGGCTGGGGCTTGCACTGCTTGTGCTGCTCGAGGCCGCACTTCGTCGGGGACGGTTTGACGTAGGTGAAGACGTCGCCGTTCTCCTTCCACGTCATCCGCGACTCGAACTTCGTCCCCGCCTCGTTGACCACGCCGATGACCAAGGGCGCGTCGCCGTCCCCGTGATCGGGGATCGGCGCGTCCTTGTCCGCCCGCACCCCCAACGGCAGGACGATGATGTCGTCGTAGTCGTGGTGGGCGTCCCGGCGCGGCAGCTTGGTCGCCTCGTCCGCCAGCATGGGGAGCCCCGTCGCCTGCGAGGTGCCGTCGATGCGCTGAGTGCGAGGGGCGATTTCGGTCAGAATCTCCTCGGTGGGGACCATGCTGGCCAGACAATAGACCAAGTCGCCCTTCTTGGGCCGGAACTTGAACATGCCATTGCCCAACCGATACCAGCTGACCGGCACGTCAATGGAGTCGTGGCGCTCGAGCTCGTAGCCGCTCGGCATGTGGACCGTCCGGTCGGCGGGGGTCACCGTGATCCGGCCGGTGTCCGTCTTGTAGTCCTTGACGATGGCGAGAAAGGCCGTGATCAGCTTGGAGGTCTCCTGGTCGATCAGCTCGCTCAGCAAATCTTGGAGCCGCTCGACGTCCACCCGCTCGGCCCCGCTCGGGTCGGCCACGGCTACTCCCCCTCCCCCTCGAACGAGGGCACGTTCAACGACGGGCCGACGGAGCCTGGCGAGATGTTGGTGGCTGCATCCTTCTCGGTCTTGCGCAACAGCTCCGCCTCCACCATCGTCTGATAGTCGCTGCCGTAGGTGCTGCCCTGGTGCTGGACGGCGGTTGCCCGGAAGCTGAGCCGGATGTGCTGGTTGTCCCGGTGGTGCTTGAGCAGCACGTCGAATCCGTGCATGCGGTGGATCAATCCGTTCACCAACAGCTTGACGCTGTAGGTGCTCACGCCCTGGAAGCGATCGCGGTCCGTCTTCTCGTTCTGGACGATGAGCCCCTGATCCTTGCCGCTCTCGTAGGAGGGCTCGGGCTCCCCGATCAGCCCGCTGTCCAGGTCGAACGTCAGCCCCGTCGGGATGGCGCCGCCCCGTGGCTCGTTGGCGAAGCGGGGGCCGTCGGTCCCGCTGCCCCCCTCGCCCGAGGTCTCCTCCTCGGCCTGGCCGCCCTCGCCGCCGGGCGGATTGGTGCCGAACAGCTGCTCCCAGAGCGGCGGGGCCGGGTCCGTGATCGAGCCGCCGGACCCGTCATTCTCGGGGATCAGCGACGGCTTGATCCGCTTGAAGGCGAACACGATCTCGTTGTTGTTGAACTTGACCATCAGGCCCATGTCCTCCGCCACCTGCCGGATCGCGTCCTCAAGGGCCCGCTCGCCGCCGAAGACCTTGCTCTTGCGATACGTCGGGCGCAGCCCGTGGTTGAGCGGCGGCGGCTCGGGCCGGCTCGTGCCGTTCGGGCCCCGCCACGGCAGGGGCTGGAGAAAGAGCAGATCCTTCATCACTTCCCGCTTCTCGTCGCCGGGGAACGCCGTGTGATGGCCCACCCACGACTGGATCTGCAGCTGGTCCACCTCAAAGACGACGCGACTGTCCGAGCCGTCGTGCTTGACCTTGATCGAGGTCACGTCGCCCAGGTGCAGCACCGGCGGAATCTCCGGCCCCCAGCCCACCAGCAGCTTCAACAGCAGCCCGCGCTGGGTCGCCCCGGACTGGACCGTCGGGCGGAAGGACGGCCCACTGTCCTCCGACGGGAATGGCCCGCTCACCGAGCCCTCCTCGCGGTTGACAAACCCCTTCGGCGGCTTGCCCTCGGGCACCCAGCCCTCCTCGTACGCCCGCTTGAGCGCGTCCAGCGTCCACGGATCCGGGTTCCAGACGCTCACCTCGCAGGCCGAGGCGTTGGCTCCGCGCTCGCCGCCCTCGTGGACCTCGAAGTCCATGTCCCAGTTGTACTCCTCGCTGTCGAAGCCGCCGTAGTGGTTGAAAGAAAAGACCGGCTCAAAGTGCATCACCACGCCCTTGCCGGGCTCGAAGCCGCCCCGGCCCGTGTCCCAGTAGAAGTCCTTCACCTTCTCGCGCACCACGGGGTTGTCCGTGCTCGCGGCCAGCAGCTTCGCCTGGCCGATCTCGACGCGGACGTGACGGTCCCAAGCTCGAATGCCCATCAGGTCCCCCGGATCGGCGGCAGCTCGGTGGCGAAGTAGAGCTTGACCTCGGTGGCGAAGTTGTCCTTGGTGATGCCAACCTTGAGCCAGCGGAAGCGCCCGTCGAACGGGACGATGTGGAGGCCGCGCAGTTCGGGGTAGTGCTGGAAGCGGCCCACGCAGTCGATCGCGTAGCGCAAGGGCCGAATGACGATGGGCCGCCCGCCCTGATAGATCGCCAAGGTCCAGATGTTGGAGACGTCGTTGTAGTCGACCTCGAACCCGTAGGTCCGGCCGCCAATGGTCTGGACCCACGGATAGGGATAGCGCAGGGCCACGTCCGGGGGCACCGGCAGGTACGTGGCGTCAAAGAGCGGCCGGTCGCGGGGCAATCGCGTCAGCTGGCGGACCGTGTCGCCGATGTCTTGGAATCCGGCGGGCACTACGATCGCCTCCGATCGCTGGGCAGGGGGCGACGCCCCATCCAAGGGCCCACCACCTGCGCGATGTCCTCCAGGGTGGAGACGTCCTTGGCCATCTCGTTGAACAGCTCGCCGCTGAACCAGCCGAGCTGCGCTTCCAGCGTCGTGGGCACGTCCAATCCCTGTTGGAAAAGCCGTCGCGCGGCCGGGCCCATCTCCCGGCGCGTCTCGCGGAAGACCTGCATGGCCGAGGACTCGTCCATGACGGTCGGCTGAGGCTCCGACCCGCCGTCGCCGCCGAGGCCGATGGCCGAGGCCGCCGAGTCGAGCGCGCCCGCCACGGCCTCGCCGCCGGCGGTGTCGACGCCCAACGTGGACAGCGCCTTGTCCGCGAACGGGACCTTCTCGGCCACGGCCCCGGCGACGACCTGGCCGACGGGGCTTTCCAAGGCCGACTTGACCGCCCCAGCGCCCGGAATGGAGCTGACGGCCGTATCGACGAGCGTGTCAACCCCGACGTTGCCCGAGGCGATGTCCATCGCCAGCGAGGCGCCGGGAATGTTGTTCTCGGCGAAGTTCTTGGCGGCGTTGACGGCCATGCGGCCGAGCGGGTTGTTCTTGACATCCTCAATGACGCCCTTGGCGTCGTTGTAGAGGTCCTTGGCCTTGTCGAACACGCCGCCCAGGAACCCGCCTCCATCGTCGCCCTGGTCCTCGCTTTCGGCGTCCTTCTCGTTCGGCGTCTGCGGTTCCCGATCCAGGCGCCCGCCCGACATGGGATCCGGGGCCGTCTTCGGCTCCTCGCCCGGCTTCTCGATGTCGATGCCGGACAGGTCGCCCAGGGAGGCGCCCACGCCGCTCGGGTCGACCGTCCGCGCGCCGGGCGACTGGGGCGACCGCGGCCCTCGACTGGGCGGGCTCGTCGACTGGGCCGCCGGGTTCTCCGACGCCCCGTACTGGACGACGGCGAAGTGCTCCTTCCGGACCGTGATCGTCAAGTTGAAGGCGTCGCCGGGGCCGTTGAACGGCGCGCCCGGCACCGCGGCCGTCCGGGACCCGACGTGCTCGGCCTGCACCTCCGTGATCAGGTAATCCTGCTCGGGGTTGGGCGCGAAGTCGGTGATCACGGTGATGACCTCGGCCCGGTCCTTCATCTCCTCGAGGCGGTCCAGCGCGCGTTGGCGCTCGGTGACCGGCTCGGGCTGCATGACGTTGCCGAAGTATCCCTCAATGCGGATCTGGCGCGGCTCGCGAATGGCGTCGTCGGCGAACTTACGGCTGTCCTCGCGCGGGTGCTCCTGGGGACGGAGGCGTTCGGTGAGCCGCTCGGTCTGCACGGCCCGGATGATCACGTCGCCCACCATGACCGTGCCGGTCGCCTCCGAGGTCGGGGTGCCCTGCAGGATGTTGACCCCCTTCTCCTGCAGCTGCGGGCTGAGCGACGGGACGTTGCCGCTCTGGCCGGTGCCCTCCTGGGAGGGCGAAGCCCCCTCGCCGGACTGCGGCGAGGTCTGGCCCAGCTGCTTCGGGTCCATGGGGAAGCCGCTCAGGTCGACGTTCTCGAAGCGGCTCTTGGCCTGCTTGACCCCCGACTCCATCTCGTCGATGTTCTCCTGGGCCTTCTGCGCGGCCTTCTGTCCCTGGTTGACCGCCTCCTTGCCCTCTTGGAGGGCCTCCTGGGGGTTGTCGGCCTCCGCCACGTCCTGCGCCTGATCCAGGGCTTCCTTGCCCTCCTCCGCCAGCTCGGAGATGTCAGGCAGGGACGACGTGATGTCCTGAATGGCCTTCAACCCGGTCTGGATCAGTCCCATCAGCGAGCATCCCTCCGGTTCCGCGTGGGCGGCCTCTCCTCGATCAGGCCGCCCAAGGCACGGTTCAACAGGTCCACGACCTCGGACTCGATCTCGTTCATGGCCGCGCGGCCGGCGGCCCGGCCCTGGCGCTCGGCCTCGGCCTCGTCCGCCGCCCCTTCCACACTGACATGAATGTCGCCGATGCTAAGGGAGATGGGCGATTCGCCTGCACCGGCCGCCGGCTGGGCCGGCATCGGCGTGACGATGGGCGGCTGCGGGAACCCGCCTCCGCCCAGGCCGCCCGCCAGGCCCAGAGGTTGGAACACGTTCCGCTGAACGAAGCCGCCGATCCCAGTCCCCAGATCCCGGAGGATGTTGTCAACACGCCCAACGCCCTCAATGGCTCGCTGACCTCCTGCCTGGATTGCCTGGCCAATGCGTGGCAGATTTTCCAGGACTGGCAACAGCGACCGCTGTGTGGCCTCTCGACCAAGGAATGCGCCTCCCATGGCACCAATCAATCCGCCGACCCCTGTGCCGAAGCCAGGCAATACGGCCGATCCTGCCGTCGCCCCAAGTTGCGCCCCAGCAATTCCTCCACCCACGTCGCCGACGAACCTGGAAATCGCCCGAGGAAGCCCGATATCGCCTCGGGCCAACCCGACACCTTGGGCAACTGCATCGATGATGGGGCCGGAGAGGGCGCGCGATGCCATCAATCGGGCTTTTGAGGCCAGGCCAAAGAGCTTCTCATTGACCTTTCTTAGCAGAGGCGATGATAGGCGCTTTTGGGTTTCGCCAGCGAGCCTCTCAGGAGGCACTCCAATTCCCCCGGCAAGTAGCTGCCTTAGGATATCCTCGGATTTATATAGCACCCGACCCTTGGTTGGATTGCTCAATAGCTCAATGAACCGGGCGTTGGCGAATAAGAACTCATTCGATAGCCGATTCTTCGCACGTCTAACTTGCGGTATCAATCCTGCGGAGAGGTTGCGCAAGCGGCCTGGAACATCACCTGCAATTTGCCCTATCTTGCCGATTCCGCCTCCGATGGCCTGTCCAATGCTATTTACCAGCCCGCCCTCTTGAAACTCGGACGTCCGTCCGGTCCGCATCCCCTCAAGCAGCGCGATCAGCCTTGGGAAGCGATCCACCATGCGGGCCGGCACCACGAACTCGCCGCCGTGCACAATCCCCGCCGGTTGGGATGCGGGCACGTCCCCGGTGAAGCCGCCTCGGGCGAAGCCCTCCGCCGTCTGGGCGGCCCGCTGCCCGCTGTTGCTGCTCAACGCGGTGGCCAGCCGCCCGATGCCCTGGCCCGTTATGTCGATGACGTCGCCCAGAATGGGGATCGAGGTCAGTGCGCTGTAGGTCTTGCGCGGAATGTCCTTGATGAAGGCCAGGAAGCGGTTGAACAGGTCCGGGATCTTGACCGTGAACAGGTCCCGGACGAACGCCCAGACCGTCTCGAAGGGGCGGATGAGGATCTCGCCGACGCGAGCGGCGAAGTCGCGGATCCGCTCCAGCGACCCCGGCAGCGTCTGGGTGAAGAAGCGGCTCACCTTGTCCCAATTCCGCACGACCAGGAACGCGCCTGCGGCCAGGGCCGCGATCGTGGCGGTGATCCAACCGGCCGGCGTGGCGAGGAAGGCGATTGCGAGGCGGGCCACGGCCGCCGTCATGCGGCCGATCCAGACGATGCCGCGCTTCATGGCCGGGATCAACGTCGCCGTGACGGTCTGCCCGACCCGGCGCAGCCACCCCACGGCGGTGCCGGACGCGGCGGCGACGTGCATCCCCAGGGCGCGCGCAAAGCGCCGGACCCAGTCAGTGCCGCCGCGCAGGGCGAAGACGAAGCGGGTGCGCAGGGTCGCCGCCATGGCCCGCAACCAGGTGAGCCCCCGACGCAGGGCAGGCACCAGCCGGTCCCCGACCACGTCGGCCATCTCGGCGTTGGCCACGATGCCCGTGGTCGTCGCCCGGCGCATCGCGAACAGCGAGCGGATGTAGGCCCACATGCGCATCTTGGCGAGCCGTAGGCGAATCCCGAGCGTGCTGTTCGCTGCCGCCAGGGCGAGGGACTTGAGCGCCGTGCCCTCCAAGGCGATGCCCAACAGCTCCACGACCTTCTGCGCAGCCAGGAAAGTGACCATGATCCCCATGACGGTCGAGATGAGCATGGTCATGACCGCCGCCAGGTTGGCCAGACGCCCGATGAGCGGAATCCGAATGTTGAGGAGGGCATTGAGCCCCTTCAGGACCGTGCCGAGCAGACGAATGGTCTCCACCATGACCCGCGAGCTGGTGAAGGCTCGCCCCATGGTCTGGCGCAGCGACGTCCAGCTGGAGGAGAGCCGATCGATCGCGTCGCGGGCGTCCCTCACGCCTTGCGGCAGCTCCTCCAGCATCTCCTGGGCGCGCGGCCCGGCGACCTCCAGAACGATCCGCGCCTGCTCCGCCTTCTCCAGTTCCGAGAAGGCCTGTCCGAGCCGCCGCCGGGCGATCTCGTCCAGGCGCTCCTCCGTCAGGTTCAGCCCGGCCAGGAACTTGGAGAGCTGGTCCGTGTTCCCCTCGATGGCCTGGCGCAGCGCCTTGGCCGACTCGGTCGGCCCCTTGAACGCGATCTTGCCCACGACGTCCGCCAGGCGGGAGAGCCGCTCGCTCATGTCCAAGACCTCGCGCTCGGAGGTGATCCCGATCTCGCGCAGCGCCGTCCCGAACTGGGAGACGATGTCGCGCGAGACGTTGCGGGTGACGTTGTTGACCCCCGCCATGGCGTTGGCCAGCTGATTGGCCCGCCCGCTCAGACGGCCGAAGGCGTTCTCCATCCGGATGCTCGTCTGGAAGAAGTCGGAGGCCGCCTGGATGAGGCCCTGGATCACCATGATGACCATGCGGAAGTTCATGCCGGCGATGAACAGGCTGAAGGTGCTGAAGATGAAGCTCTGCATCCGCGCCTGCATGGTCTGGAAGTGGCCGGCCACCCGTTGCCGCATGGTGCCCACGAAGTTGAGGAACCGCCCGCCCGGCGTCCGGGCCCGGCGCATCTGGCGATCGAACTGGCGCGTGAACTGGTCCGCCGCCTGTCCCATCTGCTGGAGTTCGTTCGTCACGCGCTGCTGCTGCGACGACGACAGGTTGGCGAACTGCCGTAGCGAGCGCCCTGAACTCTCCAGGCGCCGGATGAACTCCTCCGAGAACTGGCTGGCCCGTTGGGTCAGGTTGCGGAACTGAATCCCTTGGCGCTGGAATCCGCCCATGCCCAGGCCCATCGCCCGTCCGATGCGGCTGCGGGGTGGGCGCGGCCCCGCTGCCTGCTCCAGGCGGTTGAACGCCTGCATCACCTGTTGTTGCTGCCCCCTCGACAGCCGGAGAAACTCCTCGATCTGGCCCCGCATGCGTCCGCGGTCTGCGGGCGGCAGCGCCTGCAGGGCCTGCGATCGGGCCTGGTCGCCGAGGTTCTGTGCGCTCAGCTGGGTTCCGAACGCCTCGAAGTTCGGCGCGCGAAGCGCTTGCGGGGCCACCGTCTGGATCGTCCGCATGGCCCGGAGGAATCGCGCCTCAAACCGCGGGATTCCCTGCTCGGTAAGGTCCACCAGGCCTTGGCGCATGAAGGGGATAAACGTCTGCTGGGCCATGGGGCCCAACTCCAGGAAGCGACGGAACTGGTTGCGCGCCCGCGAGGTCAACTCCATGAACTCCGTGGAGAACCGCCCGACCTGCGAGCCGAAGTCGACGAAGCCCCGACGGGCCGCCTGGGCCGAGTCCTGGAACGCCGCCAACTCCTCGGCGGATCCGGCCACCTGGCCTCGAACCTGGCGGAAGAAGAAGGACCCGGCTCGGCCCAGCATCCCCATCCCTTGGCCGGCCAACTCGCTCCGTTTGGCAACCTTGTCCAGCTCCGTCGCCACTTGCCCCGACACGTCCGCAAGCCGGGGCGCCCTCGGCAAGGACGCACCCATGGCTCGGAACGTCACGCCCTGGGACCGCCCCAGGCGAGCCACGCGATTGCCCAACACGGCCACGGATTGGCTGGCCCGTTGGGTCTGTTGGGAAAAGTTGGCCGTGACTCGGCTCATGCGCTGTGTCTGAGCCGTGGCCCGCTGGAAGCCACGCGTGTTGGCACGGGAGTCGATCAGGATGGCAATGCGGCGCGCAATGGGGCCGGGCACGCTAACTCCCTCCCGGACGGTTCGCCTGCTCGGCCGCCATCCGGCGCAGCTTCTCTCGCCCGGACGACGACTGGTCCGCCCCGGCGTCCTGCTCGGCCTCGCGCTGGCGCTGTTCCATGACCTCGTTGTGGTGCTCGGCGGCCGCTAGGAACTCGATGTAAGTGCGAGCGGGCCAGTTGACCGCGTCGTCGAGCGAGACCGGCGTGACCTGGTTGAAGACGAACTGCCAGTAGACGTAGTAGCGCCGCTTAGCCCGCTTCCTGATCCTCGCCGAGTCGATCCTCCACCCGCCGTCGAGTCCCAGAGAGAAACGAGTCCGCGCCGGACCAGCGCTCCCACTCGTCGATCAGGTCCTGGACCTCCTGCGCGTAGCGGGCCGGGACCATGTCCGGGTCGATGGGCGGGTTGACGAAGTTCATCAGGATCTGGTGGTTGTAGGCGGCGGTGTTCAGCTGCACGTCGAAGCCCTGCATGGCGTTGTCGTCGCCCATGCGGGGCTCGATCTTGATGTTCAGATCCGCCAACTGACTCAGCTCGGTCATCGACGGCTCGGTCAGCTTACGGGGCTGGCCCAGGTACGTGCCGGCGTCCTTGGTCTGGACGGTGAAGTCGTAGTCCGAGGGCTTGCCGGCCGGTTCGGGCGCCATTGCCTGACCGTCCGTCGCGCCCTGGGCGTCCTCGGACTGCGCGGCCTCGTCTCCCCGCTCGTCCTCTCGGCGGTCGACCTTGCTTCTGGCCATAGCTCCCTTCCTGTTTATGCGGCGGCGCCGTCAGAGCAACACACGTTAGCCGCTGGCGAGCTCCCAGGCGCCGCCGATCTGGACTTCGACGACGTTCAGGTCCGGGGCGCCGCGCTGCTGCTGCGGATACCGTATCAAGAAGCCGAATTGGGTCTTGACGGTGAACCGCGTCGGCCCGTTCTTGTCCTTGTAGGTCGCCGCAAACTGCCGACCGCGCAGCGTCGGGACCACGTCCCGCAGGAAGCGGGACGAGGGCTTGACGCGCAGCGTCAGCGTCCCGTGGAACATGGGGCGGGTGATGGCGAGCAGGTCGCCGTCCTTGCCCCGCATGAAGTTCGTCTCGTCGTCGGCGAACTCGAAGTCGATCGCGTCGTTCTGCTCCGCCAACTGGTCGACCGGATTGCCTTCCACGGTCGCCTTGGCCTGATCGACGGCGTGTTGCAAGTTGAACTGGGCGGTCTCAAGCCCCATCGGGTCGCACCTCCGTGATCATGACGTCATGCCTTTACTGCTGGGCCGCCACGGAGTCGTCCTCGGGGAAGAACGC